>DASTUE010000066.1:0-18084 GCA_035759805.1 Lysobacter sp. | reverse complement strand
CGTGGTGCATCTGTCGAACCTGTGCACCGAGATCCTGGAGGTGACCTCGCAGGAGGAGACCGCGGTCTGCAACCTGGGCTCGATCAACCTCGCCCACCACGTCGAGGGCAGCGGCATCGGCGATGTTGCCCGGTTCGATTTCGACAAACTGGCCGAGACCGTGCGCCTGGCGGTGCGCCAGCTGGACCGCGTGATCGACCTGAATTTCTACCCGATCGACACCGCGCGCCGGGGGAACCTCAAATGGCGGCCGGTCGGTCTGGGAGCGATGGGCCTGCAGGACGTGTTCTTCCAGCTGCGGCTGCCGTTCGATTCCGCGCCCGCGCGAGAGCTGTCCAGGCGGATCGCCGAGGAGATCTACTTCCATGCGCTGGCCGCTTCCTGCGAGCTGGCCATCGAGCAAGGCAAGCATCCGGCATTCGGCGACACCCGTGCTTCGCAGGGCGAACTGCAGTTCGAGGCATGGGACGTGACCCCGACCGACCTCGCCCGCTGGGACGCACTGCGCTCGCGCATCCGCGAGCACGGTCTGCGCAACTCGCTGCTGATCGCGATCGCCCCGACCGCCACCATCGCCTCGATCGCCGGCTGCTACGAATGCATCGAGCCGCAGGTGTCCAACCTTTTCAAGCGAGAAACGCTGTCGGGTGACTTCCTCGTGATCAACAAGTACCTGGTCGAGGAGCTCAAGACGCTCGGGCTGTGGACGCCGGAACTGCGCGATGCGGTGAAACTGGCCGACGGCTCGATCCAGGCCATCAGCGCGATTCCCGAAGCCCTGCGCCAGGTCTACCGCACCGCCTGGGAGTTGCCGATGCGCTCGCTGATCGACATGGCCGCCGACCGCGGCGCCTTCATCGACCAGAGCCAGTCGCTGAACCTGTTCATCGAGAGCCCGAGCATCGGCGCGCTGTCGTCGATGTACATGTACGCGTGGAAGCAGGGGCTGAAGACCACCTACTACCTGCGCTCGCGGCCGGCGACGCGGATTGCGAAGTCCACCGTCAGCGCGCCGGTGCCGAGCAGCGAGGCGATCGCCTGCTCGCTGGAGAATCCGGAGAGCTGCGAGGCGTGCCAGTGACGTTGACCTGACACAACACGCGAGCCCAGCCGTTGCCTTTGTAGGAGCGGCTTCAGCCGCGAACGCGCAGGCAATGACAGATCGGCGTCAATGGTTGGCTCGGCCAGTTCGCGGCTGAAGCCACTCCTACAACAGCGCGGATCGCATACCACGCGCATCCTCATCCACCCTTCGGGCACCTTCTCCCGCCCGCGGGAGAAGGGCTCAAGCAATCGCCGACCTCTCGCGCCCAACCGGCCGGCCACCTTCTCAGCTCTGCACACCCTTCGGGCGCCGCCGCGGGAGAAGGGAGCCACCACATTCCAGGAATCCCCATGACCACTCCACGCCTGCTCGACCCCGGCTTCGATCTCACCCTGCGCCCGATGCGCTACCCGCGTTTCTACGAGATGTACCGCGACGCGATCCGCAACACCTGGACGGTCGAGGAGGTCGACTTCTCGCTCGATGTCAACGACCTGCGCGGCAAGCTCGGCCCGGCCGAGCGCCATCTGGTCGAGCGGCTGGTCGCGTTCTTCGCCACCGGCGATTCGATCGTCGCCAACAACCTGGTGCTGAACCTCTACCAGCACATCAACGCGCCCGAAGCGCGCATGTACCTGTCGCGGCAGCTGTACGAGGAGGCGCTGCACGTGCAGTTCTACCTGACCCTGCTGGACACCTACCTGCCCGATGACAAGGCGCGCACCGAGGCGTTCGCGGCGGTCGAGAACATCCCGTCGATCCGTGCCAAGGCCGAGTTCTGCTTCAAGTGGATCGACTCGATCCAGGACCTGGAGCGCATCGAGACCCACGGGCACCGCCGCCAGTTCCTGCTCAACCTGATCTGCTTCGCCGCCTGCATCGAAGGCCTGTTTTTCTTCGGTGCGTTTGCCTACGTGTACTACCTGCGCTCACGCGGGCTGCTGCACGGTCTGGCCTCGGGCACCAACTGGGTCTTCCGCGATGAAAGCTGCCACATGGCGTTCGCGTTCGAGGTGATCCGCGCCGCGCGCGAGGAGGAGCCGGAGCTGTTTGACGCGTCGATGCAGCGCGACGTGGTGCAGATGCTGACCGAGGCGGTCGAATGCGAAATGCTGTTCGCCGCCGACACCCTGTCCGGCGGCGTGGTCGGCCTGTCGCTGAAGGACATGCGCCAGTACCTGGAGTATTGCGCCGACCAGCGGCTGGGCCAGCTCGGCATGCCGAAGCATTTCGGCGCGAGCAACCCGTTCGGCTTCATGGATCTGCAGGACGTGCAGGAAGTGACCAACTTCTTCGAACGCCGGGTGTCGGCCTACCAGGTTGGCGTGCAGGGCGAGGTCGCGTTCGATGCCCCGTTCTGACGCGAGTGACCGTTCGCAGCGGAATGTCCTCTTCCGCATGGGGCACGGATCAGGACCTCCGCATGGATGCGGTTCCAACAGGTGGCAGGAGGCCGCCGCTCCGGCAGGATGACCGGAGGCAACCTGACGACAGGGCCGTCGTCGACGCAGCGGATGGATGCCGCGCGGGCGCTGCAACGCCGACCAGGCGGCAAGGACGCCGCCACCTTCCCTTACGCCTCCCGGTGCTGCGACCCCTCGCCAGCGTCGGCGGCAGGAGTCCGACCCTGATGACCGCCACCCGCACGAGCCTGCCCAGCACCGAGGCGCGCATGACCGAGATCGTGTTTCCCGACCACACCAACCACCTGGGCACGCTGTTCGGCGGCCAGGCGCTGGCGTGGATGGACAAGGCCGCGTTCATCGCCGCCTCGCGCTATGCGCGCTGCACTGTAGTGACCGCACGCTCGGAGCAGATCGACTTCCACACCGCGGTCAACCAGGGCGCGCTGGTGCAGCTGGTCGCGCGGGTGGTCGCGACCGGGCGCACCTCGCTGCAGGTGGAGGTGGAGATGCACAGCGAGGACCTGCATTCCGGCCAGGCGCTGCTCGCCACCCGCGGCCGGTTCACGATGGTCGCGCTGGACGACCGGGGCCGGCCGACGCCGGTCCCCCCGATGTCGCCGCCCCCACCCGCGTAGGGCGCGTAGGGCGCATTAGCCAAAGGCGTAATGCGCCGCACCAAAGGCGCGCCGCCCGGCCAAATGGCCCGATCAATAGAACATCAGCTTCGCAAGCACCACGATGCCGGCCATCAGCGTCAGGATGATCTGGTGGGTATGGCGGACGCTGCAGGGATCCAGGCCGCCGCGCGCGCTGGCCAGCACCGTGCGCGCGAACACCACCAGCACCAGGAAGGCCAGCGTCACCTTGGCCAGCAGCATCCAGCCGAAGCGCGAGTCCATGCAGCTGAATCCGTCACAGCGGATGTCGAACAAGGCGAATCCGCTCAGGAACAGCAGGCCGACCACCCACGGCATGAACCGTCGTGCGCGCGCCATCACGGTCTGCTCGATGCGACGCATCAGCGCCGGTTCGAACTGACCGTGCAGCGACTCCAGCACCAGCACCTCGAATGCGACCGCGCCGATGAAGACGATCGCGCACGACAGGTGCAACAGCAGGATCAGGGGGTACCAGCTGGCCATGAACGCTCCTGTGTGTCGGGTTGGTGCGGCGCATTGCCAATGCGCCCTACGCCTCTATGCGGGTCGATGTTTACGGCGGCAGGTTGATTTCAACCGCCGACGATCGGCAGTCCCAGAGAACGACCGCCATCGTTCAACCCCAGCCCGTAACGCAGGCTGCGACCGATGCGTTTGGCGTAGTCGTGCACCAGCCGTGCGTGTTCGGGGTCGAGCACTTCGTCCGCGGTCGCGCGCCACAGCGCCAGCCAGTCATCGAAGTGTTCGGCATGGATCGGATGGCCGCGATGCCTGGCCATCGGATCGCCGCGATAGCTGCGCGTGCCCAGCGCGACCGACGACCAGAACGAGGTCAGCAGCGTCTTGTGTTCCGGCCAGTCGTGCACGGCGGCATTGAATACCGGCCCGAGGGTCGGATGAACCTGGACCTTGTCGTAGAACCGGTCGATCAGGGCCGCCAGTCGCGCTTCGGTGAGTTCGGTGGAGTCGCGTGTCATGAGGCACCGGCAAAAAATCGCGACGACGAATCGCGAAAACGGAAAAGGGGCGACCGCAGTGGCCGCCCCTTCCTAGATGGTGACTTACTTGGACAGAGTCAAGCGGCCCTTCATGATCCCGGCATGGCCCGGGAACGAGCAGAAGTAGGTGTAGGCCTCGCCCGCCTTCAGTTTCGCGACCGGAATGGTGACCGTGGTCGACTCGCCACCGCCGATCAGCTTGCTCGCCGCGATCACCCGCGGATCGCCGGCCTTGACGTAGTTGGCGTCCGCACCGGCCTTCATGCCGTCGGCATTGATGCCGCTGACGTCGGCGGTCTTGCCGAGCACGAAGTTGTGCCCCATCACCGTCTTGGGCAACTGCCCGATGTGCTTCAGGGTGACCTTGAACTCCTTGCACGAGGCCGGCACTGCCAGGCTCTTGGTGGTGAACTGCATCGCGTCGGTGCTATCGACGGTGGCCGCGCAATTGGCTGCCATCGCAGGGAGGGCGAACATGCCGGCAACGCCGAGCAGGGCTACTGCGGACAACTTGCGGATCATCTTTCTGACTCCATGTAGTGGGGGGTGTTGGCGCTATTGTCCCGGCGCGCCGACCAGACCGCCTTGATCCATGTCAGGGCCGCGACAAATCAATACGCGAGAGAATGGCAATGCTGGAACCTGTCAAGGTGGACCTCCCATGACCCACGTCGTTACCGAAAACTGCATCAACTGCAAACACACCGATTGCGTCGAGGTGTGTCCGGTCGACTGCTTCCATGAAGGCCCGAATTTCCTGGTGATCGATCCCGACGAGTGCATCGACTGCACCCTGTGCGTGGACGAGTGCCCGGTCGGTGCGATCTACCCGGAAGACGATGTCCCGGCGGGGCAGGAGAAGTTCCTCGCGATCAATGCCGAGCTGGCGCCGTTGTGGCCCGTGATCGACCGCAAGATCCCGGCGCTGGAAGATGCGGAGAAATGGGACGGCGTGCCGGACAAGCTGCCGTTGCTGAAACGCTGAAGAAACCCGGCACAGTCCGCTTTTGCAGGGCGTCGCCAATCAAGTCCATGGATCCGCGCCTTCGCGGGGATGACGGCGGTTGTTCAGGGCTGCCTTATGAAAACCATAAAAAACCGGGCGATGAGGCCCGGTTTTTTTGTGGGTGGCAGTGGCGATTACTTCGCCACGACCCGGACCATCTCCAGACACTTGTTGGAATAGCCCCACTCGTTGTCGTACCAGGTGACCAGCTTGACGAAGGTGTCGTCCAGCGCGATGCCGGCTTCGGCGTCGAAGATCGAGGTGCGGGTGTCGCCGCGGAAATCGGTCGCGACCACCTTGTCGGTGGTGTAGCCCAGGATGCCCTTCAGCGGACCTTCGGACTGCGCCTTCATCTCCGCGCAGATCTCGGCGTAGGTCGCCGGCTTCTCCAGCTCGACGGTCAGGTCGACCACCGACACGTCCGAGGTCGGCACGCGGAAGCTCATGCCGGTGAGCTTCTTGTTGAGCTCCGGGATCACCACGCCGACGGCCTTGGCCGCGCCGGTGGACGAGGGAATGATGTTCTCCAGGATGCCGCGGCCGCCGCGCCAGTCCTTGTTGCTCGGACCGTCGACGACCTTCTGGCTCGCGGTGGCCGCGTGCACGGTGGTCATCAGGCCGCGCTTGATGCCCCACTTGTCGTTGAGCACCTTGGCGACGGGCGCGAGGCAGTTGGTGGTGCAGGAGGCGTTGGAGATGATCGCCTCGCCGGCGTACTTCTTGTCGTTGACGCCGAAGACGAACATCGGGGTGTCGTCCTTCGACGGCGCCGACAGGATCACCTTCTTCGCGCCGGCGTCGAGGTGCTTCTGCGCCGCTTCCTTGGTCAGGAACAGGCCGGTGGACTCGATCACCACGTCGACATCGACCTCGCCCCACTTCAGGTTGGCCGGGTCGCGCTCCTGGGTCAGGCGGATCTTCTTGCCGTTGACGACGATGTCGTCGCCTTCGACCTTGATGTCACCGTCGAAACGGCCGTGGACGGAGTCGTACTGCAGCATGTAGGCCAGGTAGTCCGGCTCCAGCAGGTCGTTGATGGCAACCACTTCGATGTCGCTGCCGAAATTCTGAATCGCAGAACGCAGGACGTTGCGTCCGATGCGGCCAAAACCGTTGATACCAACCTTGATCGCCATTGCAGGGCTCCTGACGGGCATGTGTAGGGAAAAAGCTTCCCATTTTAGCCCATCCCGGCGACGAGAGGCTCCGGGCGCGGCGGCCAACGCCATGTCGCTGACGTGGATCAAGCGCTGCTTCGCACCTCAACGCCGCCGCACCCTTCATCGGACAACACCAGTTCACGCACGGTGGTACCGGCCCTGCTCGGCTACCCTTGCCGGCATGAATCGAACCTCTTGCGGCACTTTCCTGGCGCTCGCGCTGGCCACCTGCGCACTGTTTGTCTCCTTCGACGCCCCGGCCTGGGGGCCGCGGGGTCATCAACTGGTGGCGTCGCTGGCCAACGACGCCCTGACGCCGCAGGCACGCGGCGAAGTCGAGCGCCTGCTCGCCGACGATCCGGGGCAAGACCTGGCCGGCATCGCCAGCTGGGCGGACGAGCTGCGCGAGCACGACCCGGACCTGGGCAAGCGCAGCGCGCGCTGGCACTACGTCAACATCGCCGAGCACGATTGCCGTTACGACACCGCCCGCGATTGCCCCGGTGGCGATTGCGTGGTCGAGGCCATCCGCGCCCAGACCGCGATCCTGGCCGATCGTGACCAGTCGCGGGAAGCACGGCGGCAGGCGCTGAAATTCGTCGTCCACTTCGTCGGCGACATCCACCAGCCCGCGCACGCCGGCTACGGCCACGACCGCGGCGGCAACCAATTCCAAATCAACCTGTACGGCAAGGGCAGCAACCTGCACCAGCTCTGGGACAGCGGACTGCTCAACACCCGCGGACTGGACACCGCGCGCTATCTGAAGCGGCTGCGCAAGCTGCCGGAACCGGCGCTGTCCTCACCCCCGGGACCGCTGGCTCCGGTGGCCGACAGCGCCCGCGAATGGGCCGAGCACTCCTGCGCGATCGTGGTCCAGCCGGGCTTCTATCCGCCGCGCGCCAAAATCGACGGCGATTACGTGCAGGCCTGGCGACCGGTCGCCGAAACGCAGCTGCGCCTGGGCGGCGCCCACCTCGCTGCGGTGCTGAACCAGGCGCTTGGCGAACCGTAGCCGATGCGCGGTCACGGCTTTCTCAACTGCGAAATGCGGGCGTCAAGGGTGGCGAAAGTCGCGCCGTTGGCGTAGTCCTGCGCGTTCGCGGCTGACGCCGCTCCTACCAAGGAACAGACCGCGATGGCCAGGCTTTTGTCCGACTGGACTTCCTCCGGTCGTAGCGGCTGTGAGCGACGAGAGCCGCGAACGCTCTGATGTCCGGAATCGCCGTGCGGTCGCGACTCACCGGCGGCGGCATGCCTCCGCCACTCCGACGCAAGCGGGCGGTCGTTTCGTCCATGCCGTGCTTATTCGGCGGCCGGCGCCGATTCAAGCACCTCGCGCACGCGCGGCTCCAGGCTGCCCAGACCGGCATCGCGACCGAATGCGATCGCCTGTTCGGTCGTCATTCCATTGCCCTTCGCCGCGCCCAGCGCCAGCAAGGCGCCGACCCGGTTGCCCGACGCGCAATGCACCAGCACCGGGCCGGGGGCCTGCTCGATCAGCTGCCGCAACTGTTCCGCGTTGTCCATGTTCACGTCGCCCGCGCCGGCGACCGGCAGGCGGTGGTAGGCCAGGCCAGCGGCAGCCACTTCGGCCGCCTCGTCGCGCCCGGCCAGCTCGTTTTCCGGACGCAGGTCGACCACCGTGGTGACGCCGTGCCGGGCCGCGGCAGTCCACGCCCCGACGTCTGGCTGACCGGCGGTGTAGAGGCCCGCGCGCGGCTCGCGCAGTCCGGAAATCGCCGACGCCAGCGTCGGCTCCGCTTCTTCGGCCATGGCCATGTCGACCGCCGTCCCATCGACGCCCGACGCAGACGCGGCCGCCGCAACTCCGGCCACCGGGTCAGAGCCGGGCGATGCCGCATTGCCGCAGCCAGCGAGCAACGCCAGGGCAAGACCGACGGCGAGACAGGCTGGCCCTGTGGGATGTATGTGACGTTTCATGACGGGTTCCTCGCTGGATCTGGCCGGTGCGCGACCGACGGACTGGATGGCATCGCAAGACCCGCATTCTCCCCTGCCGCAGCGACCGGGTGCGCATCCAGCGTCGACGCTCAGCCGGGCAGGTGCTGGCGCGTCCAGCGCACGATATCAGCCGTGGCCATCGCACCGGCCTGCCGTGCCAGTTCGCGCCCGCCCTGGAACAACACCAGGGTGGGAATGCTGCGGATCGCGTATCCCTGGCCCAGAGTGGGCTCGCTCTGGGTGTCGACCTTGGCCAGCCGCACCTGCGGTTCCAGTTCGCCCGCCGCACGCTCGAACCGCGGCGCCATCATCTTGCACGGCCCGCACCACGGCGCCCAGAAGTCCACCAGCACGGGCAGGTCGCCACGATTGACGTGGGTCGCGAAGTGGTCGACCCCCAGCGCCACCGGCTTGCCGTTGAACAACCCCTGCCCGCAGCGCCCGCAGACCGGCGATGCCGACAGACGCGCCGCCGGCACCCGGTTGGGCGCGTGGCAATGCGGGCAGACGACCAGCAGCGGATCGGTCGCCGGGGTTCGTTCGGTTGTGCTCATGCCAGCTCCTCCGCCGACTCCGCCAAAGGCGGCCGGCTGCGATGCATCAAGGTGTAGTACAGCAATGGAATCACCATCAGGGTGAGGACGGTGCTGACAAGGATGCCGAAGATCAGCGACACCGCCAGTCCGTTGAAGATCGGGTCATCAAGGATGAAGAACGCCCCCATCATCGCCGCCACGCCGGTCAAAACGATCGGCTTGGCGCGCACGGCGCAGGCATCGACCACCGCCTGCTCGAGCGTGCGTCCAGCCGCCAGTGCGTGGTTGATGAAGTCCACCAGCAGGATGGAATTGCGCACGATGATGCCGGCCAGCGCGATCATCCCGATCATCGAGGTCGCGGTGAACTGCGCGCCCAGCAGCGCGTGGCCCGGCATCACCCCGATCACGGTCAGCGGGATCGGCGCCATGATCACCAGCGGCACCAGGTAGCTGCGGAACTGGGCGACCACCAGCAGGTAGATCAACACCATCCCGGCCGCGTAGGCGATGCCCATGTCGCGGAAGGTCTCGTAGGTGATCTGCCATTCGCCGTCCCACTTGATCGCGAAATCGCTGGTATCGGGCGGTTGCGAGATGAAGGTCTGGGGGATGTGCCGGCCGCCCACCTCATCGCGCCCGAGCTGGCCGACCAGATCGAACATGCCGTACAGCGGGCTGTCCAGCGCGCCGGCCTCGTCGGCGGTCACGTACACCACCGGCAGCAGGTCCTTGTGGTGGATCGCGCCGTCCCAGTGGCCACGCTCGACACTCACCAGCTCCGACAGCGGCACCAGCTGGCCTTGGCCGCCGCGCACCTGCAGCGCCAGCAGCCGGTCCATTCCGGCCTGCTCCGACGCCGGCAGGCGCAAGCGCACCGGCCGCGGGTACTTGGATGCGCCGTCATGCACATAGGTGGCATCGATACCGGACACCGCCGCCTGCAATGCCTCGGCAATCGCGGACTGCGGTACGCCCAGGCGCGCGGCACGGGCGCGGTCGACGACGAGGGTCTCGCGCGGCGCGGCGTGCTCCACGCTGGTATCCACGTCGACCACGCCTTCGGTCCGGCGGAAACGCTCGGCCAGTTTCAGCGCCAGTTCGCGACTGCCCGCGTAATCGGGCCCGTAGACCTCGGCGACCAGCGGCGACAGCACGGGCGGGCCGGGCGGGACTTCCACCACCTTGACCGACGCGCCGTGGCGCTCGCCGACGGCCGCCAGTTGCGGTCGCAATGCACGGGCGATGGCATGGCTCTGGCGGTCGCGCTCGTGCTTGTCGACCAGGTTCACCTGCAGGTCGCCGATATTGCTTCCGCGGCGCAGGAAGTACTGCCGCACCAGCCCGTTGAAGTTCATCGGCGCGGACGTGCCGGCATAGCCCTGGTAGTCGAGCACCTCGGGCACGGTATCCAGCACGGCGGCCAGTTCCACCAGCAGCGCGTTGGTGTCCTCCAGGGTGCGGCCCTCGGGCAGATCCACGACCACCTGGAACTCGGACTTGTTGTCGAACGGCAGCATCTTCATCACCACCAGTTGCACCACCGCCAGCGACGCGGCCAGCACCACCAGCCCGGCCATGCCGCCGAACAGCCACCAGCGGCGCTGTCCACCAACGCGCGGGTCGAGGAACGGGCGCATCAGTTTTCCGAACCCGCGGTGCAGGCGGGTTTCCTCATCGGCGACGGTATCGCCGGCATCACCGCTGGCAGGCGCATGGCGACGCAGCAGCTTGAGCGACAGCCACGGGGTGACGATCAGCGCGATCGCCAGCGACAACAGCATGCCGACCGAGGCGTTGATCGGGATCGGGCGCATGTACGGGCCCATCAGGCCGGACACGAACGCCATCGGCATCAGCGCGGCGATCACGGTGAAGGTCGCCAGGATGGTCGGGCCGCCGACCTCGTTGACCGCCGGCGGGATCGCCTCGAACAGGGTCTTGCCGCCGCGCGCCATGTGCCGGTGGATGTTCTCCACCACCACGATCGCGTCGTCGACCAGGATGCCGATCGAGAAGATCAGCGCGAACAACGACACCCGGTTGAGGGTGAAGCCCATCGCCCACGACGCGAACAGGGTCAGCGCCAGCGTCAGCACCACCGCGCTGCCGACCACGACCGCCTCGCGCCAGCCCAGCGCGAACAGCACCAGCAGCACGACCGACCCGGTCGCGAACACCAGCTTCTGGATCAGTTTCTGCGCCTTGTCGCTGGCGGTGCGGCCGTAGTCGCGGGTGACGGTGACGTGGACGCCTTCGGGGATCAACTCGCCCTGCAGTTGCGCGACCCGGTCGGTGATGGCGCCCGTGATGTCGGCGGCGTTGCTGCCCGGCTTCTTGGCGATTGCGAGGGTGACGGCCGGCGCGATGCCGGCGACCGGGCCATCACGGCCGACGGGCGCGCCATGCCAGGCGTACTGCGTGGCGACATCGGCGCCGCTGCGGATGTCGGCCACGTCGGAAAGGTGCAGGGGATGGCCGTCGCGCAGGCCGATCACCAGTTCCGCCACCGTATCGGTATCGACCAGAAACGCACCCGCTGTCAGTGGCACCACTCCCTCCGGCCCCACCCGCTCACCGACGTGGCGCACCGTGTTGGCCGCCTGCAGCGTCTGCATCAGGTCCGCCACCGCGAGCCCGTGCACCGCCAGTTTTGCCGGATCGAGGGTGACCGCGACGACGCGTTCCGGCGCGCCGATGGTGTAGACGTCGCGCGTGCCCGGCACCCGCTTGAGCTCCGTTTCCAGGGTGTGGGCGACCTCGGCCAGGTCGGTGGCGCTGCGTTGCGGGTCATCGGTCCACAAGGTCAACGCCATCACCGGCACGTCGTCGATGCCCTTGGGCTTGATCAGCGGTTGGCCGACGCCCACACCCGGCGACAGCACGCCCCGATTGAACCAGTCCTGGTTCGAATAGACCTGGTTGTACAGACGCACCAGCGCCGGCTGGCGCTCCACGCCGACGGTGTACTCCACCGTCAGCACCGCCATGCCGGGACGGCTGATGGAATAGACGTGCTTGACGCCTTCGATCTCCGACAGCTTCTGCTCCAGAGGCGTGCTGACCAGTTGCTCGACATCCCGCGCGCTCGCGCCCTCGAACGGCACCAGCACATTCGCCATGGTCACGTCGATCTGCGGCTCTTCCTCGCGCGGGGTGATCATCACCGCGACCAGGCCCAGCAACAGCCCGATGATCGCCAGGATCGGCGTCAACGGATTGGCCTGGAACGTGACCGCGAGCCAGCCCGACAGGTCCAGGCGGATTCCCGCGCCGGCGTCGGTGCGCGCGTCAGTCATGACCGGCTCCCCTTGCCTTGCGCTGCGCCATCAGCGCCTGCAGCGCGGCAACCGGATCGGTGGCGACCGTCTCGCCCGGCCTCAACCCGGCCAGCACCTCGACCCGGCCACCGCTGTCCTGCCCCAGCCGCAGCTGGCGCAGCACCGGACGGTCATCGACCAGCACATACGCCCCCGTGAGTTCGCCACGCCGCAGCACCGCGGCCGATGGAATCCACAACACCTCGCTGCCGCCGGCGATCGGGACCAGGACCTTGGCCGTGGTTCCGGGCGACAGCGCCTCGTCCAGCGGTGGCAGGGTGATCCGGACACCGATGCCGTGGGTAAGCGGATCGGCGCTGGGCAGCACGCTGACCGCGGCCGCCTCGACCCGGCGACCGTCGGCAAACACGACGCTGGCACGGTTGGCGGCGACAATACCCGCAGCTTCCGACTGCGGTACCTGCACGCGGATCCGCAACGCCTCCGGCGCGTACAGCGACAGCAACGGCTGGCCCGGCGCGACGCTCTCGCCCGGCTCGACCCGGCGCGCGTGGACGACACCGGCGAACGGCGCACGCACCACGGTGTACGCGGCCTGCTGGCCGATCTGATCAAGCTGGGCGCGTGCCGCGTCGCGCGCGGCCGCGGCCGAGTCGCGGGCCGCGCGCGCCTGGTCGATCTGCGCACGCGAGACAAACTGGCCGTCCCCGAGCGCCGCATAGCGCCGATGGTTGGCATCGGCCTCCACGGCCAGCGCCTCGGCCGCGCGCAACTGCGCACGGGCATTGTCCACACCGGCCTGCTGCTCCACCGCGGACAGCCGCAGCAACACGTCACCGGCCTCGACCCGGTCATCCAGATCGACATTCACCGCCACGATCCGTCCCTGCGTCTGCGCCGAGATGTCGACCTGCTGCACGGCCTCCACGACGCCGTCCCAGGCGCGCCCCGGCGACTCGCCGTCAGCCTCCACCACGAAGGTGCCCAGGGCCGGCAGCGGTGGCAGCGTCGACTGCGAAACCTCGCCGCCACAGGCGACCAGCGCAGCCAGCAAGCCGGCCGCCACGCCCAGCCGCGTCATCTGCCGCCTGACGGCCGGTCCGACAACCTGTCTATTTGCCACAGCAGCCGCCCGTGGTCCCCCGACCTACTCCCAGCCGGCGCATCACCATCGCCGCCGGACAGAAGCCGGTGAAGCTGGATTGCAGCAGGTTGATGCCGATGAACGCCGTCATCAGCCACCACCACGGCGACACCAGTTGGGTCAGCGCAACGCTGATCAACACCATCACGCCCGCAAAGGCGGTCACTGCACGCTCGATACTCATGGGACTCTCCCGGCAACCGGCTCCGACGGAGGTCGGGACTTCGGCGACGGGATGAACATTAGTTATTTCTTATATTAGAGTCAAGTGATATAATCCGCTTCCATCACCCTCACGGAGAATTTCCGCATGTCCCTCACCGCTACCGACCTCGTCGAAGAGGCCCGCCGCCAGATCCGCGAGATCGCTCCGGGCGACTACGCCGCCGGCCCCGGCCACGTCCTGATTGACGTGCGCGAACCGGCGGAATTCCAGACCGGCCACATCGCCGGCGCGATCAACATCCCGCGCGGCGTGCTGGAGTTCCAGGTCGACGCGCATCCAGCCGTGGCCAACGCCAGCGATCCCGCGCTGTCGCAGAAGGCCTGCCCCATCGTGCTGTATTGCCGCACCGGCGGCCGCGCGGCGCTGGCGTCGTTGAACCTGCAGCGCATGGGCTTCAGCGATGTGCGCTCGATCGGCGGCGGCATCACCGCATGGACCGACGCGGGCCTGCCGGTCAGCAGCCGCTGAGGCGGCGAGAATGAGCAGGCTCCCGAAACGCGGCGCCAGCGCCCCGCCACCACCGGCGATCGACCCGGACGCCATGCGCGCCCACGCGGGCGAGGCGGTGCGCCTGCTCAAGGCGCTGGGCAACGAAAAGCGCCTGATGCTGCTGTGCATGCTTGTGGAAGGCGAGCAGTCGGTGGGCGAGCTGAACGCGCATCTGGATCTGAGCCAGTCCGCGCTTTCGCAGCATCTTGCCCTGTTGCGCGAGGACGGCCTGGTGCAGACCCGGCGCGAGGCGCAGAGCATCTTCTATTCACTCGCCGACGGCCCCGCCCGGCGCATCATCAGCACCCTGCACAGCATCTATTGCGCCGCCGACGCTCCGCAGCCGGAACCCTCCCCATGACCGACGACCCGCTCATCCAGCCGTTCTTCCATGACCCGACCGGCACCTGGAGCTACGTCGTCAGCCTGGGCACCGATGCGGTGGTGATCGATCCGGTGCTCGACTACGACCACCGTTCCGGCCGGGTGTCCGCCGGCAGCGCCCGCAACCTGCTCGACCACATCGCAACGCGCGGGCTGCAGGTGCACCGGATCCTGGAAACCCACGCCCACGCCGACCATCTGAGCGCGGCCGCCTTCCTGCGCGCACACACCTCGGCGACGGTGGCGATCGGCGCCGGCATCCGCTCGGTGCAAGCGCACTTCGCCGAGGTGTTCGGGATGGCCAGCGACGACGACACCCTCGTCCACGCGTTCGACCAGCTGCTGTCCGACGGCGAGGTCATCCAGGCCGGCCGTCTGCGCATCGAGGTGATGGCGACGCCCGGCCACACCGCCGATGGCCTGAGTTACCGGATCGGCGACAACGTGTTCATCGGCGACACGCTGTTTGCGCCCGATCTGGGCAGCGCCCGCTGCGACTTCCCCGGCGGCAGCATCGAGCGGTTGTACGCCTCCGTCCAGCGCTTTTATGCCCTGCCCGACGAGACCGTGCTGTGGCTGTGCCACGACTACCCGCCGGCCGGCCGCGAGCGCCGGGCGAACGTCAGCGTCGGCGAGTCGCGCCGTGACAACCGCATGCTCGCCGGCAACACCACGCTGGAAGCGTTCTGCGCCGCCCGCAGCGCGCGCGATGCGGGCCTGGCGGCACCCAACCTGTTGTACCCCTCGTTGCAGGTGAATATCCGCGGTGGCCGCCTGCCCGCTGCCGGAACCGACGGCCGCCGCTACCTGTTCATTCCGTTGCAGGTGGAGCCGCCGGCGGAGGGTCTGTAAGCGGCGCGGGAGGTGCGGGAACCGCGGGAGGTGCCTGAGCAGGTGGCCCAGCCGGCGCCCGCGGCGGCAGGGGCGGTGCCGGCGGCGCATGAGCCGGAGGTGCAGCAGGAACCGCAGGCGGCGCGGGAGGTGCCGCAGGCGCGGGCCGGTCAGGCTCGAACTCCACCGGAACCCGGATACGGCTGGCCACCGGCTTGCCATTTTCCAGTTTCGGATTGAAGCGCCAGTTACGCGCCGCCTCGACTGCGACCTGATCGAACACGCCGGCCGGCTCGGCCGACTCGACCTGCACCTCGGCGGGAAGCCCCTGCGCGTCCACGTCGATCACCAGGTTCACTTTCCCGCCAACACCCTGGCTGGCCGCTTCGGCCGGATAACGCGGCGGCACCATCGATCCGACACTGGCGACTTCCTGATCCGGCGCGGGCCTGACCGGCTGTGCCGCCCAGGCGCTGTAGCCGACCAGCACGCTCAACGCCGCGACGAGGGCGCTGCCGGCGATCCAGCGCGGAACCGTGGGAATGGGTTGCTTGAGCATCGCGATTCTCTCCGTGAGTGGATGGCTGTAGCCCCAGTGGCATCCCAGCGGCAGGGGCTGTGCGGCCAGCTGGGTTTTCAACATCGCCTCGCCGTACGCGCGGCGCGATTGTGGATGGCGGGCGATCACGCGCTGGTCGCAGGCCAGTTCCTGGTCGTGGCGGAAATGCCGGGCCGCGACGTGGGCCAGCGGGTTGAACCAGAACACGCAGCGCAGCGCGACGACGGCTGCATTGATATGCAGGTCGCCGCGCCGGATATGGCTGGCTTCATGCGCCCGCATCAACACGCGCTGCTCGTCGGTGTAACGCTGTTCGAAATCGACTGGCACCACGATCCGCGGCCGCCACAACCCCAGCGCCGCCGGCAGGCCATCGGTCGTACGAGCCTGATGCAATCCATCGGCGCGCTGGCGCAGCGGCCCCAGCGCGCGTCGGAACCGGCTTTGCTGCAGGGCGAAACGCAGCGCCATCGCCAGCATGCCCAGCCACCACATCGGGATCAGGACCGGGGCAGCGTCGCTCACCGACAGGATTTCGGCCGCAACCGCCTGTGGGACCGCATTGCCGAGCAGCAAGGTCATCGAGGCAGGGGCCGGCGCGACCTCTGCCGACGGCAACAACACCGCCAGCAATGCGACGGGCACCAGCAGCCAGGCCGCATAGACAGTCGCCGCGCCGAACCGGGCGCGTAGCGGCCGCCGCAACAGCATCACCAGCACGATCGCCACGCTCGAGGCAACCGCGGTCTCGACCAGCGCGGCCAGCAGTTCAGGGGCTTCCATCGTCGATCTCCTCCAGCAGCTTGCGCAGCTCGGCGATGTCCTTGCGGCTGAGCTTGCGGTGCTGGCTGAAATGCGCGACCAGCGGCGCGACCCGGCCATCGAACAGGCGATCCAGCAGGTTTTCGCTTTCGCCGATCAGCCAGTCCTCGCGCTTGAGCACCGGCGTGTACAGATAGCGGCGGCCGTCCTTCTCGGCGGTGATCGCGCCCTTGTTGAGCAGGCGGTTGAGCAGGGTCTTGATGGTCGCCTCCTGCCATTGCCGGTTCTCGGCCAGGGCGGCGACCACGTCCTCGGCCGCCAGCGGCTGCCGCCGCCAGAGCACGTCCATCACGATCGATTCGGCTTCGCTGATCTGCATTGTTTACGTCCGTAATCTTTACGACAGATTACGGACGTAAATGATGGTGTCAAGCCCCGGCGGAGACCACGACGCGCTGGCTGGCAGCGCCGGTCACGCGGTATTGATCGCGCGACCGGCGCCCGGCTGACCCATCAGCATCGGCGGACGATTGTCAGTGGGCGCGACTCACGTCGCTCCTACGTGACTTGCGGTGCAGGCGAGACTGCAACCCGCATACCCGATGTCAGAGCGACTTCACCACTTCCACCACGCGCTCGACGGTGAAGCCGAAGTGCGGGAACAGCTTGTCCGCCGGGGCGCTGGCGCCGAAGGTGTCGATGCCGATCACGGCGCCGTCCAGGCCGACGTACTTGCCCCAGAAATCGCTGACACCGGCCTCGATCGCCACCCGCTTGCGGCAGGCCTTCGGCAGCACCGATTCGCGGTAGGCCGCGTCCTGGCGGTCGAACACGTCGGTCGAGGGCATCGACACCACGCGCACGTTGTCGCCGAGCTGCGCGGCGGCCTTCATCGCCAGACCGACTTCCGAGCCGGTCGCGATCAGGATCACGTCGGGATTCACGCCGCCGTCCTTGAGCACGTAGCCGCCGCGCGCGATGGCGGCGATCTGGGCGGCGTCGCGCGGCTGGTGGTCGAGGTTCTGGCGCGAGAACACCAGGCAGCTCGGGCCGTCCCCGCGTTCGATCGCGGCCTTCCAAGACACCGCCGACTCGACCGCGTCGCAGGGACGCCAGACGTCGTTGTTGGGGATGTAGCGCAGGCTGGCGAGGTGCTCGACCGGCTGGTGGGTCGGGCCGTCCTCGCCCAGACCGATCGAGTCGTGGGTGTAGACGTGGATGGCACGTGCGCCCATCAGCGCGCTCATGCGCACCGCGTTGCGGGCGTAGTCGCTGAACACCAGGAAGGTCGCGTCGTACGGAATGAAGCCGCCGTGCAGGGTCAGACCGTTGCTGATCGCGGTCATCGCGAACTCGCGCACGCCGTAATAGATGTAGTTGGCGTCGCGGGCGTCGGTGGTGACCGACTTGCTGCCGCTCCACAGGGTCAGGTTGGAGCCGGCCAGGTCGGCCGAACCGCCGATCAGCTCCGGCAGGTGCGGCGCGAACGCCTCGATCGCCATCTGCGAGGCCTTGCGCGAGGCGACGACCGGGCCGTCGGCCTGCAGCTTGGCGATGTACGCATCGGCGGCGGCGGCGAAGCCGTCCGGCAGTTCGGCGTGCGAGCGGCGGATCAGTTCGGCGGCCTCGGCCG
>DASTUE010000065.1:0-3512 GCA_035759805.1 Lysobacter sp. | reverse complement strand
GGCACCCCTTAACTCAGGCGTCAGGTGCCACAGGGAGTTTCATGGAATCTGATGCAGCGCGGTTCTGGGTCTTCGTGGCAGCCTCGCTAGTCGTGTTTTTCGCACTGCTGCGGTTCGTCACGCGCCGCCGTCCCGTGCAGCCGAGCGTAGCCGTTGTTTCGGTAGTGGCGGCCGTCGTGGTCGTTGGCGGCATGGTCGTCGCCAAGTACGGAAGCAATATCGGCCTTCCGTGGTGGGTGTACTACACCGTTCCCGCCCTAGCCACGCTACTGGTGCCGCCTGCTGCGTTTCGGCTGCGCGGATCGGAACTCAGCCAGTATCTGGTGCTGGCCTTTCCCAACCGAACACTGCCGCATAGTTGAGGGGGAGTACGTGACACCCAGACAGCTCGTCCAGGAGTGGGTTCGCCGTTTCAACGAAGCCGACGTTGATGGGCTTGCGTCTCTCTATGCGAACGATGCGATCAATCACCAAGTGGTGATGGAGCCGCTGCACGGCCGCGCGGCCATACGGGAGATGTTCCAAGTCGAGTTCGGTCGCGCCACGATGACCTGCCTGGTTCAGAACCTCTTCGAGGATGGAGAGTGGGCGATCCTTGAATGGAGTGACCCCAATGGCCTGCGCGGATGCGGCTTCTTCCATGTTCGTAACGACCAGATCATCTTTCAGCGTGGCTACTTTGACCAGCTTTCCTTCTTTCGCCTGCAGGGCCTCGAAGTCCCGGAGAGCTATCTTGGGGCCTGACAATTTGTTCAAAGGGCTGCCGCTTCGCGGCACCCCGTAACTCGGGCGTTGGGCGCCACTGCATGCGTCTCTGGTCACTGCATCCAAAGTATCTCGATCCCCAAGGGCTCGTTGCGCTGTGGCGCGAAGCATTGTTGGCCAAGGCTGTTCTTCGTGGCGATACGCGCGGCTACAGGAGCCACCCACAGCTGGAGCGCTTCAAGGCACATCCCCATCCCCGCCTGGCGATCAACTCGTACTTGGCCGCAGTGCATGAAGAAGCTACTCGTCGTGGCTATGCATTCGATCGATCCAAGCTCGGCCCCGTCCGCGCGATTCACCGTGTTCCGGTCAGTTCCGGCCAGGTCGCCCGCGAGTGGCTGCACCTGCAGCAAAAATTAGGCGCCCGCAGTCCGTCGGTGCTCGCCCAATGGAGCGGCGTGGCCAAACCGACGTGCCATCCATTGTTCCGCCAGCGGCCCGGCCCAGTGGCGTCATGGGAGCGGACGCACTGGCAAGGGAAGTGACTGACACCACCACGCAGTTCCAGCGGCTGCGCCCCGCCGCCGCCGCAATCATGGCAAAGTCGCTGCGACCCTGACATCCAGGAGGCAGCCATGTCTCGTTCCCGACTTGTCACAGCCGTGCTTGCGATGACGGCCATCGCCCTGGCCTCCGGCCTGCTCCTGCCCGACCTGGGCCGGTCCGCCGCATGGTCGGTGGGTGAATCGGTGCTGGTGTTCTTCCTTGCGGCCGCCGCGGGTGCGTGGCTGGCCCGCGATCGCTTCATCGTCCCGGCCCTGGTCGTCTGGGCCGTCTTCTGGGCGGTGGTGGCGTGGATGCTGCACCTCATCGCGGCACCGGTGGCCCAGTCGTCGGTCGGCGCGATCCTCCAGTACAACTGGCTGGCCATCGTGCTGTCGGGGGCGGCCACCGTCGCCGGCGCACTGTGCGGCCGCGTGCTGGCAGGCGGCCCGGGCGGGCCGCTCTTCGCCCGCCACCGCGGATGAGGCGGCACCTGCCCCTCCTCGCCGCCTGCGCGCTGCTGGCGGCGGGCGCGGCCTTCTGGGACAGCAGGGATACCCGGCCGGCGCATGCCCCCACCGTAGCGACGCAGGACCACGACGTTGCCGCGTCGACGCGCAGCGATGCAATCCTCGCGAACGCCTTCGAACAACAGCGCCGAAGCTTCCAGGTCGAGGGCAGCGGTGAGGTGGTGCGCGTGCTGGCCGACGACGACAACGGCAGCCGGCACCAGCGCTTCATCCTGCGCCTGGGTTCGGGCCAGACCCTGCTGGTGGCGCACAACATCGACCTGGCCCGGCGGATCGCTGGACTGGCCGAAGGCGACACGGTCGCCTTCTCAGGCGAGTACGAGTGGAGCCACCAGGGAGGCGTCATCCACTGGACGCACCACGACCCGGACGGGCGCCACGCCGCCGGCTGGCTCCGGCACGAAGGCGTGACCTACCAGTAACCCTCAGGCGTCCGCGGGCGCCAGTTCGCGCAACCGCCCGTCGTGCAGCTCCAGCACCCGGTCCAGCCGGCGCGCCAGGCCGCGGTCGTGGGTCACCAGCACCAGGCTGGTGCGGTGCGCGCGGTTGAGCTCGAGCATCTGTGCGAACACGGCGGCCGCGGTCTTCTCGTCGAGGTTGCCGGTCGGCTCGTCGCCGAGGACGCACGCGGGCCGGTTGACCAGCGCGCGGGCGACCGCTGCGCGCTGGCGTTCGCCGCCCGACAGTTCGCCGGGCTTGTGCTCCAGGCGATGCGCCAAGCCCACGGATTCCAGCAATTCCCGCGCCCGGGTGGTCGCGTCCGGGATCGAGGCGCCGCCGAGCAGCACCGGCAGCATCACGTTCTCCAGCGCGGTGAATTCGGGCAACAGGTGGTGGAACTGGTAGACGAAGCCGAGCGCCTTGTTGCGCAGCTGGCCGCGCGCGGCGTCGGACAGCGCGCTCATCTTCTGGCCGGCGACGTACACCTCGCCCGCCGTGGGCGTGTCCAGGCCACCCAGCAGGTGCAGCAGCGTGCTCTTGCCGGCACCGGACGCGCCGAGCACGGCGACGGTCTCGCCGGCGTGGACCTCGATGTCCAGGCCATCGAATACGGGGGTGCGCAGCGTGCCCTCGGCATAGGTCTTGCCGAGCCCTTCGGCCCGGACGACGGCGATGCGATCGTCACTCATAGCGCAGCGCCTCCGCCGGCGCGGTGCGCGCCGCGCGCCAGGCCGGGTACAGGGTGGCGATGAAGGCCATGCCCAGGGCGATGACGGTGATGGCGACGATGTCATCCACGCGCAGCTCCGTCGGCAGGCCGGTCACGTAGTACACGTCCTCCGGCATCAGCACCACGCCGAACAACTGTTCGATGCCGCGCAGGATGTGCTCCAGGTTGAGGGTCAGCAGGATCCCGCCCACGACGCCGCTGACCGTGCCGATCACGCCGATCAGCGTGCCCTGCACCATGAACACCTGCATCACCGCGCGCGGGGTCAGGCCCAGCGTGCGCAGGATCGCGATGTCGGCCTGCTTGTCGGTCACCAGCATCACCTGCGAGGACACCAGGTTGAAGGCGCCCATCGCGATGATCAGCGAGAGCAGGATCGCCATCATGGTTTTTTCCAGGCGCAGGGCACGGAACATGTTCGCGTTCTCCTGCTGCCAGTCGCTGACGCGGTACGGGCCGCCGAGGCGTAGGGCCAGCTCGCGCGCGACCTCGAAGGCCAGGTCCATGTCGTGCAACCGCAGGCGCACGCCGGTCACGCCGTCGCCCATCCGCAACAGCCGCTG
>DASTUE010000064.1:0-18977 GCA_035759805.1 Lysobacter sp. | reverse complement strand
TGAGGGCAGGCGACTCGCGCGTTCGACGCCAGTCCGTTTCGCACACCCTCACCCCAACCCTCTCCCGCCAGCGGGAGAGGGAGCCAACATCAAGAGCACTGCTTCCGATGACCGATAACGCCACCAAAACCATCCCGCTTGCGGTCATCAGCACCGATGCCCCGGCATCGCTGCAGCCGGGCGTGAAGCAGCTCGCCGGGGACAAGATCAACCGCTCGCCGGTGCAGTTCGCCGACGCCCCGGTGCTGCGCAAGCCGTCGTGGATCCGGGTCCGGATTCCGTCCGGGAACGCGGTCGCCAAACTCAAGGCCAAATTGCGTGAGAACCGGCTGGTCACGGTGTGCGAGGAGGCCAGCTGCCCGAACATCCATGAGTGCTTCGGCCACGGCACCGCGACCTTCATGATCCTGGGCGAGGTCTGCACGCGCCGTTGCAGCTTCTGCGACGTGGCCCACGGCCGGCCCAAACCGCCGGACGCGTCCGAGCCGGCGAACCTGGCCCGCACCGTCGCCGACATGGGCCTGAAGTACGTGGTGGTCACCTCGGTCGACCGCGACGACCTGCGCGATGGCGGGGCCCAGCACTTCGTCGACTGCATCGAGGCGATCCGCGCGCAGAGCCCGGGTACCCGGATCGAGATCCTGACCCCCGACTTCCGCGGCAAGGGCCGGATGGAGCGCGCGCTGGAGATCCTCGCCACCCGCCCGCCGGACGTGTTCAACCACAACCTGGAAACCGTGCCGGAGCTGTACCGCAACGTCCGCCCCGGCGCCGACTATCAGTGGTCGCTGACCCTGCTGCAGAAGTTCAAGGCGCAGCACCCCGAGGTCGTCACCAAGTCCGGCATCATGCTCGGCCTGGGCGAGACCATGGAGCAGGTGCAGCAGACCCTGCGCGACCTGCGCGCGCACGACGTCGACATGATCACCATCGGCCAGTACCTGCAGCCGAGCGCCCACCACCATCCGGTGATGCGTTACTGGACGCCGGAGGAATACAGGCAGCTGGAAGTGTTCGGCATGGGGCTTGGATTCAGCCATGTCGCGTCCGGGCCGCTGGTGCGTTCGTCGTACCACGCGGACCGCTCGGCGGCCGAAGCCGGATTGGCGGTTACGGCCTGATCCACCCTGGCGCCTCTGCCGCGACCGCCCTTGTGCGTTGGCCGTCCGGCCGTGGTCTTCGCATCACATCGGATGCCGTACGGTGTCCGACACGCATGGCCGGGTGGATGCGGTCGAAGCCTCCGCGATGGAACCGCTGCATTCCGCTGGCATGCATGACAGCCGGCGCAACTTTAGGCACTGTCGAACTGTCCAATCCCCTTGCAACCTGAGCCTCGCAGTTCCGCGCCAGGCCTCCTGCCACTCCGCCGTCCCCGCGCCATCCCCCTCCACTGCCGGCCGCCCAGCCTTTCCCGATGATTGCCAAGACCCACCTGCTTGCGTTGCTGTTGACCGCGCCCCTGGCGTTGCTGGCGCGTGCCGACAACGGTCCGGTTGTTTCCCCGCTTGCGGTCGATCCACCGGCCACGCTGGCCCAACCGGTCGCCCCGAAGGCCGGTGCGCTGCCCAGCGCGCCGACGGCCGACCAGGCCACGGCGGCCAAACTGGTCTACGGGCTGCTGTCCGACAGCCGCTACGCCTACCGCCCGCGGCCGCTCGACGACGCGCTGTCGGCCGACATGTACAAGCGCTATCTGGAGGCGCTCGACGGCGGCAAGCAGTTCTTCACCCAGGCCGACATCACCGACTTCGATCAGTACAAGACCAAGCTCGACGACGCGATCAAGAGCGGCGAGCTGGAGCCGGGCTACGCGATCTTCGCGACCTACCGCCATCGCGTGGATGAGCGCATCGCCTACGCCCGCGAGTTGCTGAAGCAGGACATCTTCATGTTCGACGGCAACGACGAGTTCCGTTACGACCGCAAGAAGGCGCCGTGGGCGGCCGATCGCGCGGAGCTGGACGAGCTGTGGAAACAGTCGGTGCGCAATGACTGGCTGCGGCTGAAGCTGGCCGGCAAGGAGGCCGACAAGATCCGCGAGACGCTCGACAAGCGCTACGCCGGCCTGGCCGACAACGTCGCCCAGCTGGAAGGCCAGGACGTGTTCCAGACCTTCCTCAACAGTTACACCAGCGCGATCGACCCGCATACCAGCTACTTCACCCCGCGCTCGGCGGAGAACTTCAACCTGTCGATGTCACTGTCGCTGGAAGGCATCGGCGCGGTGCTGCAGAAGCAGGATGACGTGGTCGCGATCCGCGAGATCATGCCCGGCGGCCCGGCCGACAAGTCCGGCCTCCTCGCCCCGGGCGATCGCGTGGTCGCCGTCGGCCAGGGCACCAGTGGCGCGATGGAGGACGTGATCGGCTGGCGCATCGACAACGTGGTGGCGTTGATCCGCGGGCCGAAGGGCTCGCAGGTGCGGCTGGATATGGTGCCCGCCGAGGCGGGCATGGACAGCAAGCCGGTGCGGGTGGTGATCACCCGCGACCGGGTGCGTCTGGAGGATCAGGCCGCCAAGTCGAAGGTGCTCGACATCCCGGCCAAGGGAGACATGCCCGAAAAGCAGATCGGCATCATCGAGTTGCCGGGCTTCTACCAGGACTTCGAAGGTCGTCGCCTCAACAAGGACGACTACGCCTCCGCCACCCGCGACGTGGCCAAGCTGCTGCGCGAGCTGAAAGCCAAGAAGGTGGACGGCGTGGTGCTGGACCTGCGCAACAACGGCGGCGGCTCGTTGAACGAGGCCATCGAGCTGACCGGTCTGTTCATCGACCGCGGCCCGGTGGTGCAGGTGCGTGAATCCGGTGGCCGGATATCAGTCAACAGCGACGAGGAGCCCGGCGTGGCGTGGGACGGCCCGTTCGCGGTGCTGGTCAACCGCGGCTCGGCCTCGGCGTCGGAGATCTTCGCCGGCGCGATCCAGGACTATGGCCGCGGTCTGGTGATCGGCGAGACCACGTTCGGCAAGGGCACCGTGCAGAACCTGGTCGACCTGGACCGCTGGCCGGCCAGCGAGGAAGAGCGCTTCGGCCAGGTCAAGCTGACCGTCGCCCAGTTCTTCCTGCCCGGCGGCAGCTCGACCCAGAACAAGGGCGTGGTGCCGGACATCAGTTTCCCGGCCTCGGTGGACGCCAGCGAATACGGCGAGAGTACCTACGACAACGCGCTGCCCTGGACCCGCATCGCCGCGGTGCCGCATGTGACGTACGGCAATTTCGCGCCGATGTTGCCCACGCTGGAACAGCTGCACAGCCGGCGCGTGGCGAACAACCTGGAGTTCCAGTGGTGGAGGGAGGACGTTGCCAGGTTCCGTGCCGAGGCCGCGAAGACATCGATCTCGTTGAACGAAACCGAGCGCCGAACCGAGCGGGACACGAACGAAGCGCGCCGCCAGAAGCGCCAGGAAACCCGCAAGGAGCTGGGTCTCGCGCTGGATCCGCTGGCGCTGGCCTCCGCCGACGATGGCCTGACCGCCAACGAACGCGACATCCGCCAGGACACCGCGCGCGAGAAGGCCGCCGAGGACCGCCCCGACCCGTTGCTGCAGGAATCCGCCGCGATCCTCGCCGATGCCGTGTACCTGCTCGACAACGACCGCAAGCTGTCGGCGGTCGTGCTGCCGGCTTCCACGCGGGCCGGGCACTGGGCGGATTGAAGCCCACGTGATAGCGGCGCGGACCCACGGGCACCTTCGGGTGCCCGTGTTGTTTGCGTGACGCGAATGCCTGAAGCGCCGTTGTCCACCTGTCGAGCGGATGTGTTCAGCGGCCGCCGGGGTTTTTGCCATGGGTAGGTGGACCGTGGCAACGGCAACGGCAGCCAAGGAGCAACGACCAAGGGCAAGGTGTGCGATGAATGGCTTCGGGTGGGAGCGTCACCCTGGGTGGGTATTGCTTCTCGGCTCGGTCGGCCATTCATGGCCGGCTCGCCGCCGCGGACATCCATGTCCGCTCTACGCAATACCCACCCAGGACGCCGCCTAGGCGCTTGGTTTTCATGGTGTCCTGTAGGAGCGACGTGAGTCGCGACCTGACCACCGCTTCCAGCAAGCTTCGCGACTGACGTCGCTGCTGCAACGAAGCCCTCGCAGCCATTCGCAAGCGACGACGGACTCGCGGCTTCGGCAACAGCGACTGGTTTTCATGAGGCCCGCGAGAACAAGGCCGTGGCACTTTGGTAGGAGCGACGTGAGTCGCGACCTGTACACCGCTTCCAACATCCGCAGCTTCGCGACTGACTGACGTCGCTGCTACGACGAGGCCGGCCCATCCACCGAAGCGACGAGAGATCGGGCGGGAGGCGTGGTGTGGGGTTGTTGCGGAAAGCAGGCCATGGATGGCCTGCGGCCCCGAGTCAGGGCAGGACGCCCTGACCGAGGGGTGCAGCAATGCCCCGCACCGCGGCTCCCGCGCGCGTCAGACGGGTCAGCCCTCCAATTAAAATCGCAAGAACCGTCTCACGCCGCCCGCAACGCCTCGGTCACCGGCAGCCGGGCGGCGCGCAGGGCGGGAAACAGGCCACCGACCAGGCCGATGCCGAGTGCCCACTTCAGGCCGTTCCACAGCAGTTCGGGGGAGACCTTGAACTGGAACACGACCTGGCTGAAGTTGTTGCCCAGCGTCGACACCGTGTAGCCGTTGAAGACCAGCCACGCGAGTCCGGCGCCGAGCAGGCCGCCCAGCAACGCAAGCAGCATCGTCTCCAGCATCACCGCCACCACCACCGGCAGGCCGCGGAAGCCGAGCGCGCGCATGGTCGCGATCTCGCGCGCGCGACCGGCGACGGCGGCGAACATGGTGTTGAGCGCGCCGAACACTGCGCCGATCGCCATGATCGTCCCGATCACCGTGCCCAGCACCGTGATCAGCCTGGTCAGGCCCTCGGACTGCTTGGAGTAGTAGGCGCGGGTGGTTTCCACGTCGAGCTTGAGCCGCGGGTCGGCCGCCAGCGCGGCCTTGAGCTGGGTGAAGCCGTCCGTGCCGGCGAGCTTCACGGTGACGGACTGGTAGGAGGAGCGGTTGTAGGCCGATCCGACCACCTCGGCATCGGCCCACAGTTCCGACTCGTGCGCATCGCCCGCGCTCAACCGGCCGTGGCGATCACCGCCTGCAACGCCTGCAGGTGGCGGTCGAGCGCCTTGCGGCCGACTTTGGTCAGGCGATACCAGGTCACCGGCTTGCGCTCGACGAAGTCGCGGCGCAGCTCGATGCAGCCGGCTTCCTCGAGCTTGCGCAGTTGTGCACCGAGGTTGCCGTCGGTCATCTCGAGCTGCTGTTTGAAGCGGGCGAAACTGATCTCGCCATGGCGCGCCAGCAGCACGCTGATCGCCAGCCGCGCGCGGTGTTCGAACACCGGGTCGAGGCCATCGAGCGCTTTCATGGGTGCACGGCCGGTTCGCGGGTCTTGCGGCTGGCGAGGCCGGCCCAGAGCAGCGACGCGCCGATCACCACGCCGGTGATGGTCCAGGTGTAGGGCGGCGCGAACAGCGACAACACCGCGAACGCGGCGAGCATCAGCAGGCCGCTCCATAGCAGCGGCCGCTCCAGGTGCACGCCGGCGAGCGCATAGACCAGGCCGGCGACCAGCAGGAAATTGCCGGCCATCAACTCGATCGGCGCGCCGCGCAGCACCGGCAGCCAGCAGACCAGGAAACCGATGCCGCCGACCAGCCAGTGGTAGCCGTGGCGACGGCCGAGTTCGCGGTCGAGCGCGCCGTTGCGACGATCCTCGCGCGCGCCCAGCCACCAGCTGGCGAGGCCGCCGCCGATACCGGACACCAGCCAGAACAGTGGCGCGAGTTGCGGGGCGAAGTCGGGCAGGGCGAAGCCGACGACGATGATCGCGGCCCACAGGTAGTAGATCGCCGGGACGCCGCTGCAACGGTCGCTGCGGCGCACCGCGCGGGCGACGTAGTCGAGATCTTGCCGGAGATGGTCGGTGCTGGTCATGGCGGGGCTCCGCGGAAGTGTGATTCGCAAAGTACTCTAAAAAACAGAGCTGTCAACCGTCATGGGTCGGCTGGCGACAAACGGTCGCGGTCCCCGGCGACAGGTGGGCTGTTGTCCGACTGGACTTCCTGCGGTCCGGGGTGTCGCGTGGGCGATCAACCCCCCGCGCGCGCCTGCAGCATCGCGAACGCGGCGCGCAGGCCTTGTGCCTCGCCACCCGCCGGCCGGCCGGGACGGTCGGCATCGTTCCAGCTGTACACGTCCAGATGCGCCCACTTCTGCCCGGCCGGCACGAAGCGCTCCAGGTACAGTGCGGCGTTGATGCTGCCGGCCATCCTCGAGGGACCGCTGTTGGCGATGTCCGCAATCGAGCTGCTCAGATAGCGCCAGTACGGCTGCCACAGCGGCATCCGCCACAGCGGGTCGCGCTGGTCGAGGCCGGCGGCCAGCCACGCGTTGGCGACGGTGTCGTCGTTGCTGTACAGCGCCGGCAGGTCGGGGCCGAGCGCGATGCGGGCCGCGCCGGTGAGGGTGGCGAAGTCCAGCAGCAGCGCGGGCGACTGCTCGCCGGCGTAGGTCAGTGCGTCGCACAGCACCAGCCGGCCTTCGGCGTCGGTGTTGTCGATCTCCACGCTGATCCCGGCGCGGGTGGTGATCACCTCACCGGGGCGGAAGGCGTCCGGGCCGATCGCGTTCTCCACCGCCGCCACCAGCAGGGTGATCCGCAGCGGCAGCTGGCGCGCCATCACCCATTCGGCCAGCGCGATCGCGTGCGCCGCGCCGCCCATGTCCTTCTTCATGTTGCGCATACCGTCGGCGCCCTTGACGTCCAGGCCGCCGGTGTCGAAGCACACGCCCTTGCCGACCAGCGCGACGTGCGGGTGCGCGTCATCGCCCCAGCGCAGCGCGATCAGTCGCGGCGCGCGATGGCTGGCGCGTCCCACCGCGTGGATGGTCGGGAAGTTCCGGGCCAGCAGGTCGTCGCCGCTGATCACCTCGATCTTCGCGCCAAAGCGTTCCGCGATCTCGCAAGCGACCTGCTCCAGCTGGTCCGGGCCCATGTGCTCGGTCGGCGTGTTGACCAGGTCGCGCACGCGCACGCAGGCCGCCAGCGCGTCGCGCACCTCGGGGTTGTCGTCGACCACGAGCCGTGCCGGCGGACGGGGCGGCTGCTTGTAGCGGTTGAACCGGTATGCGCCCAGACCCCAGCCCAGTTGCAGCGCGGCCAGTGTCGCGGCGTCCTGCGTATCGGCCAGCCGGAACGCGCGCGGCGGCAGCGCAAACGGTGCGTGGCCGTAGCTGTAGGGGTCGAGCGGATCGCCGATGCCGATCACCGCCGCGCTGGCCGCACCGTCGTTGCCCGGCAGCAGCAGGGCGGTGCCCGGCGCGGCGTCGAATGCCTGCGCATCCAGCCAGGTGCCCACCGCCGTCGGCTGGGTCGCGCGCCAGTCGGCCAGGTGTTCGCGGCTGACGACATGCAGCGGCAGGGCGTCGGCGTCGGCAGTGGCATCAGTGGTAAAGCCGGAGGGCAGGCTCATCGGGATATCGGCTCCAGGTGGTTCGCATCCAGCCAGTCGGCCAGCGCGGCGAGGGTGGGGAATTCAAGATCGGGACGGAGGCTGCGGCGTTCCCAGTCGCGGGTTTTTCCGGCGTCGTCGACGCGGTTGATCCAGCAGGTGCGCAGGCCCGCCTCGTGCGCGCCGATGACGTCCATGTGCGGATCGTCGCCCACGTGCAGCACCTGCGTGGGGGCGAGTCCGAGCCGGTCGCAGGCGGCGCGGAAGATGCTCGCTGCCGGCTTGGCGGCGCCGTGTTCGCGCGCGCCGAGCTGGAACGCGAACAGGTGCATCAACCCGATGGTCTGCAGGCAGGCGTTGCCGTTGCTGAGCGCCGCCAGCGGTACCCGTGCGGCCAGCCGCTCCAGCGCCGGCACGCTGTCGGCATAGTGCTCGACATCGCAGCGCGCGGCGAAATAGGCGTCGTACGCGCTGCCGGCCAAAGCGGCGTCCTCGCCGGCCAGCACGAGCATCCGCTCCAGCATCCACTGGCGCTGGGCGGTCATGTCGTGGACCAGGCGCGGCCGTTCGGTGTTGGCCACTTCGCGCAGGCGCTGGCGCTCGGCCAGCGGCCACATCGCCGCCGCGCGCGGGGCGTGTTCGGCCAGCCAGGCATCCAGCGCGGTCTCGGCGCGGACGATCGCCGGCGCGATCGGCCAGATCGTGTCGTCGAGATCGAGGGTGATGGCATGGACGGGAAAACTCACCCGGCCATTCTACCGCCGCGGCCACCACGGGTTTTCCTTACTCCAGCAGCTTGGCCCAGCCTTCCAGTCCCTCGATCCGCGACAGCACGATCTTCACGCACACCAGCAGCGGCACCGCCAGCAGCAGGCCGATGATTCCCCACAGCGAGCCGAACGCCATCAACGCGAGGATCAGCACCAGCGGCGACAGCCGCATCTGCCGACCCAGCACGATCGGGGTGATGATCTGGCCTTCCAGCGTGTGCAAAAACAGGTAGATGCCTGCCGGCAGCAGGGACATCCACAACTCGTCGAAGGCGACGAAACCCATCAGCAACATGATGGCGATGCCGATCAGCGGGCCGACATAGGGTGCAAAGTTGAGCACGGCGGCCATCGTCCCCCACAACAATGCTTCGGCCAGGGGAACCTGGAGCAGATACAGCGCAGCGGCCAGCGCCAGCCCGACCAGGATGTTGATCACGCTGATGGTGAGCACGTAGCGGGAAATCTCGGTCTCGATCGACTGCATGATCTCGACGGTGACCCGCTTCTGCTGGCGGCTTGGCAGCAGCGACAGCGCGTTGCGTTGCAGGTTCTCGCCGTAGACCATGAAGAAAAACGTCAGCAGTACCACCGCCAACAACGAGGTAATCATCAGGGGCGTGGCGGTCAGGGACTTGTAGGGCTCGTTGGCCTCCGTGCGGACCACCTGCACCGGCTTGCCATCGCCCGGTTCAGTGGCCCGGGCGATGTTGGCCGCGGCCTCGTTGGCTGCGTGCACCGGCTTGCTCACCTCGCGCAGCTTGGGCGTGAGCCGCTTCAACTCCCGCGGCACCTGGCGGGCCCACTCGGACGCGGGCTCGACCAGTTGGGTGCCCAGTGCGACCGTGCCCGCGAGCCCGCCGGCCAGCACCAGGACGGCTCCCAGCGCTCGCGGGACGTACAGCCGGCGCAGGCCGCGGATGATGGGGTTGCCGATCAAGGCGAAGAACATCGCCAGCAGGATCGGCAGGATCACGCTCTGCGCGGCCCACAGGGTGTAGCCGACCGCGAGCGTGGCGAGCACGATCAACGCGCTGGAGGCACGCGGGCGCGTGGGCGACAGCGGCGGCTCATTGGACGCGGCAGGCGGCGCGCTGGCCGCAGCGGCGCGGGATGCCTCGGCTGCCGCGGAGGGATCCGGTGCCGGGGTACTCATTCGCGGGTGCTGCCGGCCTGGCGGGCGGCCGCGGCGACCCGTTCCAGGTAGTCGTGGGCCAGCCGCTCGCCGGCGGCCGTCGCAGTGTCGGTTGGCGCGGCCCCGCCCGCCATCGCTCCGGCCACGGCGTCCACGTTCCTGGCCGAGTCGTCGGCCTCGTCCGCCGCCACCGCCGCGCGGGTGCTGGCGAACACGCTGGTCAGCAAGGACACCATCCGCACCGCGCCGCCGCCGCGGGCAACCGCGCGCAACGGCTCCGCGCGGCCGACGAAGAATCCGCTGACGAGTCCGGCAACGACGATCCGTCCCGGCGTCCAGGCGGCTTTCCACGATTGCCCGAGCTGGCGCAGATCCGCCCCGATCCGGCGCTCGTGGGCCTCCAGTGCGTCCTCGGCTCGCGCGACCTTGGCGACAAGCGTGTCGAATCTCATGGCGCTGGACTCCCCTGCAAGTGGGGCGCCCGGGCCCCGACGGTGTGTGTTTGCGGCGGCCGCATCCGCGCGCCGGTCATGCGTGGCGGCGATCGTCTGGCTCACGGTGGCGCTGCGCCGGCGTCGCGATCGCGATCGCTTCCCGATGGCGGCGCCTCCGGATCGTCCGGCGTTTTCCGGTCGCTTGCACGCGCCGATTCGGCCGAGGCCGGCGAGGGCATGAAGTCGGCCAGCTCGCCGATTCCCAGCCGCGCCAATTGGCGTCGCGTGGCCTGCAGGCGGGTGTGATCGAAATACCGCATCGCCATCCAGCTGGCGAACCCGGTGACCAGCAGGCTCAGCAGCGCCGGGATCAGCAAGGCCAACGACCACGACAGGCCGACCGGGCCATTGAGTACCACCACCAGTGCGCCCATCAGGAACAGCCAGGACGACGCGCCGCACGCGATCGCCAGGCCGCTCAAGGCCAGCGTGCGGCCCAGGGCGCTGCGTGCGAGCGACACGTCGGCCACCACCAGCGAGCGCAACGCCTTGGCCGCGTCACCGGCGGCGGCGAGGCTGGCACGCCCGGTCAGGCCGATCTGCCGCAGCGCTTCCAGCAGTTCGGGCGGCACGGGCGCACCGTCTGCGGCGGGGGCGCTGGTATCGGCTGCGCGGCCCTGTCGGGTTCCGCCTGGTTCATCGGATGACTGATCGCGCGCCGCGTCGCCCGGTGCGGTGGCGCGGGGTGCGGTGTCGTCGCCGGAGTCGCCTGCGGTGCGGTCGCCCATCGTGCCGGCTTAGCGGTCGCTGCTGCGGGCGAGCTTGGCGATGATCCAGCCGGCGGCAAACGCGGCGCCGAAGGAGGCGATCGGTCGCTCGCGGATCAACTCGGCGGCACTGTCGATGAGGTCGCGGCCCTTGTCCATCAACTCGTCGGCCTGTTCGCGGGCGGCGGTTCCAGCGTGTCCGGCGGCGGCCATGCCTGCCAGCGCGGTGTCGGCCAGATCGGCCTTGAGGTTGGCGCGGCCCAGCCTGAGCTCGTCGCCGGCAGCGCCGGTGGCACCCTTGAGCGCCTCGCCGGCATCGCGCGCGGCCTGCTTGAGGTGGTCGCCGGCTTCACCGAGGTTGGTTTTCAGGGCCTGGGTGGCGGTGGTTTCGGTCGGGCTCATTCGGATGCTCCTCGGGATGGGGGTGATATTGCGTCGGCGCGTGCCGTGTCACTGCATCGACAGGACGCCCTGCCGGTTGCCGCGCACGATCTGCAGCACCAACTGTGCCGGAGTCGGCGTGAAGCCGGCGCGGAAGCCGCTCAGGTCATCGAATCCGCCGGCACTGGTGGCCACCACCAGGTCGCCCTCGCGCAGGCCGTTGATGGCCGCCCGGCTGCCACCGGCGACCGAGGCGACCAGCACGCCGGAGGCGCCGGACTGGCGCAGGCGCTCCGGCAGTTCGTCGAACACCGCCCCGCCCAGGCGTGGATCAAGCTCCGCGCCCGCGATCGAACGCGCCTGCTCGTGCAGCGTCGCCGTCATCTGCAGCAGCTTGCCGTCGCGCCGCACGCCCAGCGCCACCCGGCTGCCGATCGCCTGCAGGCCCTCGAAATTGCGCAGGCTGTCGCGGCTGTCGATGCGCTCGCCATCGGCCGACACGATCACATCGCCGGACTTCAGCCCCGCGGTCGCCGCGGCCGAGCCCGGGTAGACCCGCGTCACCAGGGCGCCGCGCGGGTCGTCCAGCTTCAGCGCCTGCGCCAGACGGGCATCCACGTCCTGCGCGTCCAGCCCGAAAGTGCCGCGCCGGACTTCGCCGTGGGTAACCAGCTGGTTCATCACGTTGCGCGCCAGGTTGGCCGGGATCGCAAAGCCCAGGCCGATGTTGCCGGCCATGCTGCCGCGCGGGTTGAAGCTGGCGGTGTTGATGCCGACCAGTTCGCCGCGCAGGTTGACCAGCGCGCCGCCGGAGTTGCCCGGGTTGATGGAGGCGTCGGTCTGGATGAAGTTCTGGTAGCCCAGCCCGCGCAGGCCGCTGCGGCCGACTGCCGACACGATGCCCGACGTGACTGTCTGGCCGATGCCGAACGGGTTGCCGACCGCGACCACGAAGTCGCCGACCCGCAGCTCACCGGAGTTGGCCAGCGGCACCTGCGCCAGTCCCTGCGCCGGGATCTTCATCACCGCCACGTCGGTGTCCGGATCGGAGCCGACGAATTCCGCCGCCAGCGTGCGGCCGTCGGCCAGCGTGACCGTGACTTCCTCCGCGCCCTCGATCACGTGGTGGTTGGTCAGCACCAGTCCGCGCGCCGCATCGACGATGACGCCGGAGCCGAGCGATTGTTCGATCCGCTCCTGCGGGATGTGCGGGAACATGCGGCGGAAGATCGGGTCGTTCGCGAACGGGTTGTTGACCCGCACCCGCTGCTTGGCCTGCACGCTGACCACCGCCGGGGTGACCCCGGCCAGCATCGGTGCCAGCGAGGGCAGCGGCTGTCCATCAATGGCCGCGGGCAGGCCACCGGTCATTGGCATCGCCACCGGGGTGGCCCCGTCGGCGGTCATGTCCTGCATGCCGGTTGGCACCACCGGCGATGCGGCCGCCGGCGCGTGCAGGCCGTCGAGGACCACCCCCGCGACCAGCCCGCCGAAGCACGCCGCCAGTGCCAGCGCGGCAAGGGTTCGCAGCGGGGTTCCGGGGGTTCGGGGAAGGGTCGGCATCGTGCGCATACGGAGTCCCATGACGGTGTCGGCAACAAGTGGGGCAGTGTGGGTCACGCGCGGTAAATCGTCGATGAAGTCGCCCTTGACGGCCCAGTTACGACGGCCGGTCACGGGTGTTCGATAGCGTGTTTCCATGCGTTTTAACAGCGTTGACTTCGGCGGGGGCGGGGGGTAGTTTGACCTTCGTCACGAACACAACATGTTGTGGTGTGAAGCTGGAAACAGCCTAGGAATTGGGGGTTTTTCAGGCTGATCGCTACGGGCATCCGGGTCGGGAACGGGCTTTTTCCGGGGTTTTGCGGGTGTCCGCAAGGGCTCGCGCCATCACCATCGCGGCGAACACCATGCACACGATGCGGGCGCGCCACCGGCGACATCCGACAGGGCAGCCCGCATGCGGGTCAACCAGGCATCGATCCACCGCAGCACGGCAGCACTACCCCCCACAATCCAGGAGCCGGAACATCGCCCGGCCCCTATCGAGCAATCCGGCCGCGTCCATCGCGCGGTCATCACGAGGAGACAGGACAGGCATGAGTACGGTGCGCCTCGAGGCAGTGAACAATGGCAAGTCGAACATGGGCACGCTGATCAACGACGACGCGGGGGCCAGGGACATCCCGATGCAACCGGCATCGCTGGATATCTGGGACAAGAAGTACCGGCTGGTCACCAAGGACGGCGTGCCGGTCGATGCCGACATCGACGCGACCTACCGCCGCGTGGCGAAGGCGTTGGCCGGATCGGAGCCGACCCCCGAGCTGCGCCAGTACTGGAACGAGCGTTTCGCCTGGGCGCTGCGCCGCGGTGCCATCCCCGCCGGCCGCATCACCTCCAACGCCGGCGCGCTGGAGCACAAGCCCGCCACCAGCACGATCAACTGCACCGTGTCGGGCACCATCGAGGACTCGATGGACGGCATCCTGGAGAAGGACCACGAGGCCGTCCTGACCCTGAAGGCCGGCTGCGGCATCGGCTACGAATTCAGCACCCTGCGCCCGCGCGGCGCGTTCGTCGCTGGCGCCGGCGCCTACACCTCCGGCCCGATGTCCTTCATGGATATCTACGACAAGATGTGTTTCACCGTCTCGTCCGCCGGCGGCCGTCGCGGCGCGCAGATGGGCACCTTCGACGTGTCGCACCCGGACGTGAAGGACTTCATCCGCGCCAAGCGCGAAGACGGCCGCCTGCGCCAGTTCAACCTGTCGTTGCTGATCACCGACGGCTTCATGGAAGCGGTCAAGGACGACGGCGACTGGCCGCTGGTGTTCCCGGTCAACCGCAAGGAAAAGAACGACGTCGACTTCGACGACCCGGCGCAGGTGGTCTGGCGCGACTGGCCGACCCACCGCAACTACATCGTCGGCGACGACGGCCTGGTCGCCTGCAAGGTCTACGGCCACATCAAGGCCCGGCACCTGTGGGACATGATCATGGTCTCGACGTACGACTACGCCGAGCCGGGCTTCATCCTGATCGACCGCGTCAACGAGATGAACAACAACTGGTGGTGCGAGAACATCCGCGCGACCAATCCGTGTGGCGAGCAGCCACTTCCCGCCTATGGCGCCTGCCTGCTGGGCTCGGTCAACCTGACCAAGTTCGTGCGCAATGCGTTCACCGACCAGGCCGAGTTCGACTGGGACGAGTACAAGGAAGTCGTGCGCGTGTTCACCCGCATGCTCGACAACGTGGTGGAGATCAACGGCCTGCCGCTGGAGAAACAGCGCGAGGAGATCCTGCGCAAGCGGCGCCACGGCATGGGCTTCCTCGGCCTGGGCTCGACCGTGACCATGCTGAAGATGAAGTACGGCTCGGCCGAGTCCTGCGAGTTCACCGAGCGCGTCGCGCGCGAGATGGCCGTCGCCGGCTGGGAGATGGGCCTGGAACTGGCGAAGGAGAAGGGCCCTGCGCCGATCATGGACGAGGCGTTCAAGGTCGACGCCGAGATGCTGCGCAAGCGCCCGGAAATGGTCGCCGACGGCTGGAAGATCGGCCAGGACGTGCCCGGCAAGGTGCTGCACGCGAAGTACTCGCGCTACATGCAGCGCGTGGCAGAGGTCGCGCCCGAGCTGGTCGCCGAGCTGGCCGAGGTCGGCGCGCGCTTCACCCACCACAGCTCGATCGCGCCGACCGGCACCATCTCGCTGTCGCTGGCCAACAACGCCTCCAACGGCATCGAACCGTCGTTCGCGCACCACTACAGCCGCAACGTGATCCGCGAGGGCAAGAAGTCGAAGGAAAAGGTCGACGTGTTCTCGTTCGAACTGCTCGCCTACCGGACGCTGGTGAACCCGGGCGCGATGCCGTTCTCGGACGAAGCTGCGACCCGCCTGCCGGACTACTTCATCGCCGCCGACGAGGTCAGCCCGAAGCAGCACGTCGACGTCCAGGCCGCCGCGCAGAAGTGGGTCGACAGCTCGATCTCCAAGACCGCCAACGTCCCCACCGACTACCCGTACGAGGACTTCAAGGACATCTACACCTACGCCCATGCGCAGGGACTGAAGGGCTGCACCACGTTCCGCTTCAACCCGGCCGCCTTCCAGGGCGTGCTGGTCAAGGAAGCCGACCTGGAAAGCACCACCTACCGGTTCGAGCTGGAGGACGGCAGCGTGGTGGAGGCCAAGGGCAACCAGGAGATCGAATACGACGGCGAAATGCACACCGCCGCCAACCTGTTCGATGCCTTGAAAGAGGGGTATTACGGCAAGTTCTGACCGCCGCGGATTTCATCGCGTATTGCGCGCGTCTCGTGTATAGGATCGGCGGGCAACAAGGGGTTTCACCGCGTTGCCAACCAGCCAACAAGACGCCCGTCAGGAGGGCACATGAGCAACGGTAATGGAGTGACGGCAATCCTCTCGCAGGCAGCCGACAGCGTCACCGAAACCGCCGGCAACATCGGCACTGCGATGGTGTCCACCGCGGAGGGAACCGCCGCCAAGGTGCGTACCAGCGCCACCCGTGCCCGCAAGGCCGCCACCACCACCGTCGGCACCGCCAGGAAGAAGCTGGTGAAGGCCGGCAAAGAGGTAAGGAAGACGGTGGCCAAAACCACCGCCAGCGCGAAGAAGACGATCGAAAAAGCCGGTGCCGACGCACGCAGGAAGCTGGAGAAGGTCAGCGCCGAGGCCAGGAAGGAAGCGGCGAGCCTGAAGCGCAAGACCGCGGCCCGCAAGACGGCGGTCGGCAAGAAGGCGACCAAGGCCACAAAGACCGTCGCAAAGAAGGTGGCGGTCGAGAAAACCGCAGTGAAGAAGGCGGTGGCAAAGGTCGCCAAGAAAGTCGTCGCGAAGAAGGCTGCGGTGAAAAAGGCCACCGTGAAAAAGGCCGCGGTCAAGAAGGCGGCAGCAAAGAAGGTCGCGACAAAGAAGGTTGCCGGCACCAAGGCCGCGGCGAAGAAGGCCGTGGTCAAAAAAGCGGCAGTGAAGAAAACCGTCGCCAAGGCACCGGCAAAGAAGCTCGCCGCCCCAGCCAGGGCAGCAAGCAAAACCACCAGCAGGACCGCAGCAAGCACGACCCGCGCGAAGAAAAAATAAGGCCGTACCTCCCCTCTCCGACGACACCAAGTGCGTCCGTCGGCAGAGGGGTCCGGTGGCGGCGTTCCAGTCAAGCACCACCGCATCAGGAGTCTGGCCGATGGCCATGAAGATCGAACAGAAAATCAAGGGTTACAGCGTCGTCAGTGCCGAAGACAAGGCGCGCGAGGTCACGAGGGCCGCCGATGCCGCGCACGAAGCGGCCGAGGCCGCCCGGTCCGGCGACAACGTCATCCAGATGCACGAGAAGATCGAGCGTCCGGAAACGCTGGTCGGCTCCACCTACAAGCTCAAGACCCCGCTGTTCGAACACGCGCTGTACGTGACGATCAACGACATCGTCCTCAACGCCGGCAGCGAGCACGAGCAGCGCCGCCCGTTCGAGATCTTCATCAACTCCAAGAACATGGACCACTTCCAGTGGATCGTGGCGCTGACCCGCATCATGTCGGCCGTGTTCCGCAAGGGCGGCGACGTGACCTTCCTGGTCGACGAGATGAAGGCCGTGTTCGACCCCAAGGGAGGCTACTTCAAGGCCGGCGGCGTCTACATGCCGTCGCTGGTGGCCGAGCTGGGCAGCATCGTCGAGGAGCACCTGAAGTCGATCGGCCTGCTGCACGACCCGGAAATGAGCGATGCGCAGCGTGCGCTGATCGCCGAGAAACGTGCCGCCTATGCGGCCCGCGAGTCAAAAAAAAACCCTGAAATAAGCCAGCCGACTCCATCTGTCGCCACCGATGACGTCGCCCCGCGCGACGTCCACAGCGGCCACCTGTTCCCCGAACCCAAGATCGCCGACACCCCGCGCCGCGAGGATGTCGAAGTTACCGGCGACGGCGGCATCGCATTCCCGCCGTCCGCCTCGATGTGCCACAAGTGCAGCACCAAGGCGATCGTGATCATGGACGGCTGCGCGACCTGCCTGAATTGCGGCTACAGCAAGTGCGGGTAAGGGGGCTGAAAGCCTATGAAGCGCATCTCTACGAGTGCAAGCACAGCGAGAACTGCTTGCACAAAAAATACTTCAACCTAGAAGAGATACTTCATGAGTAGTGATGGCCGCGCTGTTGCGAATTTCGTTTTGGACCTTTGTGACTCTGAAGGCAGGCCGATCACCAATTTGTCACTTCAGAAAATAGTTTTCTTTTGCCACGCCTGGTCATTAGCTGAGTTGGGTGAGCCGCTCATTAAGCATCAATTTGAAGCATGGCAATTTGGCCCGGTAATTCAGTATTTGTATCGAGATTTCAGGGGGTTTGATCGGAAGCCCATTACTTCGCGAGCATCCAAGTTAGACCCGGAAACTGGGCGACATGTAGTTGTTGGCTATTCGTTTGATGTGCAGACGGTCGAGTTTCTTGAAAAGGTGGTGCGTTTTTATAGTCGACTAAGCGCGGGTACTTTGGTTGAGTTGAGTCACGTTGAAGGTGGGCCGTGGCACGAAGTCTGGAATCACGATGGGAAAGTAAATCCCGGGATGAGGATAGATAATGATCGAATAGCGAGTTACTACGCCACTGCGTGTGTTCCGTTTTGAATTGAGAGGATTTTACAATAATGGGCAAACTAAAGGTTCCCTCACTCCAACATCTTGCCCGGCATTGGCGCAGTGATCCTGTCGATATTCAACGCGTGTTGGTAGGGTTGACAAAAGGAGGGCCGACTTTTAGTTATGAGCCGCTTCATGCCGCAGTGCGTGACATGTTGGTTCTTAATGTGCCATGCAGTCAGATTGAAGAGGGGATCAAGAGAGGGGTTAAGAATGAGGATGTGCGGCAGAATTTTCTTGGGTTGATTCCACTGATTCAGGAATATTTTGACGGGGTTTCAGCTACTTTTGTCACTAGCGTGGCCTCAAGGTTCTATCCAGTAGGTCGGGATTTGATGGTTCCTTTTCATCCGCCACTGATTTACGGCTCGGGCGGCGATGTTTATTTTCCTTGGCTAAGTTTTTGGCGAAGCAATCCATTGGCAGGTGAAAGGCTTTCTCTTTTTGTAACGATGGTCCAGGATATTTTATTACAAGACTCTGATTTAGATGAGGCTAAGTTCAATATTCTTGATTTTAGTGCACCTGACTCAAAAAGTGATCGAAAGTTAACGGTTTTAGATTCAAGTAGTATTCCTCGGCTTTCGCAACAGCGTAAAGTTGAGATGTTGACTATATTTTCAGAGGGATACCGTTTGGCGCGTGATGCGACAGTTGGTCAGAAGGTATCTCAAGATATACAGAGGGAAAGTGACGGCGACAGCAGTCAAATAAATCTTTTTGACTAGAAGTTGCCTTGCCGAAATGTGTCTATGTGTATTGGTTGATGGGTCATTTCCCGGGATGTTGGCCATAAATTGCTTCATGCTCACCGAGTAAGGTCCCCGCACCCGACCCTGACTTCACCGCGCTTCACGGGGCCTTGGTGCCACCGGTGCCAGCATGCCCTGACGCGTGATCCGCGCGGTGTCGGGGTAGGGAAGCATGAAGCATCGGCGTCGCCGGTCTGCCTGGAGGTTGGGTTTCCTGCGCAAGCAGGGGTGGGGCCTGCAGCAGGGCGCGAAACCGGTGGCCGATGAAATGCCGTTGCGGGCACCGCTGTACGGCACCGAGCGGATGGAGCGGCATGGGCGACACCTGGCGGGCCATCACGAGGTCAGCATGCGGCCGCATGCGGACTTGCTGCTGGAGCGGCTCAGCGACAACCAGCGGGTGCTGGACCGGGCCTGCGCGACGCTCACCGAGGCGGCGCAGGCGAACCGGCGGCTGACGCCGGCGGGGGATTGGCTGCTCGACAACATCTACCTGATCCAGGAGCAGATCGCGCTCGCGCGGCGGCACTTGCCGCGGGGTTACAGCCGGGAGCTGCCGCGCCTGATCAACGGTGTTTCGGCGGGTCTGCCGCGGGTCTACGACATTGCG
>DASTUE010000063.1:0-25387 GCA_035759805.1 Lysobacter sp. | reverse complement strand
ATCGTGCTGGAGCCGGGGCAAAGCGAGGCGCAACGGGAGTTCGGTGCGCTCAAGAGCATCGTCTTCATCCTCGTGGCGATGTGGCTGGGCGCCTGGATCGGCAAGGGCTTCGCGGCGCTGGGCCTGACCCTGCCGGCCTACATCGGCGCGATGCTGGTCGGTGCGGCCGTGCGCAACATCGACGACGTCACCGGCTGGATCGGCCTGTCGGTGCCCACCGTCGAGCTGATCGGCAACGTCAGCCTGGCGTTGTTCCTGTCCATCGCGCTGATGAACCTCAAACTGTGGGAACTGGCCGGCATGGCGATGCCGCTGGCGTTCAACCTGTTCGTGCAGGCGGCGGCGGTGGTGGCGTTCTGCGTGGTGGTGTTCCGTGCAATGGGCAAGGACTACGACGCGGCGGTGATGGGCGGCGGCTTCGTCGGCTTCATGCTCGGCACCTCGGCCAACGCGATCGCGGTCATGCGCACGCTGGTGCTGCGCTACGGCTCGGCGCCGCGTGCCTTCTTGGTCGCGCCGCTGGTGGGGGCGTTCTTCATCGACTTCAGCAACGCCCTGATCATCACCGGCTTCATGAACTTCCTGAAGTAGGACGCGCTGAGCGATGTGCCGACGAGTTTTCCTCCCATCATCTGCCGGGGTTGCACGCCATGGATGACACCGCTGTCGACCTGACCGTGCTGGGTGCCGGTGTTGTCGGCGTGGCCACGGCGTATGCCGCCGCGCGTCGTGGGCTGTCGGTGCGGATCGTGGAGCGTGCGTCCGCGCCGGCGCTGGGCGCGTCCTTCGCCAACGGTGGACAGCTCAGTTACGCCTACACCGAAGCCATGGCCAGCCCGTCGCTGTGGGCAAAGCTGCCGGCCGTGGCGCTGGGCCTGGATCCGGCACTCCGCCTGCGCTGGTCGCTGGATTCCGACTTCTTCCGCTGGGGGCTGTCGTTCCTGCGCAACACCGGTGCCGGCCACTTCCAGCGCAACACCCTGGCGGTGCTGCGGCTGGCGCTGGAATCGCGCACTGCGATGGCCGCCCTGCTGGACCGTCATCCGCTCCGGTTCGACCACCTTGCGCCCGGCAAGATGCACCTCTACCGCGACGCCAAGGCGTTCGCGTCGGCCGTGGCCATGGTGGACGTCAAGTGCGCGCACGGCGTGGAGCAGGAGGTCCTGAGCGCGTCCGAGGCGGTCGCGATCGAGCCGGCGCTGGCCACGGCCACGGGCCTGATCGGTGTGGTCCACTCCCCGACCGAGGAGGTCGGCGATACGCACCGGTTCTGCGTGGAACTGCTCGCGGTCCTGTGGCAGCAATACGGGGTGCGCACGGATTTCGACTTCGGTGTCTCCCGCGTCGAGGAAACGCCGCGGGGCGTGGTGCTTCGGGGTCAGGACGGCCAGCAGCGGACGTCGCACTCGCTGGTGGTGTGCGCGGGTGTGCAGGCGGCGTCGCTGGCGAAACAGTTGGGTGTGTATCTGCCACTGATGCCGATGAAGGGCTATTCGCTGACCGCTCCACTGGGCGGGAACGCTCCCTCGGTCAGCATCACCGACACCGACCGCAAGCTCGTGTTCTGCCGGCTCGGCGACAGGATGCGGATCGCCGGAATGGCCGAGGTCGGCAATCACCGGGTGGACGTCGATCCGGCGCGGTCGAAGCAGCTGATCGCGATGGCGCGTGCGTCGCTGCCGGGCGCCGCGCGCTACGACGCGATCGAAAGCCGGTGGGCCGGCCTGCGGCCGATGACGCCGGAATCGGCGCCGATCATCCGCCGCGAGCACGGGAACATCGTCTTCAACGTGGGTCACGGAATGCTCGGCTGGACCCTGGCGATGGGCGCCGGCGAGCGGGCGATCGCGTTGCTGCTGGATCAGTAAAAAAGGCTTCATCTCCCGACTCCGGGGAAGTCGGGAAGACGGGCCGGGGCGCGACCTGCAGGCCTTCGCGACGAATGTCCCCCGGCCCCCGCCTGCAGCGGGTGCCTCCTCCTTTACTTCGCCCCGAAGGCCTGCGGGTCACGTCGGTGCTGTCGGATCGCAGAGGTACGCGGACAGCCCAGCAGCCGGGCCTGCGCTTCTGGAACCCCCGCCACGCTGGAACGACGGGTGCGAATGCCCTTGGGTGTGAAATAAAGGAGGAGGCACCGGCTTCATCGGTGCCGGGGGACATTCGCACACAAGGGCATTCGCACCCGGCACCCCGGCCACCCCGCAGATGTCGCGCTTTCCCCTTGGATGGGAGAAGAACCAATAAAAAGGCGGCCCGTCGAGGGCCGCCCTGATGTGTGTCGCCGTGTCGATGCGCCGTGTCAGTCGGCGGCACCCCACGGAGCCGGCGGCGCGTCGATGGGCCGGGTGAGGTCGAAGCGGACCCGGAACAGGCGGTCGGTGTCGGTGCGTCCCAGCTCATAGGTGTAATGCGCGCCCGGCTCGATCTCGATCGCCCAGGTGTTGGTGTTGGACACCTGCATGCCTTCGCGGGTGAACATCTCCTGCGAGAACGCGTCCACCGGGAACTCCTGGCGGTTGGCGGTGCCCTCGGCTGCGGTGTCGCCGCCGTACATGGTGACCGGGTCATCGCTGCCGTCGGGCAGGCGGTGGTCGTGCTTGAGCCGCAGGCCGTCATCGATGCGGGTCACCACCCAGGTGCGCGAGCGGTCTTCGCCGACGTGGAACGGGATCCTGATCTCCTGCTGGCTGCATTCGCGCACGTGCATCACCAGGGCCTGGTCGGCGAACGGGTTGGGGCCGGTGCTGCCGGGACGGTCGACCTCGACCTCGCCGGCGAAGGCCTGGCCGCACAGGGCGGTCAGGTGATCGAAGAACGCGTCCCGGGGCGTGGCGGATGCCGAGGGCGCGGAGGTGGCAGCGGCCTCCGGCGCGGTGGTGGGCGCGGGTGTGCAGGCGGACAGGACGACGGCAAGCGCCGTGGCGAGGATGGGGAGCTGGATTCTATTCATCCACCGACGCTAACCGCCGCGGGCGCAAATGCCAACCAGACAGGCCTTGCCGACGCTCAATGTGTCAGTCCAGCAGTTCCGCACGCGGGCCGTTGATCGGCGACACCCAGGCGTCGCTGCCCAGCCCCGCGTCGGCGAACGCGGCCTGCATCGCACGGGCCGCAGCGCTTGCGTCGGCCGCGTCGTCGAACCAGCCGAACACACTCGGTCCGGCCCCGGAGATGCTCGCCCCCAGCGCGCCGTGGGCCAGCGCCGCGGCCTGCACGCCGGCGAAGCCCGGGATCAACGCGGCCCGGCGAGGCTCGACCAGCACGTCGCGCAACCCGGCCGCGATCAGTTCACGGTCGCCGCGCGCCAGGCCGGTCAGGAACAGCGCGAGGTATTCGCTTTGGCGGACGAACTCGCCGATCCGGTACGGCGCAACCAGCGCCTCGCGCGACCGCCTGGTTTCCAGCACGTAGTGGGGGTGTACCACCGCGCAATGCAACGGCGGCGCAGGCAGCGCAATCACCCGCGTGCGGGTCGCCAACACCACGCCACCCAGCAGCATCGGTCCGACGTTGTCGCCCTGCAGGCTGTTGCTGGCGACCGACTCGCCCACCAGTGCCGCCGGATACAGCTGCTCGCGGCTCAGCGGGGCATCGAGCACGTGGTTGGCGGCGACCAGGGCGGCCACGGCGGAGGCCGCCGAACCGCCCAGCCCGGAGCCCAGCGCGATGCCCTTGTGCAGCCAAAGCTCGAAGCCATGCGTGATCCCGTGCTCCTCGCGCAGCGCCATCAGCGCGCGCCCGGCGGTGTTCAGAGCGGGCTCCAGCGGCAGGTCGCCGGTGCCCGCGCTGTCGCGGTCGATCGCGACGATGCGGACCGTCGGTGCATCGATGCGACGCACCGTGGCGCGGTCGCCCGGCCCGTGGATGCTGTGCCCGAGCAGGTCGAAGCCGACCCCGATGTTGCCCACGCCGGCCGGGGCGAAGGCGCTCGCCTGGCGTGCCGGTCGGTTTCCCTGTTGTGCCATCGACATGCTCCGCGGCCGCCGGCCGCCGCCGGGTTGACGCGGGTCCCTGCGACCCGCGGCGTGGCGACATTATCGCCGTGCCGCCCCGGTGTTCCTGCGGCTCCACGGTTGGCCGCCGGAGCGGTTACATGCTCCAATGCGCGACTGAAGCGGGGGTACCGCGCGCCGTTCCGGCGCCGGTTGAGACAGACCCTTCGAACCTGACGCGGTTGATACCGCCGTAGGGAAGCTTCGCACCGGTGCCCCGTGGGGCCGTGCGCCTTCGCTTCGTGTTGCGACCTGGTTCGCAACGGCCCGCACCCAGTGCGGACACTCCACCCGAAGCGGATGAATGCCATGAATGCAGTGCCCTCCCAACTGGTCCAGGATGCCGACAAGCTGTCAGCCGACGTGGTCCGGCCGATCCCCGGCTCGCGCAAGATCCACCTGCCCGGCTCGCGCCCCGACCTGCAGGTCGCGATGCGCGAAATCGTGCTCGCCGCCACGCCCACCCTGTTCGGCGGCGAGGACAACGCGCCGCTGGCCGTCTACGACACCTCCGGGCCGTACACCGATCCGTCGGCCACCATCGATCTGGCGCGTGGACTGGCGCCGTTGCGCGCGGCCTGGATCGCCGAACGCGGCGATACCGAAGTGCTCGATGGCCTGACCTCGCAGTTCGGCCGCCAGCGCGAAGGCGATACGAAGCTGGACGCGGTGCGCTTCGGCAACCGTCCTCTGCCGCGCCGTGCCGTCGCCGGTGCCAACGTCACCCAGATGCACTACGCCCGCCGCGGCATCATCACCCCGGAGATGGAGTACGTCGCGATCCGCGAGAACCAGCGGCTGGAAGCGATCACCGAGGCGCACCTGCTCAGGCAGCATCCGGGCCAGAGCTTCGGCGCGAACATCCAGAAGATCATCACCCCGGAGTTCGTGCGCGACGAGGTCGCCCGCGGCCGCGCGATCATCCCGTGCAACATCAACCACCCCGAAAGCGAGCCGATGATCATCGGCCGCAACTTCCTGACCAAGGTCAACGCCAACATCGGCAACTCGGCAGTGTCCTCGGGCATCGCCGAGGAGGTCGAGAAACTGGTCTGGGCGATCCGCTGGGGCGCCGACAACGTGATGGACCTGTCCACCGGCAAGCACATCCACGAGACCCGCGAGTGGATCATCCGCAACAGCCCCGTTCCGATCGGCACGGTGCCGATCTACCAGGCGCTGGAAAAGGTCGACGGCCGCGCCGAGGAGCTGACCTGGGAGATCTTCCGCGACACCCTGATCGAGCAGGCCGAGCAGGGCGTGGACTACTTCACCATCCATGCCGGCGTGCTGCTGCGCTACGTGCCGCTGACCGCCGGCCGGGTGACCGGGATCGTCAGCCGCGGCGGCTCGATCATGGCCAAGTGGTGCCTGGCGCATCACCGGGAGAGCTTCCTGTACGAACACTTCGAAGACATCTGCGAGATCATGAAGGCCTACGACGTCGCCTTCAGCCTGGGTGACGGCCTGCGTCCGGGTTCGATTGCCGATGCCAACGACGCCGCCCAGTTCGGCGAGCTGGAAACCCTCGGTGAGCTGACCAGGATCGCTTGGAAGCACGATGTCCAGACCATGATCGAAGGCCCCGGCCACGTGCCGATGCACCTGATCAAGGAGAACATGGACAAGCAGCTGGAGGTCTGCGGCGAGGCGCCGTTCTACACCCTCGGCCCGCTGACCACCGACATCGCGCCGGGCTACGACCACATCACCTCGGCGATCGGCGCGGCGATGATCGGCTGGTTCGGCACCGCGATGCTCTGCTACGTGACGCCGAAGGAACACCTCGGCCTGCCGAACAAACAGGACGTGCGCGAAGGCCTGATGGCCTACAAAATCGCCGCCCACGCGGCCGATCTGGCCAAGGGCCATCCCGGCGCGCAGGCACGCGACAACGCGCTGAGCAAGGCCCGCTTCGAGTTCCGCTGGGAAGACCAGTTCAACCTTGGCCTGGACCCTGAACGCGCGACCGAATACCACGACGAAACCATGCCCAAGGACGCGCACAAGTCGGCGCATTTCTGCTCGATGTGCGGCCCGCAATTCTGCTCGATGAAGATCAGCCAGGACGTGCGCGACTTCGCTGCCGCCCAGGGGGTGGACGAACAGGCGGCGCTGGAGGCCGGCATGCAGGAGAAGGCCGCCGAGTTCCGCGCCGCCGGTGTCGAGGTCTACGCCAAGGCCTGATGAGCGGTGCCTGCGTGGGCGGCCGCCGGTGACGCGCGGCCGCCCACGGCAGCGGAGCGGTTTTTGGCCGCCCGGAGGCGGGGATCGGCGGGGGGCGGCCGGTTTTTCTTTGCCCATCCGGCGGTGCTTGTTTGCCGTTCATGTCATTTGGCGACTTTATGCACATGCTTGCGGGCCAGTTTGCGGCGATAATTGGCCGCATTCATGTCCAACCATGTCGACTCACCCCTCCCCGAACAGCTGCGCGTAGGCCAATGCACGGTCGATATTCCGTCGCGTGAGGTGCATGCGCCGGGCGCGCGTCGACCGCGCCGTGTCACCCCCAAGTCGATGGGCGTGTTGTTGGCACTGGTCGCCAATGCCGACCGGGTGGTCAGCCGCGATGCGCTGCTGGCCAGTGTCTGGCCCGACACGCTGCCCGGCGACGACGTCGTCACCCAGGCCGTGACCCAGCTGCGCAAGGCCTTTGGCGACGTCCGCGACGACCCCCAGTACATCGAAACCATTGCCAAGAGCGGCTACCGCCTGCTGGCCGAGGTGGAGTGGCTGGGTGCCCCGCCGTCCGGGGAGGCGATCGTGGAAGACCGGGGCGATGGATCCGGACCCGATTCGCGTCGCAATGACGACGCCGCCAGCGTCGATACCCGGCCGATCGATCCCGCACCGGCAAGTGCACCGGCAATCCATCAGCCCAAAGCGCTGCGAGGCGGCTGGAAATCGCTGCTCGGCGTGCTGGGCGTGGTGCTTCTGCTGGTAGCCACGCTGCTGTGGTGGGTTCGACCGACCGCCCCCGTGCCGGTGCCCGCCGGCCCTGCCGACGCCGGCATAGCGATCTCGCCGGAGCGTTACCGGCTCAAGCCCCACCTGATCACTTCGGCGCCGGGGTTCGAGCTGGCCCCCACGCTGAGTCCGGACGGCGCCATGGTCGCCTACATGGCGATCCCGGAAGGGCAGCGCAACATCGCGATCATGGTCCAGACGACCACGCCGACCGCCCCGCGGCAGCTGACCCATCCTGCTGGAATGGCCGATGACGTGCGCCCCGAGTGGTCGCCCGACGGGCGCGAGATCGCGTTTTTGCGGGTCGTGCCGGGCAAGGAATGCCATCTGCTGGTGATTCCCGCGAACGGCGGGCCGGAAAGGACGGCCGGCAGTTGCGATCCCGACGATCAGCCTGCGTTCGATTGGACCCCGGACGGGCGCGGCCTGGTCTATGACGGCGCCGGTCCGGAGGGCAACCGGTCCGGGCTGCATGTGCTGGATCTCGCCACCGGCCGTGTGCACTCGATCGATTACCGCACCAACCCGGACGATATCGACTCCGCGCCGAGGTATTCGCCGGACGGGCAGTGGATCGTGTTCGTGCGCAACTCGCCCCTGGGCGACTTCTGGCGCATCCCTGCCGGCGGAGGCCCGGCGGAACGGTTGACCCGGTTGAACGCCGAGATCCGGGGCTGGGACTGGACGCCCAGCGGCAAGGCGTTGGTGTATGCCCGCCGCAGCGACAGCATCAGCCGCCTGTACCGGTACGAACTGGGCACCAGCACACATGTCGACCTGGGTGTCGAGGACGGCGAGCAGCCGGTGACGGCCAGGAACGTGCCGGCATTGGCCTACGTCCTGCGGCGTACGCGCTTCGGCATCTACCGGTTCGACCTGGGCAGCAACACTCCGGGCGAGCGCCTGTTTGCATCATCCGGCCGCGACCGCCTCCCGGCGATCGCTCCGGATGGGCGCCAACTGGTGTTCACCTCCGACCGCTCCGGTCCGTTTGCGCTCTGGTGGGCGGATGTCGACCAGCCGGGATCGTTGCGCCTGCTTGAAGGGGTCCAGCCGGAGTCGCGTCATCTGCCGGCGTGGTCGGCCGACAGTTCGCGCGTACTGGTGGTGGCCGCGAAGGCGGCGAATGCCGGAGATGACCAGGGCGGCGTCTATGAGGTGGTTCCGGCCAGTGGCCGGGTCACGCGTCTGTCGTTGCCGGTGCGTGATCCGCTCCAGGCGGTGTACCTGCCGGATCCCGACGGCCGGCAGGAACGTTTGTTGGTTCTGGCCGATGGAGGGGATGGGCGGCCGCGCTTGAGCCTGTTCCGGTCGGATCCGGGGCAGTCCTCGTATTCCGGGACAGCGTTGGCGACCCTGGATGACGTGGCGCGGGTCCAGGTCGATGCAGAACGTCAGCGGTTGCTGTTCGTTCGCATCGGGCAGCCGGGCCTTTGGCAGATCAATTTCCAGCTCGCTCCGGCCAGCCTGAAGCCGGTCGAGCTCGGCGTGCAGTTGACCCCCTGGCACCAGGCATGGGCGGTAGCGCGCGACGGCGGAATCTATCGAACCCGGCGCACCCCCGGTTGCCCGGCGCTGTTTTCCTATCAACCCGCGCCTGGATCGACGGGGGCATCGGCTTCCGCGTTGCCCGGGCCCCGTTGCCTCGATCCAGATCGCCGCGCGGCGACCACCGCGTTCAGCTTCGATCCGCGCACCGAGCGCATCTACATCACGCTGGCCGAGTACGACGGTGGCGACATCGGGTTTGCGAGCTTCGATCCACTCCCTGCGGCGCCCCAGCCGGAAGTAAGCAAGTAGTTGATTTTGAAGGAATAAAGCCTTTCGTAACTTTGTCACCGCCAGAGTCGGCAAAATTTCGGATGGGTTTTCGCAAATAGCTCAGGACTCTTCCGGCCGATTGGGCAAGCATCCGCGCCTCTATCAGTACAGGGGCGCAACATGGACAACACGTTATGGGCCGATCGCGGCCAGCAATTGCCGTTGGAAGCAGCGGAAGTCGAAAGCCAGGCCACGTGCGTGGGAGTGTCGCGACTGGGCAGCGTGCAGGTGCCCGCCAGCGCGTTCAGCATCTGGGTGCAGTTGCGCGGCAGTTCCTGGGTGGAAGGCCGGGAAGGCAAGTTCCGCCTGCGCCGGGGTGACTGGATCGCGTTCGAGCGCGACTCGCGCCCGCACGTGCAGGCCGACCGCCATGGCGTCTGCATCGGTCTGACCCTGGGCGCGGATGCATTGCGCGCCGCTGGCGCATTGGCCGATCCGGGGCTGTATGCCGGTCGCGGCAAGGTCGAGTTGCACGACGCCCGCATGGCATTGCGGTTGTGGCGGTCGTCCAGCACCCGCCTGTCGACCCTTGCCGGTGCCGACACCACCACCATCGTCGGCATGTTGCGCCCACTGCTGTTGCAGATGGCGGCGGTCCAGGGCGAGATGACCGCCAACATCCCGCTGTGCCCCGGGCGCTCGCGCATGCGCAAGCGGCAGGTGTTCGGCCGCCTGCAGCGCGCGCGGATGTATCTCGACGGCAACCGCGACCGCGTGGTGCGCATCAGCGAACTGGCGGAACTGACCAGCTTCTCCAGCTGGTACTTCTCCAAGACCTTCCACAGCCTCTATGGCGAAAGCCCGCAGTCGGCATCGGCGCGGATGCGGCTGGAGCATGCCGCCGAGCTGCTCCGCAGCAGCCAGATGATGATCGGCGAAGTCGCCGCGGCGTGCGGCTTCGACAACTGCTGCAGCTTCGCGCGGGCTTTCCGGGCGCGCTACCAGATGTCGGCGACCAGCTATCGGAAAAAAATGGCCGCGTGATGGCTCAGGCCAGATTCGGCAAAGTCAGGCGGCGGTTGCAGCAAAGCAGCAAGCGCGCTTGGGACGTAGCGTTGACGGCGCGTTTAACACGCCCATAACGTTATTGGAGAGAGATAGATGAATTACCGCAATTTGCGCCCTGCAATCCGACTCGGCCTGCTGCCGGCCGGCATTGCAGTGGCACTTGTACCGGCCATTGCCGGTGCCCAGGACGCCGCCCCGGCTTCCCAGGCCACCACTCTGGACCGCATCGAAGTCACTGGTTCGCGTATCCGCCAGGTCGACGTTGAAACCGCGCAGCCGGTGTTGCTGATTTCCCGCGAGGACATCGAGAACCAGGGCTTCAGCTCGGTTGCCGACATCCTGCAGAACATCTCCGCCGCCGGTTCCCCGGCGTTCAGCCGCTCCTCGCCGCTGACCGCCAACGCCGAAGCCGGTGGTTCCTACATCGACCTGCGCAACCTGGGCGCACAGCGCACCCTGGTGCTGGTCAACGGCAAGCGCCTGGGCATCAGCACCGCCGGTTACCAGGACATCTCGACGATCCCGTCCGCGGTGGTCGAGCGCATCGAAGTGCTGAAGGACGGCGCCTCGTCGATCTACGGCTCCGACGCGATGGCCGGCGTGATCAACATCATCACCCGCAGCAACTTCGACGGTGCGGAAGTCAACGCCTACTACGGCCAGTACAGCCAGGGCGACGGCACCATCCAGAACTACGACTTCGTCACCGGCTTCGCCGGCGACCGTGGCTCGGTCACCATCGGTGCCGAGTACCACAAGGAAGACGAGGTCTGGGCCAAGGACCGCTGGTTCTCCAACGACAGCTACCCGCGCTACCCGCAGTACAGCCAGACGGTTGTCGGCCAGTGGGGCAACTGGCGTCCGACCGGCTCCACCGGTGCGTGGCAGGCCCCCAACCGTGGCGGCACCGCCATCGGTGCCGACCAGTTCCATCCGCAGCAGAACCCGGCCGACACCAGCAAGGCATCCGACCAGATGCACGTGCGCACCCCGCAGGAGCGTCGTTCGCTGTTCGCCAGCGCGAACTGGGACATCACCGACGACGTGCGCTTTGTCTCCGACATGGCGTACAACCAGCGTGATTCGTTCCGCCAGATCGCCGGTTACCCGACCCAGTCGACCGCGATCAACGCGCCGATGTCGCCCGACAGCGCGTTCAACCCGGTTCCCGGTACCCAGGTCAACTGGCGCCGTCGTGGCTGGGAGCAGCCGCGTACCACCCAGAGCGACCTGACCACCTGGCGCTTCACCGCGGCCATTGAAGGTTCGTTCCAGCTCGCCGACCGCTACTTCGATTGGGACGTTGGCACGCTGTTCAACGAGACCAACCTGCGCGTCGTCAACAACGGCAACTTCTTCATCCCGAACGTGCGCAAGGCCGTCGGCCCGTCGTTCACGAACGCGCAGGGCAAGGTGGTTTGCGGCGTCCCGGGCGCCGAGATTGCCGGCTGCGTGCCGTGGAACCCGTTTGCGGGCTTCGGCACCGGCGCGGTGGCCAACTCGCTGGACGACCCGAACGTCGTGAAGTACCTGTTCAAGGAAGAGCACGCACTGGGCGAGACCAAGACCACCAGCTACTTCGCCAACCTCGCAGGCTCGCTGTTCACCCTGCCGGCCGGCGACCTGGGCTTCGCGGTCGGGTACGAGACCCGTCGCGAGGAAGGTGGTTTCGCCCCCGATGCGATCGCGCAGTCGGGCGACTCGACCAACCTGGCGTCCGGCAACACCTACGGCCGCTACACGCTGGACGAGTTCTACGGCGAGTTGAGCATCCCGGTGCTGGCCGATGTGGCCTTCGCCAAGGAGCTGACCTTCAGCGTCGCCAGCCGCTACTCGGACTACGACACCTTCGGTGACACCACCAACAACAAGTTCGGCTTCAAGTGGCGTCCGATCGACGACCTGCTGGTCCGTGGTACCTGGTCCGAGGGCTTCCGTGCGCCGACGATCTCGAACCTGTACGGCGGCGGTTCGCAGACCTTCACCACCGGCTTCCGTGACCCGTGCGACTCGGTATACGGCAACGCTGCCGGCAGCGCCCGCTGCCTGAAGGACGTGGCCGCCGGCTACCGCCAGCTGCAGCAGGGCTTCGTGCCGACCACGGCGCCTGGCATGCAGACCCCGGTGCCGTTCATGAGCGGTTCCAACATCAACCTGCAGCCGGAGACCTCGGAGTCCAAGACCCTTGGCTTCGTGTACTCCCCGAGCTACGTGCAGGGCCTGACCGTCGGTATCGACTGGTGGAACATCACCATCGAGAACACGATGGTCTCCGACAGCCCGAACGCGATGCTGAGCGACTGCTATGTCGCCCTCATCGAATCGCGTTGCGCCGGTTTCAAGCGTGATCCGGTCACGGGGATCGTCAACGAGTTGACCTACGGCCTGCGCAACGCCGGTTATGTCGAGACCGAAGGCTTCGACGTCGACCTCAGCTACCGCATGGACACCGACTACGGCCGCTTCGGCCTGAACTGGCAGACCACCTACGTCAGCAAGCTGGTGTCCAAGTCCACCAACGACGTCGGTACGCCGGAAGCGGTGAGCAACGGGTTCAGCGGCAACTTCCGCATCCGTTCCAACGCCAACCTGAACTGGAGCAAGGGTGACTTTGCCGCAAACTGGGGCGTGCGTTACTCCTCCGGCGTGAAGGAAGAGTGCTCGTTTGATGAGCGTTGCACCTATCCGAACTACGCAGCTCCGGACACCCAGGGCACGATCGTTCCGATGAACCGTATCGGCGCGAACACCTTCCACGACGTCCAGGTTTCCTGGAAGGCGCCGTGGAATGGCAAGGTCTCCGTGGGTGCGAACAACGTGTTCGGTCACTATGCGGCGCCGGAGTACGACCAGCCGAATGCGAACTACTCGTACTACGGTGGTCATGACATCGGCCGCTTCGTGTACATGAAGTACCAGCAGAACTTCTGATCGATCCGTCGATTGGTTGAGCAGTAAACAAGGCGGCCCCGGAAACGGGGCCGCTTTTTTACTGCGGATTGTTTGGTGACATGGGTGAGCAAGCCGGTTCGCGGAGGCGCATTCCATTCCCTCGCTGGCCAGCGCCCAGCGGCCGTATCGGGCGCCGCCACCCATCGTTGAGCAGCAGTGCCGGACTTGGCTTCGGGCATGAAAAAGCCGCCCGGAGGCGGCTTTCTGGGTGATGCGGATGGCCTGGGCTCAGGCCTGTTTCTGGTTCTCCTCGGCCGCATGGCGCTTCATCGCATCCAGCAACAAGGCCTTGGCCTCGTCGGCGCCGCCCCAGCCGTCGAGCTTGACCCACTTGCCCTTCTCCAGGTCCTTGTAGTGCTCGAAGAAGTGGCCGATGCGCTCGCACCAGTGCGGGCTGACCTGGTCGATGTCGTGGATGTGGGCGTAGCCGGCGAACACCTTCTCCACCGGAACCGCGAGGATCTTCTCGTCGCTGCCGGCTTCATCGCTCATCTTCAGCACGCCGACCGGGCGGCAGCGGATCACCGAACCGGGGATCAGCGGCAGCGGCAGGATCACCATCACGTCGGCCGGATCGCCGTCGCCGCACAGGGTGCGCGGGACGTAGCCGTAGTTGCAGGGGTAACGCATCGGGGTGGACAGGATGCGGTCGACGAAGATCGCGCCGGACTCCTTGTCGACCTCGTACTTCACCGGTTCGGCATCCTTCGGGATTTCGATGATGACGTTGATTTCTTCCGGCGGGTTCTTGCCGGTGGTGACGTGGTCCAGGCCCATGGTTGCTCCGAAATGGGGGGCGCGCCGGACGGCGGCCGTGAAAGCCGGCCATTTTACCCTCCCGGCTGCTGCGGCGCAGCATCGGCGGGGATCGAAGCCACCCACCAGCGCCCGGATGGGGCTGGCGGCGGTTGTCGTCGTCGGCCGGTGTGTGGCCGGCTCAGAACTTGATCGACGCCCTCAGGTAGAAGTCGTCATCGACGCGGGCGCGCCGGGCGCTGGCGGGGATCTCGATCTCCTTGCGCTCGCGGATGCGCGCCTCGAACGACAGCTTCGGGTTGACCCGCCACTGGTAGCGGATTTCGGCGAGGGCGTCGTTGGGCCGGAAGTCGGGCGAGATCAGCCAGCCGGCACCGGCGCGGCCATAGGCCACGCCCAGATGATGCCCCGGCGCGATGTCGTACAGGCTGGCCTGCAGTTGCCAGGCGAGCCCGTCGCTGTCACCGCGCTGGCCGGTGCCCAGGACGGCGGAGGCCGGCGTGTTGAGCGCGTAACCGACTTCGGCGCCAGCGACCAGGCGCAGGCCGTCGTCGCGGATCGGCCAGGTGCCGGCGACCCGCGCATCGATGGCCAGGTAGTCCTCGCGCGAGGCGTTTGCCGTGCCCTGGTCGGCCAGGCTCGACGGCATCCAGGTCAGCGACAGCATGCGGTGGTCGACCGGGCCCAGGCGCTGGTTGTTTTCCAGTCCGAGGAACAGCGAGGCGCGGCTGTCGGAGTCGCTGAAATCCAGCGGCGAACGGGCCACGCCGCCGCTGCCGCGGCGATGCCGGTACTGGGCGATCACGTGGCCGCGCCAGTCGTTGGCGACCGGCAGGTCCAGGTGCACGCCGTCGGTCCAGTTGACGTCGATGTTGGGGCTGTCGTTGCGGTCCAGCCCCTTGGAGGCCACGCCGGGAACCGCGAAGCCGGTCTGGAAGCGGCCGATCCGCACGCGCATGCCGTCGCCGGGCGCGCTGTAACCCAGGTAGGCCTCATCGAGGGTGACGTTGCCGAACTCGGTGCCGACGTTGGTGGGCGCGTAGCCCCGCAGGTAGATGTCGGTCCCGTCCTGCTCGCTGCTGAAGCGGCCGGCGGCGCGGGTGCGGAACGTCCAGTTCCCGGCGAAGCCGCGTTGCAGCGCGACCCGCAGGCGTGCGTTGAAGGCGTCGTCATCGGACTGGCTGCCATCGCGGGCGGTGCGCTCGCTGGCGAAGTAGCCGCCGCGCAGGTCGCCGCTGAACTTCCAGGCGGAATCGGCATCCTGCGCGAGCGCGGCGGGAGCCATCAGAGCCAGCAACAGGGCGGCGAACATGCCGCTCGCACGTGCCTGGAGGCGGGGCGTGTCGTTGGGGATGAGAGGGAGGGGCGTGGGTGTGGTCATCGCTGGATCACCTGGCCGGCGGGAAGGAGGGGCCGGCGCGGTGAGGATAAATGGCTCGCATCGTGACGACTTGATCCTCGTCAATCCGAGCCGCCTCACGCAGGCCGAACTCACTGGCGGAAAAAACAGCCCCGCAAAGTGCGGGGCTGTCGGTGTGGCGACGGGTTGGACATGGCCAACCGGTCAGGTCAGAGCAGCGGCACCATCAGCAACGCGACGATGTTGATGATCTTGATCAGCGGGTTGATCGCCGGGCCGGCGGTGTCCTTGTACGGGTCGCCGACGGTATCGCCGGTCACCGCCGCCATGTGCGCCGCGCTGCCCTTGCCGCCGTGGTGGCCGTCCTCGATGTACTTCTTGGCGTTGTCCCACGCACCGCCGCCGGTGGTCATCGAGATCGCCACGAACAGGCCGGTGACGATCGTGCCGATCAGCACGCCGCCGAGCGCCTTCGGTCCCAGCAGCAGGCCGACCACGATCGGCACTGCGACCGGCAGCAGCGAGGGCACGATCATTTCCTTGATCGCCGACCTGGTCAGCATGTCGACCGCGCGCGAGTAGTCCGGCTTGCCGGTGCCGGCCATGATCCCGGGAATCTCGCGGAACTGCCGACGCACTTCCTCGACGACGGCGCCGGCGGCACGGCCGACCGCTTCCATCGCCATCGCCCCGAACAGGTAGGGAATCAGGCCACCGATCAGCAGGCCGATGATCACCAGATGGTCGGACAGGTCGAAGGTGAAGATCTCGCCGTGGTTGTTGGCCTGCAGGTTGTGGGTGTAGTCGGCGAACAGCACCAGTGCGGCCAGTGCCGCCGAGCCGATCGCGTAGCCCTTGGTCACCGCCTTGGTGGTATTGCCGACCGCGTCCAGCGGGTCGGTGATCTCGCGCACTTCCGGGGGCAGGTCGGCCATCTCGGCGATGCCGCCGGCGTTGTCGGTGATCGGTCCATAGGCGTCCAGCGCGACGATCATGCCGGCCATCGACAGCATCGCCGTGGCCGCGATCGCGATGCCGTACAGGCCGGCCAGTTCATGGCAGATCCAGATCGCCGCACACACCGCAAGCACCGGCCAGGCGGTCGACTTCATCGAGATGCCCAGCCCGGCGATGATGTTGGTGCCGTGGCCGGTGGTGGAAGCCTGCGCGATGTGCCGCACCGGTCCGAACTGGGTGCCGGTGTAGTACTCGGTGATCCACACGATCGCGCCGGTCAGCACCAGCCCGACCAGGGCGCAGAAGTACAGGTTCATCGGCCCGCCACTGAAATCCGCCATCAGCATCGTGGTCACCGGATAGAACGCGATCGCCGCCAGCACCGCCGACACGATCACGCCCTTGTACAGCGCGCCCATGATCGAGCCGCCGGCCTTCACCTTCACGAAGAACGTGCCGATGATCGAGGCGATGATCGACACGCCGCCCAGCACCAGCGGGAACAGCGCGCCGTTGCCGCCGACCGTGTCCGCCATCAGGTGACCCAGCAGCATCGTGGCGATGACGGTCACCGCGTAGGTCTCGAACAGGTCGGCCGCCATGCCCGCGCAGTCACCGACGTTGTCGCCCACGTTGTCGGCGATCACCGCCGGGTTGCGCGGGTCGTCCTCGGGAATGCCGGCCTCGACCTTGCCCACCAGGTCGGCGCCGACGTCCGCGCCCTTGGTGAAGATGCCGCCGCCCAGCCGGGCGAAGATCGAGATCAGCGAGGAGCCGAACGCCAGCCCGACCAGCGCGTGCAGCGCCGGTTCGCCGACGATGCCGACCTTTTCCAGCACCAGCCAGTAACCCGCCACCCCCAGCAGGCCCAGCCCGACCACCAGCATTCCGGTGATTGCGCCGCCGCGGAACGCGACGTCCATCGCCGGTCCGATGCCGCGCCGGGCCGCCTCGGCGGTGCGCACGTTGGCGCGGACCGAGACGTTCATGCCGATATAACCGGCACCGCCGGACAGGATCGCACCCACTGCGAAGCCGGTCGCGGTGGACCAGCCCAGGAAAACCCCGATAAGGACAAACAGGACCACGCCGGCGACCGAGATGGTGAGGTATTGCCGGTTGAGATAGGCGCGTGCGCCTTCCTGGATCGCGCCGGCGATCTCCTGCATGCGTTCGTTGCCGGCGGGCTGCGCGCTGATCCAGCGCGCCGAGATGATCCCGTACAGGATCGCGATGACGGCGCACACGAGCGCCAAGGTCAAACCGTACTGCTCCAGCATGGACCCCTCCCCTTAGAGTGGACAACTTGGAATTTCGGATTACCTGCTTCGAGTTGTGGTTGCCGGCCGGATGACGCGAACCGGCAACGCGACGACTATGGCATAGGACGCCGCGGCACCGTAGTGGCGGGTAGCTTCGTCTGTGATCGGTTCGCTCGCCCACGCGTTTCCCGCGCTGGTGGGAAAAAGCGCGCGGGGAAACATCGCTGTTTTGCGGGAGCGACGTCAGTCGCGAGCGGTGCATCCTTTCCCCCATCCGGGACGGAATAGTCCACGCCGTATTCTCGATGCCGGCAACGTCCGGCCAATACACGTCGTTGTTGTTTCGCATTCGCGACTCACGTCGCTTCTACACGTCCAGCGCGGCGGCGTGGAGCTGGCGGGAGCCATGTTGCCGTCTATCTGCACTTCCCTTGGTTGTAGGAACGGCTTCAGCCGCGAAGTTGCGAATGTCGGATGTGAAGTACAGGTCGCGATTAACGTCGGCCCTACCGATGGGGTTCAGTCGCCCCGTGCGAGGCTTTCGCCATTCGACCCCCGGGAGTTCCCATGCGCCTGATGCCCTTGCTGATCGCCATCGCCGCGCTGCCGGCCGCAGCGTTCGCCGCCGAATCGAAGCCGGAGATCGACCGCGCACCAGCGGCCCCGCAGGCCGTTGGCGCGGCCCACACGCTGCGCACGATTCCAGAAGCCTGCGCCCGTCTGGAAGGCGTGTTTACCGGTGTCGCCGCCGATCCGTATCGATTCGCGGTGGTTCGCACCAGCCCGACGTGCCAGCCGCGCGCGCGGTTCCTCGATGCGGTCAAGGCGCAGCCTTCACTGGCGGAAGGCTGGGTGCTCAACGACCTGATCCGCGTCCCCAATGCGGGCTGCGCATCGCAGCTGGCTGTCGTGCACGTGTGGCGAAAGCCTGGCCAAGCGGCTCCGCCGGAGCTGGATGCCCAGGGCCGCGCGCGGATCTATCTGGACGATTCCATGCAGGCGAAGAAAGCCGATCCTCTGTCAGCAGTGACGATGTTTTCAGCCGCGATGGCGGTCGAGGGAAAGCCCTGCAGCTAGTACTCGCAGGCCGCAGAGCGGGGTTGGGGCGAGGGCATGCGAAACGGAGCTTGCGTCGCATCTTCAGCTGCGCTCGCCCTCATCCGCCCCTTCAGGGCACCTTCTCCCGCGAGCGGGAGAAGGAAATGTGGGAAATCAATCGCTTGTCTCCCTCTCCCGCTTGCGGGAGAGGGGTGGGGTGAGGGCATGAGAGACGGCGCTCGCGTCGTTTCTTCGGTGGCTGCCCGCACTCACCTGCTCATCTGTAACTCAAGGCACCCAGTCGCCCAGCTTGCGCGTCACCGGTACATTCTTCAGCGTCACGTACTTCGGTAGTCCGTCATTGCCATAAGGTGGCGGCGCCTCGCCACGGATCAGCGGCTCCAGGTAGTTACGGGCCTTTTCGGTGATGCCGTAGCCGTCGCGGCGCAGGAATCCGGCCGGTATCTTCTTTTCCCTGTTGGCGATCTTCGACAGCGGCGCGGCCTCGATCTTCCAGCGATAGGGTGCATCGCTGGTACGCACGATCACCGGCATTACCGAATTCATGCCAGCAAGCGCGAACTCCACCGCCGCCTTGCCGGCCGCCTGTGCATGTTCCAGGTCGGTCTTCGATGCCAGGTGCCGCGCCGAGCGCTGCAGGTAATCGGGCAGCGCCCAGTGCACCTTGTAGCCGAGCACGTGCTGGACCCGGCCGGCGAGGTGGGACGCGACGCCACCCAGCTGCGAGTGGCCGAAGGAGTCCACGCTGCCACCGGCGTCGGCGACGAACCGGCCATCGGCGGTCTGGATGCCTTCGCTGGCGACCACGACGCAATAGCCGACGCGCTCGACCACGGCTTTCACGCGGGCAAAGAAATCGGCCTCGTCGAACGGTCGCTCGGGAAACAGGATGACGTGCGGTGCCTCGTCGGGGCCATGCCCGGCCAGTCCGGCGGAGGCGGCCAGCCAGCCGGCGTGGCGGCCCATCGCTTCGTACACGAACACCTTGGTCGAGGTTTCGGCCATCGCCGCGACATCCAGCGCCGCTTCGCGCACCGATACCGCGGTGTACTTCGCGGCCGAGCCGAAGCCCGGGCTGCAGTCGGTCAATGCGAGGTCGTTGTCGATCGTCTTGGGCACACCGATGCACACCAGCGGGTAGCCGAACTCGGCCGCCAGCTTCGACACTTTCAACGCGGTATCGGCCGAATCGTTGCCGCCGTTGTAGAGGAACCAGCGCACGTCATGCGCCCGCAGCACGTCGAGCAGGCGCTCGTATTTCGCCCGGTCCCCGTCCAGTGACTTGAGCTTGAACCGGCACGAGCCGAAGGCCCCGCCGGGGGTGTGGGCGAGGGCGCGGATCGCGGCGATCGGCTCTTTCGAGGTATCGATCAGGTCCTCGCGCAGCGCGCCCAGGATGCCGTTGCGGGCGGCCAGTACCTTGATCCTGTGGGCGCGGGCGGTCTGGATGACGGCCGAAGCGGTGGCGTTGATGACGGCAGTGACGCCGCCGGATTGCGCATAGAGCAGGGTTCCGGATGACATGGGATTTCCAATGGGAATGCCGGAGAACGCGCGCGGATGCGTTAAGCTGAGCGCCGTTTGCCCCGGCAGGTTGACAGGCAGCTGCGAGTGTAGCGCCGGCCCCGTGAGGCGCAGGTTCCCGACTCAGGAGACAGCGATGCGATTGGTACTTCTCGGCCCGCCCGGTTCCGGCAAGGGCACCCAGGCGGTCCGCCTCAAGGAGCACCTGCAGGTGCCGCACATCTCCACCGGCGACCTGCTGCGCGCGGAAGTGGCCGCCGGCAGCGCACTCGGCCGCGAGGCCAGCGCGGTGATGGCGCGCGGCGAGCTGGTGTCGGACGAGATCCTGCTGGGCATGCTGGAAAGCCGCTTCTCACGCGACGACACCAGGGGCGGTTTCATCCTGGACGGGTACCCGCGCAACCTGGCCCAGGCCGACGCATTGAATGCGTTGCTGGAGCGCATCGGCCAGCCGATGGATGCGGCGGTGCAGCTGGACGTGCCGACCGAGTTGCTGGTCGAGCGCATCGCCGGCCGCGCCCAGGCCGAGGGCCGTGCCGATGACACGCCCGAATCCGTGCGCACCCGGCTGAAGGTCTACAGCGACCAGACCGCGCCGGTGGTGGATTTCTTCCGCCAGCGCGGCAAGCTCAGCGTGGTCGATGGCGTGGGTTCGCTGGACGAGGTCTTCACGCGCATCATCAGTGCGCTGCAGCCGGTGCCGGCAGTCGGCTGACCGGGTCATGAAACTGCATATCCTCGGCATCGCCGGCACGTTCATGGGCGGTGTCGCGACGCTCGCGCGCGAGTTGGGGCACCAGGTCGAAGGCAGCGACCAGGCGGTGTATCCGCCGATGTCGACCCTGCTGGAAACACTGGGCATCGAACTGCGCCAGGGTTACGACCCGGCGAACATCGCCGCCGATTGCGATGAGATCGTCATCGGCAATGCGCTGTCGCGCGGCAATCCGGCGGTGGAGCAGGTCCTGGACGATGGCCGCAGGTACATCTCCGGCGCGCAATGGCTGGCCGAGAACGTGCTGCCCGGACGCGACGTGCTGGCGGTGGCCGGCACCCACGGCAAGACCACCACGACCTCGATCCTGACCTGGCTGCTGGAGGCGGCCGGCCGCGCGCCGGGCTTCCTGATCGGCGGCGTGGCGGAGGATTTCGGGGTGTCGGCACGGGTGGGTGGCGGCCGTGATTTCGTGGTCGAGGCCGACGAGTACGACACCGCGTTCTTCGACAAGCGCAGCAAGTTCGTCCACTACCGGCCGCTGGTGGCGATCCTCAACAACCTCGAGTTCGACCACGCCGACATCTTTCCCGACGTGGCGGCGATCCAGCGCCAGTTCCACCATCTGGTGCGTACCGTGCCGCGTCGCGGCCGGCTGGTCGTCAATGGCGAGGACCGTCATCTGGCCGAGGTGCTGGCGATGGGCTGCTGGACGCCGGTGCAGACGTTCGGGCTCGATGCCGGGCTGGCAATCAAGCCGGTCGATGCGGGCGTGGCGTTCAACTGGACCGCGCGTTTGCTGGCCGCGGACGGCAGCGCGTTCGTGGTCGTGCATGACGGCATCGACGTGGGCGAAGTGCATTGGCCACTGCTGGGTCGGCACAACGTGATGAACGCGCTGGCCGCACTCGCGAGCGTGCATGCCGTCGGTGCCGATGTGGCCCAGGTGCTGCCCGCGCTGACCGGTTTCAACAGCGTCAAGCGGCGGATGGAGGTGATCGGCGAGCATGCCGGCATCACCGTCTACGACGATTTCGCCCACCATCCCACGGCGATCGCGACGACGCTGGCCGGGTTGCGCGCGAAGGTTGGCGCTGCACGGGTGGTGGTGGCGATGGAGCCGCGCAGCAATTCGATGCGCCTGGGCGCGCATGCCGACGCGCTGGCACCGTCGCTGGACGAGGCCGATGCGGTGGTGTTCCTGCACCGTCCCGAGCTGGCCTGGGACGCCGGCAAGGTGGTGGCCGGGTTGCGCGGCGAGGGCAGGGCAGCGGCCGATGTCGATGCGCTGATCGCCCTGCTGGTGACGCAGGCGCGCCCCGGCGACCACGTAGTTTTCATGTCCAACGGCGGTTTCGATGGCGCGCCGCGACGGTTCCTGGCGGCGCTGCAGGGCCGCGTCGCGCTGGGGTAGGCTGGCACGACGATGGCGAACGATCCCCAGCCCGAGACCCTGTCGCTGTTCCCCTTGCCAACCGTGCTGCTGCCGGGCGCGACACTCGGTCTGCGCGTATTCGAGCCGCGTTATCTGGATCTGGTGCGCGAGTGCGGCCGCAACAGCTGCGGGTTCGGCATCTGCCTGATTCTTGAAAACGATGGCCTCGAAAGTGACGGCTCCGATAGCGACGCGCAGGGCGGGCCCGGCGTCCACGGCTCGGCGGCCGCCTACGGCACCGAGGCGCGGATCGAGGATTTCGGTACCGGCGATGATGGCCTGCTGACCTTGCAGGTGCGTGGCGCGCGCCGCTTCCACGTGAACCAGGTCCGGATCCGCGACAACGGTTTGCAGGTGGCCCGGATCACCTGGTGCGAGCCCGATCCGGTGGAGCCCCTGCGGCCCGAGCACGGCCTGTTGTCGACCCTGCTGCACGGCGTGATCGACCGGTTCGGCGGCGAGTACGCCAAGGCGGATGAGGCGCGGTTCGACGATGCCGCCTGGGTCGGCTGGCGGTTGGCGGAGTTGCTGCCGCTGCTGGATCAGCAACGCCAGCAGTTGCTGCAGATCGATGATCCGCACGAGCGGCTGGACCATCTGCTGGCCCTGTTGCCCGACGAGCCCTGAACGACGGGCCGATGGCCGCCTGCGATTGGTTATCGGCCGGTCTTACGGTGCGACCCGCACCCGCAGCACCGGTACGCCGTTGAGCGGATGCACTGCCTGGGCCGTCTCGAAGCCTGCCAGCGCGGCCCCTACCTGGGCGTGCGAGTGGCCGTCGTGGGGCCTGGGCAACCACAGCACCGCCGCACCCAGCGGCTTGCTCAGGTGCAGGGTCTGGGTGGTGCCCAGCCACAGCGGAGTGCCGTCGGCCAGCGCGACCGGCGCGGGCCACAGGCGCAGCGCGTATTGATCGTCCGGTCCGGGCCCGGGATGCAGCATCAGCAGCGTTTCCGCGTGCGCGTCCAGGGTCGCCGGCAGCACCGCCTGGTCGGCGATGGGAACGTCGTCGTCGAGCAGGCTGATCGTCGCGGTCCAGTCGGCCTGCGGTTGCACGCGCCAACCGGCGGCCTCCATCGCGGTCTGCAGCGACGCCAGCGGACCGGCAACCTGGATGTCCAGCGGCCAACGGCGACGCGGATCGTTTTCGTTGCGCTGCGCCGGCAGCTTCTCCCAGCCGTCGCGCCACCAGTCGTCGACGGCAATCTGCACGCTCGGCGGGGCTGGCTGGAACAACGCCAGCAGCCGTTCCGAGGCCGATGGTGCATGCCACAGTGCGGCGATCACGAAACTGCCATAGAACAGCGCCGCCAGGGGGCGCATCCAGAACGACCGCGCGACGTGGCTGCGGTAGGCGATGCCCAGGATCAGCAACCAGACCAGTCCGAACAAGGTGCCGCCGATCAGGTCGCTCAGCCAGTGCGCGCCCAGGTACAGGCGGGCGAAGGCCACCACGGCGGTGACCACGCCGGCCAGCAGGTAGGGCCAGACCCGTTTGCGGCCGGGCAGTTCGCGCGCGATCAGCACCGCGAAGAAGCCGAACACGATGGTGGTCATGGTGACCGCGACGGAGGGAAAGCCGAACCCGGCCGGCGCGGTCGAGGGCCGCGGCATGTCGACCACCGCTTCCAGCAGCGAGGTCAGCACCAGTCCGAACACCAGCGCGGCCAGCCAGTGCGCGGCGGCCATCCAGCGCCGGCGCCACAAAAGGTACGCCATCACCACGGCCGCCGCCGCGCCCAGCACCTGCGCATCGCCGATGCTGGCCAGCCCGGCCATCAGGCGATCGGCGAGCGGATTGCGCAGGCCCCACATCAGGTCGTGCAGATGGTGGTCCAGCGCCAGCGGCCCGCCGCTGGCCAGCAGGATCGCCAACAGGGTGAAGCAGACCCAGCTGATCGCCAGCAGGCACACCGCCAGCATCGCCAGCGACGCGGACTCCGGCCGGTTGGGATCCACCAGCGCACCGGCGTAGCGGCCGAGCCGGGGGTGACGGCGGGTCCATCGCAGCAAGCGGGCCAACAGGTGATCCGCGTTCTGCGCGAACCAGCGCCAGGTGTAGAGAACGCCTGCCCAGGCCAGTGCGATCGCGACCGCCAGGCCGCCAAGGGCGAGCGCGAGCCGGTCGGCCACCGCAGCGACTGCATCGTAGGAAGCGCCCAGCACCCAGCCGGGCGCGAGGAACAAGGCCGCCCAGGTGATGCTGGCGAACGCGCTGGGCAGGGCGTAACGGCGGATGGGCATGTGCAGCATGCCCGCGATGGCCGGCACGAACGGCCGCACCGCGCCGACGAAGCGCGCAATCAGGATGCTTTTCACACCATGACGGCGGAACATCGTCTCGCCGCGATCCAGCCACTGCGGGTAGCGCACGAACGGCCAGCACCCGCGCAGCCGCTGCGGGCCGAGGCGGCGACCGAACCAGTAGCTGAGCGCATCGCCGATGAACGCGCCGGCCGCCGCGCACAACAGCGCGTACGGCCCGCTGATGTGACCCAGCCCGACCAGCGCGCCGGCGGCGAACAGCAACGGCAGCGCGGGCACCACGATGCCGACGATGACCAGCGCGTCGCAAAAGGCGATCAGGAAGATCAGCGCACCGGCGGCGATCGGATGGGTCGCGATCCACGCGGTGATGCTGTCGAGCCAGGCAGGATTCATCGCGGCATTATGGCAGCGGCCCGCCGCCCCCAAGCACCGTTTTGCGCGCGTCGTGCGGAGATGGGTTCCGCATCAGTTCATCGGCTCATGCCGCCGTGCGGGTCCACAGCGGACGGGTCGAACTCCGTAGACTGGGTGCATGTCCCGTTCCCATGTTTTTTCCGAGGCGACCGAGGTCGCCGCATTGAAGGCCGACAGCTTCGGCCGCATTGCCCTGATGCGCGACCGGGCCGGCGTGTTCGTGCGTCGCGATCTGGCCCACGTGCCGCTGTGGCTGCGGCTGCCCGCCTGGTGGCTGGCGCGGCGTGAAGCGCGCGGCCTGCAGCGGGTCGACGGCCTGCACGATGTTCCCCAGTTGCTGCGCTGGGATGGCCGCCGGCTCGATCGCAGCTACATGGAAGGCGCGGCGATGTACCAGGCGCCCCCGCACGGCGACCTGGCGTACTTCCGCCAGGCCCGTCGCCTGCTGCAGCAACTGCATCGTCGCGGCCTGGCCCACAACGACCTGGCCAAGGAGGCCAACTGGCTGGTGCTGGCCGACGGCCGCCCGGCGATCATCGACTTCCAGCTTGCGGTGCGTGGCGATCCGCGTTCGCGCTGGATGCGCCTGCTCGCGCGCGAGGACCTGCGCCACCTGCTCAAGCACAAGCGCACGTACTGCCCGCAGGCATTGACGCCGGTCGAACGGCGCGTGCTGAAGCGCCATTCGTGGCTGCGCGAGGCATGGTTCGCCACCGGCAAGCCGGTGTATCGCTTCATCACCCGCAAGCTGTTGAAGTGGGAAGACAACGAGGGGCAGGGACCGAAGCCCTGACGGCCGCGGATGGGCGCTGGGCGGATTCGCCAAGGCGCCGACGGCGTTTTCGTGCCGGCGCAAGAGCGGAGCCCTCCATGCGCAAGTTGTCATCCCGAGCACAG
>DASTUE010000062.1:0-2602 GCA_035759805.1 Lysobacter sp. | reverse complement strand
CGACGGCGACGAACTGGCGCTCGAGGAACGCGCCATGTTGCTGGATCTGTTGTGGAGTGCGGTGGAGGACGGCACCGGCCGCGGCGCGCGCCTGCCGGGCCTGCCCGTGTTCGGCAAGACCGGCACCACCCAGGATTACCGTGACGCGTGGTTCATCGGCCTGGCCGGCGACCTGGCCGTCGGTGTCTGGGTCGGCAACGACGACAACACGCCGATGGACGACGTGACCGGAGGCGGCCTGCCCGCCGACATCTTCCGGGACTTCACCGGCGTGGCGCTGCGCCTGCTCGCCGATGGGGCGGCGCCGGCGCGGTCGAGGACGGGATTAGCCCTTTGGCGTCAGAAAACGGTTCTTATAGTTGACTAATTGAGAGATTTGTATACTGTGAGAAACGATTCCTTGGGAAATTGCAGCCATGCAGCCCAGAAAACACGTTGCTCCCCATCCGCCCGCGACGGAAGACGCCGGCATCGCCCTGGGGCGTGCAATCCGCGACCGCCGAAAGGCCCTGCGCATCAGCATGGTCGCTGCGGCCGAAGCCGCCGGGTTTTCCAAGGTCACTTGGTACAGGATCGAAAAGGGCGAGGACACCGTCGCCATCGGGTACTGGCTTCAGGCCTTGGCGGTGCTCGGCCTGGAGGCCCGGATCGTGGACCCCGGCGCACCCCGCATCGACGCGCCGGGCTCAGACGATCGGCTGCCCGTGCGGATCCGGCTGGCCCACTATCCGCAACTCGCGCGGCTGGCCTGGCAAGTCCGGGCAGGTATCGCGGAGTTGTCGCCGCGTGAGGCGCTCGGCCTTTATGAGCGCAACTGGCGGCATGTCGACCAGGACGCGCTGCGGCCGGATGAGCAGGCGTTGATCACTGCGCTTCGCCGGGTGTTGGGTGGCGGAGCCGAGGATGTTTGATCGCCCCCACCACCGGCGCATCGCGCGCGTGCTGGAGGCGCTGGACGGGGAGCGCTTGCGCGAACTGCAATGCTGGTTCGGTGGCGGAACGGCGATCGCGCTGCTGCATGGTGAGTATCGCGAGTCAGTGGACATCGACTTCCTCACCTCCAATCTCGACGGGTATCGGGAGCTGCGGCAGTTGTTGCGTGATGGTTCGACCCGCTTCTCGCTGGTGCGGCAAGGGGCACCCTCGGTGGCGCTGGAAAGGCCGATCAGGACGGATCAATACGGCATCAGGACGATGCTGCTGGTCGACGACGTGCCGATCAAGTTCGAGATCGTGCTGGAGGGCAGGATCCAGTTGGCAGTTCCAGGTACATCGGACGCGTTGTGCGGCGTCCCGACCCTGACGGCGCTGGACCTGGCCGCCAGCAAGTTGTTGGCCAACGCCGATCGGTGGCGGGACGACAGCGTGTTCGGTCGGGATGCGCTCGACCTTGCAATGATGGACATGCCGCCGCGGCGGCTGCGGCCTGCGATCGAAAAGGCGGCAGGGGCCTACGGAGATTCCGTCATGAAGTCGATGCGCCTGGCGATCGACGGATTTCGCGCCAGGCCTGGATGGTTGCTTCGATGCACCCGGGCACTGTCGATCACGGTGCCCGCAGGCGTCGTGCAACAGAAGTTGCGCGCGCTGGATCGACGCCTGCGCTCGATCTGAAAAAAGTGGGAGCCGCCATGGTGGCGAAGCTCTAAGTCAAAAGCTTCGCCGGCATGCCGGCTCCCACAAGTTCCGCTTGCTTGTCCCTACCGGCGGTTACTGCTCTTCGCTGGACTCCTCGGCATCGGGGTCGGTGTCCGCCTCGACTTCCGCATTGGTGTCGGCATCGTCGGCCGCCGTGTCCGCGTCATCCGCGTCATCCGCGTCTGCTTCTGCGTCCGTTTCAGCCGCCGCACCCGCCGCGCCGGCTTCAGGCTCCGCCGCAGCCGCCGGCTCCGCACCCGCCTGCCAACCACACGTCTGGCCTTCGTTCTGCTCGGCCAGCCAGGTCTGCAGCGGGGCGAAGTACTCCAGCACCGCCGAGCCGTCCATCTGCTCGCCGCCGGTGAGTTCCTTCAGCGTCTTCTGCCACGGCTGGCTGGCGCCGGCCGCGAGCATGGCCCGGAACTTCTTGCCGGCCTCCGCGTTGCCGTAGAAGCTGCATTCGTACAGCGGGCCCGTGTGGCCGGACGCGTCGCACAACGCCTTGTACATCTGGAACTGCAGCACGTGCGACAGGAAGTAGCGCAGGTAAGGCGTGTTGCCCGGGATGTGGTACTTGGCGCCCGGGTCGAAGAAGTCCTCGCCGCGTACCGTCAGCGGCGCGACGCCCTGGTACTTGGCCTTCAGGTCCCACCACGCCTGGTTGTACTCGCCCGGCTCGATGGTCCCGTCGAACACGCCCCAGCGCCACTTGTCGATCATCAGCCCGAACGGCAGGAACGCGACCTTGGCCAGCGCCATGCGCATCTGTGCGTTGATCAGCGACTCGTTGGTGCCGTCGTCGTTGCCGGTCACGGCCTGCTGTTCGTCGACCAGGCCGATGGACGCCAGGTATTCCGGCGTCATGCCCAGCACGATGGTGTCGCCGATGGCCTCGTGGAAGCCGTCGTGCGCGCCGGACTGGAAGATCGGCGCCTGGTCGCGGTACAGCAGGTAGTAATAGATG
>DASTUE010000061.1:0-6621 GCA_035759805.1 Lysobacter sp. | reverse complement strand
GGCCAAGCTCGGCGCGGGCGAGGTGGGCTGGATCACGGCCAGCATCAAGGACGTGCACGGCGCCCCGGTCGGCGACACCCTGACCCTGGCCAGCGACCCGGCCGGCAAGCCGCTGCCGGGCTTCCAGGAAATGCAGCCGCGGGTGTTCGCGGGCCTGTTCCCGGTCGACGCCGACGATTACCCCGACCTGCGCGAGGCGCTCGAGAAGCTGCGCCTGAACGACGCCGCGCTGCGCTTCGAGCCCGAGTCCTCCGAGGCGATGGGCTTCGGCTTCCGCTGCGGCTTCCTCGGCATGCTGCACATGGAGATCGTGCAGGAGCGGCTGGAGCGCGAGTACGACCTCAACCTCATCAGCACCGCGCCGACGGTGGTGTACGAGGTGCTCAAGGTCGATGGCGAAATCCTGTCGCTGGACAACCCGGCCAAGCTGCCGCCGGCCAACCTGACCGAGGAAATCCGCGAGCCGATCATCCGCGCCAACATCCTCACCCCGCCCGATTACGTTGGCAACGTGATCACCCTGTGCGAGGAGAAGCGCGGCAACCAGATCGGCATCACCTACCTGGGCAGCCAGGTGCAGATCAGCTACGAACTGCCGATGAGCGAGGTCGTGCTGGACTTCTTCGACCGCCTGAAGTCGGTGTCGCGCGGCTATGCCTCGCTGGACTACCACTTCGTGCGGTTCCAGGCTGGCCCGTTCGTGCGCGTGGACACCCTGATCAACGGCGACAAGGTCGATGCGCTGAGCATCATCACCCACCGCGCCCACGCCGACCGGCGCGGCCGGGAAATCTGCGAAAAGATGCGCGAGCTGATTCCGCGGCAGATGTTCGACGTCGCCATCCAGGCCGCGGTCGGCTCGCAGATCATCTCGCGCAGCACGGTCAAGGCGATGCGCAAGAACGTGCTGGCCAAGTGCTACGGTGGCGACATTTCGCGCAAGAAGAAGCTGCTCGAAAAGCAGAAAGCGGGCAAGAAGCGGATGAAGCAGGTCGGCAGCGTGGAGATCCCGCAGGAAGCGTTCCTGGCGGTGCTGCAGAACGACCACAAGTAACCGGCAACCGTCGGCAGCCGTCGACGACAGACGAAAGGAATACGCATGCGTTGGTTCGAGATCGCCCTGGTGGTGTTCACCCTCTTGTCCGGACTGATCTGGCTGCTCGACAAGCTGGTCCTGGCCAAGCGCCGCGCCGCCCATCAGGGGCTGCTCGATGACGGCGCCGAGCCCTGGTACGTGGATTACGCGAAGGCGTTCTTCCCGGTGCTGCTGGCGGTGCTGGTGCTGCGCAGCTTCATCGCCGAGCCGTTCCGGATCCCGTCCAATTCGATGATGCCGACCCTGCTGACCGGCGATTTCATCCTGGTCAACAAGTTCTCCTACGGTCTGCGGCTGCCGATCAGCAACAGGAAGTTCGTCGATATCGGCGAGCCCAAACGTGGCGAGGTGGTGGTGTTCCGCCCACCCCACCATCCCGACCAGGACTGGATCAAGCGCGTGATCGGCCTGCCGGGCGACCGCATCGGCTACTACGACAACCAGGTCCACATCAACGGCGTTGCGGTGGACTACGAGTCGCTGGGTCGTTACCAAGGGCGCGGCAACGGTACCGAGATGAGTGGCGCCGAGGAGTTGCGCGAGCTGCTGGCCGATCACCCGCACCGGGTGCTGGAGCGCACCGGGTTGCCGTTCCGCGATCCCGCCGAGGGCGAGTGGCTGGTGCCGGAAGGCGAGTATTTCGTGATGGGCGACAATCGTGACAACAGCGAAGACAGCCGATACTGGGGCTTCCTGCCGGAGCAGAACCTGCGCGGCAAGGCGTTCCTGATCTGGATGAACATCGACGGTGGAATCGATTTCTCGCGCATTGGCGAGCGGATCCGCTGAGACACTTCCGCCAGCGATGGGGCGGGGCATGTGGGGAGTGCGCGTCGCCAGCGGCGCGCGAAACAATCACCGGGGGCAAACGGCATGAAGCACAAGCAAAGTGGCATCACCCTGATCGGTTTCATCATCGTATTGGGCGTGGCGGGCGTGTTCATTTTCATGGGGATGAAGGTGATTCCGATGTATTCGGAGTACTACTCGGTCAAGCAGTCCCTGGAAGGCATCGCGAAGGAGCCGGGGGTCACCGACGAGTCGCCGGCGCGGATCAAGGACATGTTCTTCCGCCGCATGAACATCAACTATTCCGAGAACGTCAAACCCGCCGACATCAAGGTCGTGCGCAAGGACTCGGGCTACCTGGTGACGGTGGAGTACGAAGTGCGCAAGCCGCTGATCGCCAACCTTGACGTGGTGGGCAAGTTCCACACCGAGAAGGAACTGCGCCGCGGCGCGGGCAACTGAGCAGCACCAGGCGATGGCAGACCGGATCGGCCATGTGTTTGCGCGGCCCGAATTGCTGGCGCAGGCACTGACTCACCGCAGCGCTGGCGCCCCGCACAACGAGCGCCTGGAGTTCCTGGGTGACGCGCTGGTCAACCTGTTCGTCGCCGAGGCGCTGTACCGGCATTGGCCCAAGGCCGATGAAGGCGCATTGACCCGCGGTCGCGCCGAGCTGGTGCGCGAGTCCGCGCTGGCGCCGATCGCGCGCGCGCTCGAGCTGGGCGAGCGCCTGACGCTGGGCCCGGGCGAGATGAAAACCGGCGGTCACCGGCGCGACTCGATCCTCGCCGATGCGCTGGAGGCGGTGGTCGCGGCGATCTATCTGGATGCGGACTTCCACACCTGCCGATCGGTGGTGATGCCGTGGTTCGCGGCGGCGATGGAGGCGTTGCCGCCGCCGAACAAGGTCGGCAAGGACGCCAAGACCCGCCTGCAGGAATGGTTGCAGGGCCGGCAGAAACCGCTGCCGGTGTATGAACTGGTCGCCGAGGGTGGCGAGGATCACGCCAAGACCTTCCGGGTCACCTGCACCCTGAGCCAGCCGCCGCTGCTGAGCGAAGGCGAGGGAAGTTCGCGCCGCAGCGCCGAGCAGGCCGCCGCCGAGGCCGCGCTGGCGGCGCTTGCGGTTTCCTGATCCGGGCACCGGCAACCACCTGCGGTGGTTCTTCCTGACCAAGGGATTTCATCGCCGGTGGGTCGCGACTCACCTCGCTCCCTCTACAATCCCCCCATGAACCCATCTCACCGCAGCGGCCACGTCGCCGTCATCGGCCGTCCCAACGTCGGCAAATCCACCCTGACCAACGCGCTGGTCGGCGCGAAGGTGAGCATCGTCTCCTCGCGTCCGCAGACCACCCGCCATCGCCTGCTGGGCATCGCGACCTTCCCGGAAGGCCAGTTGCTGCTGGTCGACACCCCCGGCCTGCACCGCGATCAGGGCAGCTCCACCGCCACCGCGATGCACCGCTGGATGAACCGGGCGGCGCGCGGCGCGCTGGAAGGGGTCGATGCGGCGATGCTGGTGGTCCGCGCCGGCAAGTGGGAAGAGTCCGACACCTTCGCCTACGAGGCGCTCCGCCATGCCGGCGTACCGGTGGTGCTGGTGGTCAACCAGGTCGACCGACTGAAGGACAAGACCGAGCTGTTGCCGTATCTGGCGATGGTGTCGGAAGGGCGCGAGTTTGCCGGCGTGCACCCGGTCTCCGCGCTCAAGCGCAAGGGGCTGGAGGCGCTGGTCAAACAGTTGCTGGGCCTGATGCCGGAGCAGGCGGCCATGTACGCCGAGGACGAGATCACCGACAAGAGCCAGCGCTTCCTGGCCGGCGAGCTGGTCCGCGAGCAGCTGATGCGCCAGCTTGGCGAGGAATTGCCGTACGCGACCACGGTGGAGATCGAGCGCTTCGTCGTCGATGGCCCGCTGCTGCGGATCGGCGCGGTGATCTGGGTCGAGCGCGACGGTCAGAAGGCGATCGTGATCGGCAAGGGCGGCGAGCGCCTGCGCGAGATCGGCACGCGTGCGCGCATCCAGATGGAGCAGCTGTTTGCCGCCAAGGTGTTTCTGGAAACCTGGGTCCGGGTGCGCGAGGGGTGGTCGGATGACGAATCGGCATTGCGGGCGTTCGGGTATCACGACTGAACCCGCGCGCGCCGCGCGCAAGCCGGCGCGCCGCACAGTCACGCCGGCGGGAGCAGGGCGCGCGCACCGCCTTTGCATTCCATGCGCCTGACCGATGAACCGGCGTTCGTCCTGCATGCCCGCGCGTGGCGCGAGACGAGTCTGCTGGTGGAGGTGCTGAGCGCGAACCACGGCCGCATCGGGCTGGTGGCGCGCGGGGTGCGGGGCGCCAAGCGCCATCCGTTGCGGGCGGCCCTGCAGCCGCTGCAGTCGATCCGCATCGACGCGGTGCAACAGGGCGAGCTGGCGCAACTGCGTGCGGCCGAGGCGCTGGATGCCGCGCCGCGGCTGGCCGGCGAGGCGATGATGGCCGGGTTCTACCTCAACGAGTTGACCTTGCGGATGACGCCGCGCGACGAGCCGCAGCCGGACTTGTTCGTGGCCTATGCCATTGCCCGCGAACGCCTGCGCGCGACCGAACCGCTGGCCTGGACCCTGCGCCGGTTCGAGCGCGACGTGCTTGATGCGCTGGGTGTCGGGTTCGACTGGAGCCACGACGGCGATGGCGAGCCGATCGACCCGGCCGCGCGCTACCGGGTCGATCCCGAGCACGGGCCGCGCCGATTATTGAGCGACCGGGGCCATGGCGATCGCAGCGGTGCGGCCACCGGGCGCGGGCTGCTTTGCCTGGCGTCCGACCAGTCTCCCGAGGCCGACGACCTGCCCGGCCTGCGACGGGTGATGCGTGAAGTGCTGGTGCATCATCTCGGCCCTCGCGGACTCAAGTCCTGGGAGATGCTGGCCGGCCTGCCAAGGCTCCCGGGCAATGATGCCTGAGCGGCTGTCGGGCATCCCGCCCAGTCGCTCCACGATATTGCTTGGTGATCGGGACGCCCGACAGCCGCCACCGGAATTCCTCGGTGACCGAAAGAAAGCACCCCGGCAGGGCCGCGCTCCAAGCCGTTCGCTTCAGGCCGGAGCGATCGGATCGCTTTCCGAGTGGGACGACCACTGCGCCAGCGTCTCGCCCACGGCGGCATCGAAACGCGCGAGCACCCCGGTGTCGCCCGGTGCCTGCTGCAAGGCCTGCACCAGCAAGCCCAGGCGCGTCGCGCCGACGAAACCGCAGCTGGCGCGCAGCCGGTGCAGCTCGGCGCTGACCGCCTCGGCATGGCCTTCGTGCATGGCCTCCATGATCCGTTGCCGCGCCTGCGGCAATTCGGCCACGAACAACCCCCGCAATGTCTCGATATGAGCGCGGTTGCCGTTGAGCGCGTTCGCGGCGGCTTCGTCATCCCACAACGGCCGGGCCCCGGCGGCATCCGCGATGGCGACGCCGTCGACGGGCAGGCCGAGGATGCGTCGCACGGCCGCCTGCACGGCGGTCGCCGGCAGCGGCTTGACCAGCACATCCTCGAAGCCGGCCTTGCTCAGTGCGCGCAGCAATTCCGGTTCGTTGGACGCGGTGTGCGCGATCGCGCGGACCGTCGGGTAGTCGTCCTGCAGGCGGGCGAGCAGGTCGCTGCCGTTGCCGTCGGGCAGGCTCGCATCGAACAGCCACAGGTCGTATCGCCCGCTCCTGGCCAGTGCCAGCGCCGCGGCAATGCTGTCGGCGACGTCGACTTCGGCCGGGATCGCCCGCGCGGCGGCGGCAAGGAAGGCGCAACTGGTGGGTTCGTCTTCGACCAGCAGGATTCGTGGCAGGGCCGACGTGGTGGTCATGGGCGCGATGCTCTGGCGTGTTGGGGCGGAAGGTATGCTGCGGCGATGGTCTGCCCGTCACTATCGCTGCCGCCGCACCCGCTGTCGAACGTGCGGGGCGTGGCGCGACGCCTGCCGTGGGTGTTCGCGTTGCTGCTCGGGATATTCATGGCGTTGTCCGCGGACGACGCCCAGGCGCGCACGATGACGGCGCGGATCGAGCGGGTCGATACGGCGATCGCAAGCCTGCAGGGTGTCCAGGTGCAACTGGCCTGGCCACCCGGTGCCGTCGAGGGCGAGCTGCGATTGCGCGCGCGGCGGGCGGACGCGCCGGAGCTGGGGTACCGGTTCACCGACCTGGACTGGCGTTGTCCGCTGCAACGCGATGACGCGGGCGGCTGGCGCTGCGCCGGTCCGGTGCGCAGTGCGGGCGGGTCGATGCAGTTGGCGGTCGAGATCGGCGCGGCCACGACCGATGCCCGCCTGTCGGGTGGTGGCGGCCGGGTCGGCCTGCATCGCGACGCTGCAACACCGGATGTGACCCGGATCGACCTGACCCGGATTCCACTGGTCTGGCTGCAGGCGCTGCTCTCTCAAGCCTGGTCGAGTGCGCGGCTGGTCGGTGGCACCGGCGACGCGCGATTGACGGTCACGGCGGCCGACGCGGAACCGTTGCGGATCGCCGGCCCGGTCGCACTGCATGCGGCGGCGCTGGATACCGCCGACGGCAGCATCGCGGCGGAAGGCGTCGACGCGGACTTCGCGGTCGATGCCCGGCTGGGTGGGCAGGACAGCGTCGTCCTCGATGGCCGGGTGAACGGCGGCGAGTTGCTGTTCGGCAGCACCTACGTGGCGCTGGAAAAACGATCGACAGCGCTGAGAGTGGTCGCCCGGCAGCGCGCCGCCGAAGGCTGGCAGT
>DASTUE010000060.1:0-2320 GCA_035759805.1 Lysobacter sp. | reverse complement strand
CATCGCCGTTGCCGCCGCTGTACCCGGAAACGTGAGGGGCGAGACCGTGACCAAAAGGCTGGGGGCTTAGTGTTGCGGTTTGCTAAGCTCGGCCGCTGTCCTGGGGAAGCCACACTATGACCGACGCGAACACCCGTACCGGAACGAAGCGGAAGATGCCGTTGCACTGGAAGATGGCGATCGGCTTCATCGTCGGCCTGGCTTTCGGACTCATCGCCTACGCTTCCGGATTGGGTGAATGGCGCGGCCTGCCCGCTGACCACCTGTTGTGCGCGGTCGGCGGCGACGCCGAAACGGCCTGGCGATGCACCCCGTGGCTGAAGCTGTTCACCCAGTACGTGACCGATCCCTTCGGCCAACTGTTCCTGCGGCTGATCTTCATGCTGGTGATCCCGCTGCTGTTCTCCGCGCTGGTGATGGGCGTCAGCGAGATGGGCGACATCAATGCGCTGGGCCGCATCGGCTGGCGCACGCTTGGATTGACCGTGCTGATGTCGTCGATCGCGGTACTGATCGGCCTGGTGCTGGTCAACTGGATCGCGCCGGGTGCCGGCGTGGATCCGGCCCTGGCGCAACACCTGATGGCCGAGAACGCCGACCGGGCGCGTGGCATCGTCCAGGACGGTGTCGCTTCCGACAGCGGCGTGGGCATGCTGCTGTCGATCGTGCCGGACAACGTGGTCGGTGCCGCCGCCGACGGCAGCATCCTGGCGGTGATGTTCTTCGCGCTGATGCTGGGCATCGGCATGGTGTTGACGCCGGGGACGACGACCGACCCCCTGCGCAAGGCGATCCAGGGCCTGTTCGAAGTCTCCATGACGCTGATCGGCCTGGTGATCCGGCTGGCTCCCTACGCGGTTTTCTGCTTCATGTTCAACCTCGCCGCGCTGTTCGGCTGGGACCTGCTGGTGCGGCTGGGCGCGTATGTCGGCGTGGTCTTCCTGGCGTTGGCATTGCATATGTTTGTGGTGTATTCGCTGGCCTTGAAATACCTCGGCGGACGCTCGCCGCTGGTGTTCTTCCGCGGCGTGCAGGAAGCCATGGTGCTGGCGTTCTCGACCGCCTCCAGCAACGCGACGCTGCCCACCGCGCTGCGCGTCGCCGACACCGAACTCGGCCTGCCGCGGCAGGTGTCCCGCTTCGTGCTGACGGTGGGTGCCACCGCCAACCAGAACGGCACCGCGCTGTTCGAGGGCGTCACCGTGATCTTCCTGGCGCAGTTCTTCGGCGTCGACCTGAGCCTCGGCCAGCAGGTGCTGGTGATGATGGTGTGCATCCTGGGCGGAATCGGCACCGCCGGCGTGCCGTCGGGATCGCTGCCGGTGATCGCGATGATCTGCGTGATGGTCGGGGTGCCGCCGGAAGGCATCGGCCTGATCCTGGGTGTCAACCATTTCCTCGACATGTGCCGGACCACGCTCAATGTCACCGGCGACCTCGCCATTGCCGCGATCGTGTCCAAGGGCGAGAGCGACACGAAGATGGATGCTCCGGCCGCTGCCGCGACGTGACGCCGGGGCTGACGCCCCTGGATGCGGCAGGCGACAGCCGCACGAGCGGGAGCGGTCGGGAAATCCGTCGGCATCGGCAAGGTAGGACGGGTTATTTGGCCGCACGCGCGGACTCGGCGACAATTGGCGTCCGCCTGCCCGGGTATCCGGGTCGGGTCGAGCCTTCCCTTCTTGGATCCGTCATGCCCACGCCCAGCCGCCGCGACCTCGCCAATGCCATCCGTTTCCTCGCCATCGACGCCGTCCAGGCCGCCAACTCCGGCCACCCCGGCATGCCGATGGGCATGGCCGACATCGCCGAGGTGCTGTGGAACGACTACCTGAGCCACAACCCGGCCAACCCGGGCTGGTTCAACCGCGACCGCTTCGTGCTGTCCAACGGCCACGGCTCGATGCTGCAGTACGCGCTGCTGCACCTGTCAGGCTACGACCTGTCGATCGATGACCTGAAGAACTTCCGCCAGCTCGACTCCAGGACCCCCGGTCATCCCGAAAACTTCATGACCCCGGGCGTGGAAACCACCACCGGCCCGCTGGGCCAGGGGTTCGCCAACGCGGTCGGCATGGCGCTGGCAGAGAAACTGCTGGCGCAGCGCTTCAACCGTCCCGAGCACGCGATCGTCGACCACCGCACCTGGGTGTTCATGGGCGATGGCTGCCTGATGGAAGGCATCTCGCACGAGGCGGCGTCGCTGGCCGGCACCTGGGGCCTGCACAAGCTGGTCGCGTTCTGGGACGACAACAAGATCTCGATCGACGGCAACACCGATGGCTGGTTCACCGACGACACCCCGGCACGGTTCGAGGCT
>DASTUE010000059.1:0-18026 GCA_035759805.1 Lysobacter sp. | reverse complement strand
GCCCAGCCCAGCGCGGTGCGGACCTCGTCGGGTTCACGGCGGCTGTAGATCGCCACGCCGCTGTAGCCCTTTTTGGTGGTCGCATCGCGGAAGAACGCGCGGTAGCCGTCGGGCAGGAAAGCCGGATCCAGCCCGTCCGGGCCGCTGAGCTGATGCTCCTGGGCCTTGGTCTCCTGCACGCACAGCAGGTCGGCATCCTGCTCACGGAACCAGTCGAAAAACCCTTTTTTGGCCGCCGATCGCAGGCCGTTGGCGTTGAAGCTGATGATGCGCATGGCGTACCGGAAAGATGGACGAAACGGGCGCGGGCCCAGCGCCGCAGGATAGCGTAGCGATCGCCGCGCGACCGGGCGCTGCGCCACACCCCGGCATCGCCTCGCTATCATCGGCCCCTGTTTCCGGCCTCCGGTGCCCCATGCACGACCACCGCTCCCGTTTCCTGCAGCTCGCGTTGCGCGCCCAGGCGCTGCGCTTTGGCGAATTCACCCTGAAGTCCGGCCGCACCAGCCCGTACTTCTTCAACGCCGGACGGTTCGACTCCGGCGTCGCGCTGGTCGGATTGGCCCGTTGCTACGCCGATGCGATCGAGACGGCGGCAACCGCCGGGGTGATCGGGGAGTTCGACTTGCTGTTCGGACCGGCCTACAAGGGCATTCCGCTGGCGACCGCGCTGGCCTGCGAATACGCACGCCGCGGCCGCGACCTGCCGGTGGCCTTCAACCGCAAGGAGGCCAAGGCCCACGGCGAAGGCGGCAGCCTGATCGGCGCCCCGCTGGACGGCCGACGGGTGCTGATCGTCGACGACGTGATCACCGCCGGCACCGCGATCCGCGAAGCGTTGGGGATCATCGACCAGGCCGGCGGCAGTGTTGCAGGCATCGTGATCGCACTGGACCGGCAGGAAGCCGTCGACCCGTCCCGAAGCCGACGTTCGGCGGCACAAACTGTCGCAATCGAGTATGGACTTCCAGTGGTCGCGGTCGCGAGCCTGGCCGACCTGCTGGTGCTTGCCGGCGACTCCAGCGACCTGGCGGGCCAGCACGAGCGCCTGCTTGCCTATCGCGCCGAATACGGCAGCAGCCCGGACGCCTGAACGTATTGCAGCAGGTTTGGCCCGGGTCTTGCTTGATATGGTCTGTTGACCGTTATGGGTAACCGGCTCGCCATGAATACCGTCTCATCCCGCACACGTCCTGGCCTGCTCGCCACCGGCGCGCTGGCCGTCGGCCTGCTTCTGGCGGCCGTGCCTGCCATGGCGCAGAAAGCGCAACGGGCGCAACCCAACGCCACCGGGAAAAAGATCTATTGCTGGGAGGTCGACGGCAGCAAGGTCTGCGGCGATGCGCTGCCGGCCAGTGCGGTCGACAACCCGCGCACCGAGTTCAGCCCCAGCGGCATGGCGATCAAGCACCTGGAGCGCGCGCCCACCGAGGCCGAGCGCGCGATCGCCGAGCTGGAGGTCGAGCGCGCGAAGGAAGCGGCCTGGACGACGGCCGAACGGGCCCGGCGCGAGCAGGCGATGGTGGTTTCGTTCGCCAGCGAAGCCGACCTGCAGCGGAACTTCGAGAACCGGATCGGGCTGATCGACTCCAGCATCAAGACCTCCCGGCTCGGCATCGACGGAACCCGGCGCAGCCTGCTGAACCTGCTGCAGCGCGCCAGCGAAACCGAGCTGGAGGGCAAGCCGGTGGCGAAGTCGCTGGCCGACAAGATCAGCGCCCAGCACGATGCGTTGCGACGCCACCAGATGCTGCTGGAACGGCAACTGCAGGAGCGCGGCACGATCGACCAGGAACTCGCCTCGGCCCTGGAGCGCTATCGCGAGCTGAAGGTGCCGGCGGGCGCCGGCCGCGGCTGAAGCGCGGCGGGCTCCCCGGGTCTTGCTTGCCAGGGTCTGGAGTCACGGGGTCTTGATGTTGTGATCCCCCCGGCGCGCGCGTGCCGCGTGGGCATTCGATCGGGCGCGAGCCGGCGGCCCGCTCGACCTCGCCCCGCTTTCGCGGGGAACGACGGTCGCCGTGCCTCGGCGGGGCGAAGTGGTCCCGAGTTCCGTGGTGTCCCGGGCTCCTTAGAAAGGCAGCTCCAGGTCGGGTCGCAGCGCCAGCAACTGCCCGCGGAATGCAGCCTTGATCCGCGCCATCGCCTCGTTGTTGTCCGCGTCGAAACGCATCACCAGCACCGGCGTGGTGTTGGACGCGCGCACCAGGCCCCAGCCATCCGGCCAGTCGGCGCGCAGGCCGTCGATCACCGACAACCGCGCGGCGTCGAACGTGGCCTCGGCGAGAAACCGTTCCACGAACGCATGCGGGTCGCCGTCGGGCGCATCGACCTTGATCTCCGGTGTGGAAATGCCGTCGGGCAGCGCGTCCAGCACATCGCTGGGCCGGTCCGGCTGCGCGGCGAGGATCTCCAGCAGGCGGGCGGCGGCGTAGATGCCGTCGTCGAAGCCGTACCAGCGTTCCTTGAAGAAGAAGTGGCCGCTCATCTCGCCGGCCAGCTCGGCCTCGGTCTCGCGCATCTTCGACTTGATCAGCGAGTGGCCGGTCTTCCACATCAGCGGGCTGCCGCCGTGGCGCAGGATGTAGCCCGGCAGGCGGCCGGTGCATTTCACGTCGAAGATGATCTGTGCGCCCGGGTTGCGTTCCAGCACGTCGGCGGCGAACAGCATCAGCAGCCGGTCCGGGAAGATGTTGTGGCCGTCGCGGGTGACCACCCCGAGGCGGTCGCCGTCGCCGTCGAACGCGATGCCCAGATCGGCATCCAGGCGCTCGACCATCTGCACCAGATCGACCAGGTTGTGCGGCTCGCTGGGGTCGGGATGGTGGTTCGGGAAGGTGCCGTCGATCTCGCAGTACAGCGGTATGACCTCGGCGCCGATCGCGGTCAGCACGGTCGGGCCGAGCTCGCCGGCGACGCCGTTGCCGGCATCCACGACCACCTTCAACGGCCGGTCGATCTGGATGTCCGAGGCGACGCGCTGGATGTAGTCGTGGTTGATGTCGCGCTGCTCCAGCGCGCCCTCCACCGGCGCGGTGTACAACCGGTCGTCGGCGATGCGCGCGTACAGGTCGGTGATCGCATCGCCCGACAGGGTCTCGCCGCCGATGACGATCTTGAAGCCGTTGTAGTCGGGCGGGTTATGGCTGCCGGTGACCGACACGCACGAGCCCGTGCGCAGGTGGAACGCGCCGAAATACACCAGCGGCGTCGGCGCCAGGCCGATGTCGATGACGTTGCGACCGGCCTTGCGCAGGCCGGCCACCAGGCCATCGACCATGTCGGGGCCGGACAGGCGTCCGTCGCGCCCGACCACGATGTCCTTCAGGCTCTTGTCGTGCATCAGCGAACCGATCGCGTGGCCGATCAACTCCGCCACCGCCGGATCCAGGGACTGGCCGATCACGCCGCGGATGTCGTAGGCCCGGAAGATGCTGCGGTCCAGCTCGACCACCGCGCCGACCGGCCTGGTGCCGACCACCTGACCCACAGATGCCGGCACGGTTGGCGGGATTCCCTGATCGATGGATTCCTGCAGGGTCTGCTCCGGCAAACCGGCATCGTCGTGCTCATCGCCCGCGCCGCGCCGCCGCGACAGCAACGCCGGCCCGCGCGAGAACAGCAACGCCAGCAGGGCAAACACAAAGGCGGTGATGAAGCAGGCCGTCGCGCCCATCCCGAACGGGGAAAAAGCCAGGTACGGCAGGCCCGCGGCAACCCGCAGGCTGGTGCCGGGCACCTTCGTCGCCAATGCCTCGGCACCGCCGGCCAGCCGCGCGTCGCCGCGCTCGACCACGCTTTGCCGCCCTTGCCGCAAGGCCAGGTAGGTGTCAGCGGGCACCTGCGCCGACATGACCGGATCGGCGACACGCTGCAACGGCAAGTGCACCAGGGCGACCGCGCGGACCTGGCGATCATCGCCGTGGACCGGCGCGGCCAGCGCCAGCTTCAGCTCCTTGCCATCACTGACCACCCAGACCACCGGCTTGTCATCGGCCAGGGACGCTTCCATCGCCGCCAGCCGGCCGTAGCCGCCCTCCGGCAAGGCCGCGTAACCCGCGTCCAGCTCGGGCGAGAGCACCACCGCGTCGCTGGCACCGGGCCAGTCCGAAGTGAGCAGTTCGGCCGCACGCCCGAAGTCGCCGGCGGTGGCCGCCGCGACCAGTCCGGGGCGGGCGATCTGCTCGACGAAACGCTTCTGCTCGTCCAGCAATGCGACCGTGATGGCCTGCACCGCGCCGTCGCGGGACTGCTCCAGCGTCGCCCGGCGGGACACGTCGCGCTGCTGCTGCCAGCCGCTCCAGCCGAACCACAACACCAGCACCGCGCACACCACCACCAGCAACGGCAGCACTGGTTTCAGCGATTCCAGCGACAGCTGCGGACGGGTGACCTTGATATCGACCATGACGTTGCTTTTCCCCTTGGATTTCCGCGAACCGCGCCTAGCGCACGCCGGTATGGCCGAAGCCGCCGGTACCGCGGGCGCTGGTTTCGAATGCATCCACCACCTGCAGCCGTGCGCGCACGACCGGCAGCAAGACCAGCTGGGCGATGCGATCCCCCGGCTGCATCGTAAAAGGCTCCTTGCCGCGATTCCAGACGCTGATCATCAACGGCCCCTGGTAATCGGCGTCGATCAGGCCGGTGCCGTTGCCCAGCACGATGCCATGTTTATGGCCCAGCCCGGAACGCGGCAGGATCACCGCGCACAGCGATGGGTCACCGATATGGATCGCCAACCCCGACGGCACCAGCGCCGCATCGCCCGGCGACAGCGTCAGCGGCTCGTCCAGGGCCGCGCGCAGATCGAGGCCGGCGCTGGCCGCGGTCGCGTACTCGGGCAACGGCCATTGCCCGCCAAGGCGCGGGTCGAGGATTTTCAGTTCGAGGGTGTGCTGCATACAGGGTCCAGTGATGGTGTCGCCGCGACCGCGGGCGGCCGATGGAGAGGGGTGCGGGGTGCGTACAGAGAGCGGAGCGGAGCGGATCGTAACGCGCCGCGAGGCGGCGTCCGGAAAGTCCGGAGCCGTGACGGCGTTGTCGGCCAGCGAGGACCACCCGCGAAACCGGCTGCACAGGGGCTCAGCCCGGCCCGACCCCGGCTGCATCCGGCCTGTCGCCCTCCAGCCGCTGCGCCACCAGATCCAGCAGGTGCTCGGCGAGTTCGATTTTCGGTGCCGGACCCAATGCGCATTCAAGGCCGGCGCCGTACACCACCAGGGCGTTGTCATCGCTCTCGAACCCCGAGCCCGCCACACCGACCCGGTTGGCGGCGATCAGGTCCAGCCGCTTGTCGGCCAGCTTGCCACGCGCGTAGCGCTCCATGTCGCGGGTCTCGGCAGCGAAGCCCATCAGCAAGCGCGGCCGCAACGCATGCCCGGCCAGGTCGGCGAGGATGTCGCGGGTGCGCACCAGCTGCAGGGTCAGGCCGGGTTCGCCCGGCTGTTTCTTGATCTTTCCGGCCGCCACCTGCTGCGGGGTGAAATCGGCCACCGCGGCCGCGCCGATATAGACATCCGCCGGCAGCGCGGCCAGCACCGCGGCATGCATCTGCGCGGCGGAGCGCACATCGATCCGCCGCAGGTCGCCCTCGCCGGCCCCGGGTGTCGGCAACGTCACCGGGCCCGCGACCAGGGTGACCCTGGCGCCACGGCGCGCGGCGGCGGCAGCGATCGCGAACCCCATCTTGCCGCTGCTGCGGTTGCCCAGGAAACGCACCGGATCGATGTCCTCGTAGGTCGGGCCCGCGCTCACCACGACATGCCGTCCGGCCAACCCATCGGCACTCATGCGCAGGCCTGGGCCAGGGCGGTGACAATCTCTTCGGGCTCCAGCAGGCGCCCCTCGCCCACCTCGCCGCAGGCCTGGTCACCGGCGCCGGGGCCGAGCACCAGCACGCCGCGGCCGCGCAGGGTGTCGACATTGGTCCGCGTCGCCGGGTGGGCCCACATCAGCCGGTTCATGGCCGGGGCGATCGCGATCGGCGCATCGGTGGCCAGGCACAGGGTGCTGACCAGATCATCCGCGAACCCGTGGGCGAGCCTGGCGATGGTGTTGGCCGTGGCCGGGGCGATCACGATCCGGTCCGGCCAGCGCGCCAGCTCGATATGCCCCATCGCGGCCTCGGCGGCCTCGTCCCACAGCGAGGTGCGCACGTGCCGGCCCGACAGCGCCTGGAACGTGGTCGCGGCCACGAACCGCTGGGCGTTGTCGGTCATCGCGACCTGCACCTGCGCACCGGCCGTGGTGAGCCGCCGCACCAGCTCGGCAGCCTTGTACGCAGCGATGCCACCGCACACGCAAAGCAGGATTTTCTGTTCCTGTAGCGAAGACATGTTTAAGGAAATTCCTACCGCCCAGAGCGATGGCCAGCTTACCCGAAGCGGCGTTGGCGCCCGATAGGCGCGGCACCGCGTGGCAGCCAGGCTGGGGGTGTTGCCAAGCCACACCATCACAAGCCACACCATCATGAGGACGCCGATGCACATACGAGACTGGCCCGCGGCCGAACGTCCGCGCGAGAAGCTGCTGGCGCGCGGAGTCGGGGTGCTGTCGGATGCGGAGCTGCTGGCGATCTTCCTGGGCTCCGGCCTGCGCGGACGCGATGCGGTCACCACCGCGCGCGAACTGCTCGGCATGCACGGCCCGCTGCGGGCACTGCTTGAGCGCAGCCCGGCGGACCTGGCGAAACTCCCCGGCGTCGGCCCGGCACGCGCCTGCGCGATCGCGGCGGGGCTGGAGCTCGGTCACCGGCAGCTGTCGGCGGAGCTGGAGCGTGGCATCGCGCTCAGCGACCCGCAGGCGGCCGGCCGCTACTTCGCCCAGCGGTTGCGGGGACTGCAGCACGAGGTGTTCGCGGTGCTGTTTCTGGACACCCGGCATCGCGCGATCGCGTTCGAGGAACTGTTCCGCGGCACGATCGACGGCGCCGAGGTGCATCCACGCGAAGTGGTGCGGCGCGCGCTGGCGCACAACGCGGCGGCGGTGATCGTGGGCCACAACCACCCGAGCGGAAACCCGGAGCCCAGCGCCGCCGACCGCGCGGTGACCGCGCGGCTCAAGCAGGCGTTGGCGCTGGTGGACCTGCGCCTGCTGGATCATTTCGTGATCGCCGACGGACCGCCGGTCTCGCTGGCCGCGCGCGGCTGGGTGTGATGGCGGGCCTGCACCGGGCCGATGCATCCGGACGCCCATCCCGGTTACAGGTAAAATGCCCGGTTCCGTAACATCTGCCGAGCCCTCGTGAAAGCCACCCTCCATGCCCTGGTCACGCAAGCCGTCGACGCCCTGCGTTCCGCCGGCACCTTGCCGGCCGACCTCGAAACCCCCGATTTCGTGATCGAACGTCCCAAGACCCGGGCCCAGGGCGATTTCTCGACCAACGCGGCGATGCTGCTGGCTAAACACGCCGGCAAGAGCGGGGCCAAAACGAATCCGCGCGCGGTGGCGCAGGCCATCGTCGATGCCCTGCCCGCCAACCGCGACATCGCGAAGATCGAGATCGCCGGGCCGGGCTTCATCAACTTCCACGTCGATGAAAGCGCCTGGCGCCGCCAACTGGGCGAGCTGTTCGCCCGCGGCGAGACCTACGGCCGCAACGACAGCGGTCGCGGTCATCGCGCGGGCGTCGAATACGTGTCGGCCAACCCGACCGGACCGCTTCACGTCGGCCACGGCCGCGCGGCAGTGATCGGCGACTGCATCGCCCGCGTGCTGGCCGCCAACGGCTGGGACGTGGCGCGCGAGTTCTACTACAACGACGCCGGCGTGCAGATCGAGAACCTCGCCCTGTCGGTACAGGCGCGCGCACGCGGCATCGCGCCCGACGACGCCGGCTGGCCGGAGAACGGCTACCGCGGCGACTACATCGCCGATGTCGCCCAGGCGTATCTGGACGGCGCAACGGTGGAACTGGATGGCCAGACCGTCACCGGTGCAAACGATTCCGACGACCTCGATGCGATCCGCCGCTTCGCCGTCGCCTGGCTGCGCCGCGAGCAGAACGGTGACCTGGAGGCCTACGGCGTCGGCTTCGACGTGTACTTCCTGGAAAGCTCGCTGTATTCGGACGGCAAGGTCGAGGAGACCGTCGCCGCGCTGACCGCCAACGGCCACACCTACGAGGACGGCGGCGCGCTGTGGCTGCGCAGCACCGATTTCGGTGACGACAAGGACCGCGTCATGCGCAAGTCCGACGGCACCTACACCTACTTCGTGCCCGACGTCGCCTACCACCTGAGCAAGTGGCAGCGCGGCTACGAGCGCGCGATCACCGAACTGGGCGCCGACCACCACGGCTCGCTGGCCCGCGTGCGCGCCGGCCTGCAGGCGCTGGATGCCGGCATCCCGCAGGGCTGGCCGGAGTACGTGCTGCACCAGATGGTGACGGTGATGCGCGGCGGCGAGGAAGTGAAGCTCTCCAAGCGCGCCGGCAGTTACCTGACCCTGCGCGACCTGGTCGACGAGGCCGGCCGCGACGCGACCCGCTGGTTCCTGGTCGCGCGCAAGCCCGACTCGCAGCTGACCTTCGACATCGACCTGGCCCGCAGCCAGTCGCTCGATAACCCGGTCTACTACGTGCAGGTCTCGCACGCGCGGATGTGCGGGCTGATGCGCCAGCTGGCCGAGCGCGGCCTGTCGTTCGACCGCGAGGCCGGCCTGCAACTGCCGCTGGAAGACGACGCGGCGACCCACGAACTGGTGACGACCGTGCTGCGTTACCCCGACGTGGTGGAGACCGCCGGACGTGACCTGGAACCGCACCAGCTGGCCGCGTACCTGCTGGAACTGGCGCAGACGTTCCAGTCGTATTACAACGACCACCAGTTCCTGGTCGACGATGCCGACCAGCGCCACGCGCGACTGGTGCTGGCGATGGCGACCCGCCAGGTGCTGGCCAACGGTCTCGAACTGCTGGGCGTCAGCGCCCCCGAGGTGATGTAAGTGGCAGCACGGCGCGGCAAGTCCCAGGCACGACGCAACCAGACAAACAACGGCCTGCCCGGCTGGGCATGGATGGTATTGGGCATTGTGCTGACCATCGCGGTCATCCTGTTGATGCCGAAGCTGCTGAAGTCCGACGGCGACGGCTTCTTCCGCCCGCAGCCCAACCCGGATGCACGACCGGCCCCGGTGGCCGCGGGCGAGGAGGACATCGGCATCACCCGGCCCGGCACCGCCAGCACGCCTGCGGTGCCCGCCAGCGAAGGCCCGAAATACGACTTCTACACTTTGCTGCCGGGCAAGGAAGTGGCCGTCAGCGACGCCGAACTGGCCGCCACCGAACGCGCCGAGGCGCAGCGTGCCGAAGCCCAGCGCGCGGCCGCCCTGCTGCGCGGCGAGCAACCGGCGCGCGCCGATCTGCCGACGCCCCATCCGGATGCCGCCGACCTCGCGCTGCCGCGGCCGGTCGCGGTGGAGCCAACCCCGGCCGCGACTCCGGCCCCTGTCAGCGCCGCCCCCGCACCGGCGGCCAGCACAACCGCCACCGCCGCGACCCGGCCCGGGGACAACCCGGCCACGGCGGCCGGCCTGGGTGACGGCAGCCGTTACCTGTTGCAGGCCGGCGCGTTCCAGGCCTCCGGCCCGGCCGAGGAATTGAAGGCGCGCATCGCGATGATCGGCCTCAGTGCGCGGGTCGAGTCGGCCCAGATCAACGGCAACACCGTCTACCGCGTGCGCATGGGGCCGTACGGGACCGCCAGCGACCTCGCCGACGCCAAGCGCAAGCTCGCCAACAGCGGCATGGCCGCGATGGCGATCAAGGTCCAGTAGTAACCCCGACCCGCGCGAACCAGTGACCCGCAAACGCCCGCCCCCCGCCTTCGCGGGAATGACGGGGCAATTGTGGGCTAGCTGCCGCGCTTGAGCTTGATCAGCACCGAGGTGTCGGAGTCGCCGTGGCCGTGGTCGACCAGGTTGGTGTAGTCGGCCAGCGCCAGCTCCAGGGTCTGCAGGCGGATCGCGGCCTCGCGCGCGATGTCCTGCACGATGCGCAGGTCCTTCAGCATGTGGGCGCTCTTGAAACCGGGCGCGAACTCGCCGCGCAGCATCGAGGCGCCGCGCTTGTCGAGGAACCAGTTGCCGGCCGCACCGGCCATCAGGGTCGGCAGCAGCCGCTCCGGATCCAGGCCGAGCTTCTCGCCCAGCGCGAGGCCTTCGCACACCGCCTCGTTGATGCCGGCCACCAGCACCTGGTTGACCGCCTTGGTCGCCTGGCCGGCACCGGTCGCGCCCATGTGGCTGATCCGGCTGGCGTAGGCCTCCAATACGGGGCGCACCTTGTCGACCGACGCCTCCTCGCCACCGGCCATCACCGACAGCTTGCCGTTACGCGCGCCCTCCACGCCGCCCGACACCGGCGCGTCGACGAAGCCAATCCCCTGCGCCTGCAGGGTCGCCGCCGCGCGCCGGGCGGTCTGCACCGACACGGTGGAGTGGTCGACCACCACCGACCCGGGCCGGAGCACCTGCGCCAGCGCATTGACGTTTTCCAGCACGTCGGCATCGAGCGACACGCACAGCGCGACCACGTCGCAGTCGGCGAAGTTGTCATGTGAGCGCGCGGCGCGCACTTCCAGCTCGGCGGCCAGCGCGTCGGCCTTCGCCTGGGTGCGGTTGCCGACCGCGGTCAGAAGCCCGCGCGCGTGCAGGTAACGCGCCATCGGCGCGCCCATCGCGCCCAGGCCTATGAATCCGGCTTTCATGTGATTGCCCATGTGATTGCCCATGCAGTTCCTCGTGCCCTCGACGGGCGTTGATTTCAATGGCAACGCTGAAAGAGTGCCGTCATCCCCGTGAAAGCGGGGACCCAATGGCGTCCGGCCTTTGAAGACCAAAGATTCCGGATTGCCGTTTTCGCGGGATGACGGGTTGGAGGGACTTGATCGGCGTTGCCTTCAATACATCTTCAGCCGCCAGTACGGCGTGCAGGGCCCAACCCGGCTCCGTCAACACCGGGCGGCGGCCCGCATCAATCCATGCCGGTCATGTCAGCGGCTCGTCGCTCAGGTAGGTGTAACCGGTCAGGCCGGCTTCCAGCGCGGCGTTCAGGCGATCGGCCTCATCGGCCGGCAGGCCGGCGGCGGCGACCTTGGCGCGGTAGTTCGCGCGCAGCTCATCGAGCTTGTAGCCGACGTAGTCGAGCATCACGTCGGTGGTGTCGCCGCGACGCTGCTGCACCAGCTCGTAACCATCGCCGGCCAGCCGCACCGCCACCGCGTCGGTGTCGCCGAACAGGTTGTGGATGTCGCCGAGGATCTCCTGGTACGCGCCCACCAGGAAGAACCCGAGCCGATAGCTCTCGCCCGGATTGAGCGAGTGGATCGGCATCGAGGTGTCCAGCGTCTCGTTGCCGACGTAGGTGTCGATGCGGCCGTCGGAGTCGCAGGTCAGGTCGGCGATCACACCGCGCCGCTGCGGGGCCTCGTCCAGCCGCTCGATCGGCATGATCGGGAACACCTGCTGGATCGCCCACACGTCGGGCATCGACTCGAACACGCTGAAATTGACGAAGTACTTGTCGACCAGCCGCTGGTTGAGCTCGTCCAGCACCGCCTGATGGCTCTTCTCGCCGGCGCTGAGGCGGTCGCGCACACCGTGGGCGATCAGGTAGAACAGGTCGTCGATGCGGGCGCGGTGGGTCAGGTCGATCTGGCCGAGCGCGTAGGCGGTCAGGCCCTCGTTGTGGAAGTGCACCGCCTCGTGGAACAGCTCGACCGCCGGGCGCGCGTCCAGTTCGGCCTGGATCTCGCGCAGGTGGCGGATCACCGCCGGTTCGTCGTCGTGCAGGTCCGGCACGCGGCCTTCCGGCGCCGGCTCCACCTCGGACACGTTGGCCACCAGCACGGCGTGGTGGGCGGTCATCGCGCGGCCGCATTCGGTGACGATCCGCGGCGGCGTGAGGCCGTGCGTGGCGCAGGCCTCGGCCAGCGGTTGGACGATGTTGGAGGCGTACTGCTGCACGCCGTAGTTGATCGAGTAATAGCTGCGCGAGCGGGTGCCTTCGTAGTCGATGCCCAGGCCACCGCCGACATCCATGTAGCGCACGTTGGCGCCCAGCTTGGACAGCTCGATCAGGTAGCGCGTGGCCTCGCGCATGCCACTGGCGATATCGCGCACGTTGGAGATCTGCGAGCCCATGTGGAAATGCAGCAGGCCCAGGCAGTCGGTCATATCGGTGTCGCGCAGGCTCTTCCACAGGTCCAGCACCTGGCGCGGGGTCAGGCCGAACTTGGCCTTGTCGCCGCCGCTGTTCTGCCATTTGCCCGCGCCCAGGCTGGCCAGGCGCATGCGCACGCCCAGGCCCGGCTTCACGCCCAGCGCCTTCGACTCCTCCATCACCAGCGACAGCTCGGACGGCTTCTCGATGACGATGAAGGTCTCCATCCCGAGCTTGCGGCCGATCAACGCCAGGCGGATGTACTCGCGGTCCTTGTAGCCGTTGCAGACAATCAGCCCGCCCGGCCGGCTCAGCGCCAGCACCGCCATCAGCTCCGGCTTGCTGCCGGCCTCCAGCCCGAAACCCTCGCCGTGGTGCGAGGCCAAAGTGCCCGCCACGCCCTCGTGCTGGTTGACCTTGATCGGGTATACCGCGGTGTAGCCGCCGGCGTAGTCCGCTTCCGCCATTGCCTGTACGAACGCGCCCTGCAGCTTGCCCAGCCGGTCGCCGAGGATGTCCGGGAAACGCACCAGCAACGGCAGCTTGGCGCCGCTCTCACGCGCACGATCGACCACTTCCGGCAACGCCACCGCCGGACCGTTGGCACCCGTCGGCCGCACCGTGACGCGACCGGCGTCGTCGACGTCGAAATACCCTTCGCTCCAATGCGGGATCGAATAGGTCTTGCGGGCCTGATCCAGCGACCAGTGGGACATCGGCTTGCTACCGGCAGTGTGGGGACGGGCATTCTATCGTTCCCGGTGCGCCGCCCGGTGACGGGGCCACCAAAACCCGGCTCATTGACAGTGGATGCGACCGCGTTCGCTACAATCCACAGCCATCCCGGAGCGACCCCGCCGCACTGCATCGCGGGGACCGCTCTGCCTGATCGCCCTGCCCGACTGTGGCTCCCTACGCTGGACGCACTGCAATGACCTCCAACACCTCCTGGCATTACGAGAACTTCGAGCCGTCCGGCTCGGCCATCGGCTACCGCATCACCAGGAAGCTGGACGAGGTGCAGTCGCCGTTCCAGAAGATCGAGATCTTCGAGACGACCGACTGGGGCAACCTGATGCTGATCGACGGCGCGGTGATGCTGACCAGCCGCGACAACTTCCTCTACCACGAGATGATGTCGCACCCGGCGCTGTTCACCCACCCCGATCCGAAGCAGGTGGTGATCATCGGCGGTGGCGACTGCGGCACCCTGCGCGAGGTGCTCAAGCACCCCGGCGTGGAGCGCGCGGTGCAGTGCGACATCGACGAGCAGGTCACCCGGATGGCGGAGAAGTACTTCCCCGAGCTGTGCGATTCCAACAACGATCCGCGTGCAGAACTGCTGTTCGACGACGGCATTGCGTACATGGCCAACGCCGCGCCCAACAGCCTGGATATCGTGATCGTCGATTCGACCGACCCGGTCGGCCCGGCGGAAGGGTTGTTCAACAAGGCGTTCTTCGAGTCCTGCTTCCGTGCGCTGAAGGACGACGGCATCCTGGTGCAGCAGTCCGAATCGCCGCTGGTGCTGCTGGACCTGATCAAGGCGATGCGCGCGGAGATGGGCAAGGCCGGTTTCACGTCGTTCCAGACCCTGCCGTTCCCGCAGCCGTGCTACCCGACCGGCTGGTGGTCGTGCACGCTGGCGCGCAAGGGTCAGGGTTTCGACTTCCGCCAGGACGATGCGCGGGCGCGCCCGTTCAAGTCCCACTACTACAGTGCCGATATCCATCTGGGTGCCATGCATTTGCCCCCGTTCGTGGCCGAAGCGCTGGGCGAGTGAACCGGTAACGCGGGACGCGCGCCGACCGGCGGCGGGTGGCGGGCGGCCGGGGATGCAGGCACCTCCGGCTCATCGATCCATCCAGGGGAAGCACATGTCCACTTGCCTGTCGTGGTGCACCGTCATGGCGCTGGCGCTGGCCATGTGGCTGGTCGGTTTTCCCGTGACCGCACAGGAACGGCCGGACGGGCGCGCGCCGAAGACCGGGCTGGCGCACGTTTTCGACCGCCAGCTGCAGCGCTTCCAGAGCGGGCAGTTCGACTCGCTCGACGCGGCAACCCTGCAGCATGAGCTGGACCAACTGCGGGCGTCGCTGCCCACCGGCGATACATTGCGCGAGCTGGATTTCCGCGCGGTGCAGTGTGCGCACACGCTCCGGCAGGATCCTGTCGCCGCGTTGAAGGTTGTCGAGCAGGCGCTCCTCCAGGCCAGACGCGTGGATGCGGCTGAAATCCAGGTTCGCCTGTTGCTATGTGCCGGTCTGGCACGCGGCATCTCGCAGACACCGGCGGATGCCTTGCCCGACTTTGACCAGGCCATCTCGCTGGCTCGCGCAGCCGGCCTCCAGGCCGCCCTCGGCGACAGCCTCGCGCAACGAGGGTCACTGCACTCGCTGCAGGGCGAACAGGCACATGCGCTGCTCGACTTCCTTGCTGCGCAGAACCATTACCGCATCGCGGGCAAGAACGCCCTGGCCGAGGCAAACCTGATCAACATCGCCACCGTGTACCGCCGCATGGGCGAATACGCGAAGGCCGGTGAGTATCTGCACCAAAGCCGCGAGGCCGCCTTGCGCGGCGGCAAGTGGACCGAGCTGTTCACGGCGCTGATGCAGTTGGGATTCCTGCACGACGATACCCATCAGCCGCAACAGGCCGAACAGACCTTCACCCAGGCACTGGAAATCGCCAGCGAGCGAACCGGCATGCGCCAGGATCAGGGATTCGCCCGGATCGGTCTGGCGACGGCCATGATCAACCAGCAGCGCTACCGCGAGGGCCTGGTCGTGCTGGATCAGGCCGTTGCCGATTTGACCTCGATCGACGACACCAGCAGCGCCGGCGACCTCCAGTTGTTGCGCGGCACCGCGGTAGCCGGCATGGGCAACCATCACCGTGCCTTGGAGCACTACGGGCAGGCACTCGCCGAACTGCAGCGCAGCGGCAACCAGCGCTATCTCGCGCGCCTCTATCGAGCCCGCGCCGACAGTCACGAAGCGCTGGGCAACGATGCCGGGGCGCTCGCCGACTACAAGCAGTACACCGCCCTGCGCGAAACGCTGACCGAGAACATGCGCAGCGAGCAGACTGCGGTGTTGCGCCAGCAGTTCGACGCCAGCCGCCGGGACATGGAAAACCGCCGCCTACTGGCCGATCAGCAAGCACGCGAGCAACAGTTGCAGGCGTTGATGCGGATGCGGCATTGGCAATGGGTCGCCATCGGACTGGCCGGACTGTTGCTGGCGGTACTGGGAGCACTTGCCGCACGTCAGCTCGGCAGACTGCGCCGGCTGCGGGTACTGGCCATGACCGACCCCTTGACCGGCGTCGCCAACCGTCGCCGGGTCGAACGCATGGGCAACGAGGCGATTGCCCATGCCCGTGAGCGATCCAGGCCGTTGTGCGTCCTGAGTCTGGATGTCGATCACTTCAAGAAGGTCAACGATGGCTTCGGCCATGCCGTCGGCGATGAGGTACTGGTGCGAGTCGCAAAGACATGCGCTTCCGCACTGCGGCAATTCGACCTGCTGGGACGCGTGGGCGGCGAGGAGTTCCTTGTGGTGCTTCCTGATACCCGACTGGAACAAGCGGTGGAGGTCGCCGAGCGGTTGCGCCAGGGTGTCGAGTCTTTGCGGTTCCAGGAACCCGCGACGGAGCTGCGGGCCTCGATCAGCCTCGGCCTGACTGCGCTGCGCGACGAGGACCACGACCTGGCGGCACTCGCGCAACGCGCCGACGTCGCCCTCTATCGGGCCAAGGCCGGCGGACGAAACCGGACCGAGGTCGAGCCCTGAGCCGATCGCAACATGGCGAGTGCAACCACCGGCGAACTCACCACCCGACACCTAACCGGCCGGGCCTTCCGCCTCCGGAGTCGACGGAGTCGATGGAGTCGTCGGGGGCGGTTCCGGTACGTCTCCGCCCACGGCGTCCACCGCACTGCGCTGGCCGGCGACCTCCAGATCCGGCCAGCGACGCGGCCGGACCGCCACCTCGCCGCGGCGCAATGCCTCGCGCAGCTCGGGCTCCGGGCCGTGGAACATCACTGGCGCCGCTTCGCTCCAGGAGCCCGCGCGCCGCGCAAGGACCTGGCAGCCAACCGCCCACTCCTGGCCCAAGTCGCACAGCAGCGCGTCCTCGACGCCATCGCGATCCAGGTCGCGCATGACCACCACGCAATCCGCGCCCGGCTGCAGGCAGCCGCCGGCGGGGATTTCCTGACCCATCAGGGCCGCCCACCAATCGGCTGGCGGCGCGGCACCCGCCACGGCAATCAGCTCCCGCGCGGCGGCAACATCGCGCACCGCGGTACGGCGCAGCTCGCCTTCGCCGACCCATCCCTCATGCCGGTGCTGGCGCGCGATGGCGCGTTCGATGCGCTTCGACAGTTCGGTATCGGTCGTCACCAGCTGCTCGGACTGCAGGCCGACGAGGGCGCGATACCCGGCGCGGCCCGCATCGAAGCGCAGGTAGTCGACATCGAAATCCGCCGGTTTGGTCACCCCCGACAGCAGCCGCTCGACCTGGCTGGCGGTGGCCAGGCGGTGCGGATCCAGCACCGGCGAGTTGGCCGCCAGTGCCAGCGCGATGGCCAGCAACGAGACCGCCACATTCACCGGCTCCAGCCGTCGCAACCACGCCCCGCCACGCCACAGTGCCGCCCACGCATAGCCGAAGGCGTGCGCGGCCAGGATCACGGCTGCCACCACCGCCCACAGCCGCTCGGCGGTCCAGCCGTATTGCGCGATCCGCAGCCACAGCGCGTAGCCGGCCAGCACGGCGAACACCGGCAGGCTCGCCAGCCCGGCCGACACCAACCAGCGCAGCCACGCCGGATACGGCGACGGGTGCCGGCCGTCCTGATGGACCGCATTGGTGAACAGCACCATCGCCGCCACCAGCAGCATCAGCACCATCGCCGCCGAGCGCGTGGCCCACAGCGGCTGCAGCCCGGTGAACGGCAGGCTGACGACAAACAGCAAGGCCACCAGCGCCAGCACCGGCAACAGGCCGGTGAAGGTCGCGAACAACAGACGGCGCATCAGCTGGATCGGCCGCTTCTCGCTGCGGCCGAGCAGCACACCCAGCCCGGCAAAGGTGCCGGTGGCGAGGTAGACGAAGGGCTCCTGCCGGAACAGGTCGGCAAACCAGTCGATCCCGATCAGCTTGAACAGGCCCGCCCACAGCATCAGCACCAGCCAGCAGATGCCGGTGAACGCCAGCGTCACCAGCAAGGTCAGCGCGTTCTGCCAGGCATGGTCGAACAGGTCGAGGTAGGGCGCACACCAGCGGCCGTGCTGCAGCCGGCATTGCAGATAGGGCACGGCGATGAACAGCGCCACCGCCAGGCTCGCCCCGAACGGCGCCAGCACCTGCTGCGCCTGCAACGCGGGCGCGCCCGTCACGCTGTGACCCGCCCACCACGCCAGACCGAGGAACACCACCGTCAGCAGCGCGACCTGTTGCCAGAACCGCACCTCGTCCAGCCGCCGCACCGACAATGCCATCGCGGTCGGCACCGACAGCACCAGTGTGTACCAGCAGACCCGGCTATCGATCCCGGCGAGCCAGCCCCAGCCTTGCTCGCTGCCGGTCGAAAGCAGCCACAACGCCAGTCCCTGCAGCATCGCCAGCAGGACGATGAAGCCCCGCACCTCGCGCGGCAGCGGCGCGGCCCCTACATCCGACAAGGGATTCGATGCGGGCCTGGACGCATCGCGGTCCGCCGCGTCAGAGCGCATCGCCGTCCAGCTCGCCGGTGCGGATCCGCACGACCCGGTCCAGGTCCCAGACGAAGATCTTGCCGTCGCCGATCTTGCCGGTGCCGGCGGCCTTCATGATCGCCTCCACCACGCCATCGACC
>DASTUE010000058.1:0-82446 GCA_035759805.1 Lysobacter sp. | reverse complement strand
CTTCGGCCTGTTCGTGGGACGCCTGGTGAAGGAGAAGAACCTCCACTGCCTGCTGCGCGCAATGGCCGGGCTGCCCGCCGGGTTTCGTCCGTTCGTCGCCTTGGCTGGGGATGGGCCATTGCACGGCGAACTGCAGGCGATGGCCGAAGCCCTGGGCCTTGGGGCCGACCTGCGTTTTCTGGGCGAACGCCAGGATGCCTGCCAGCTGATGCAGGCCGCCGACTTCCTGGTCCTGCCATCCCGCCAGGAAGGCATGTCCAACGCGATTTTGGAGGCCATGGCCGCCGGTTGCCCCGTGGTCGCCTCCCGGGTCGGCGGCAACCGGGAACTGGTCGTTTCCGGCCAGACCGGCCTGTTGTTCCCCAACGACGACGATCGCGCACTGGGGTCATGCCTTCGCGGGATCAGCCAGGACGCAGGCCTGCGCCGACGGCTCTCGGCGCGCGCCCGTCACCAGGCGCTGGAGCGTCATTCGGTCTGCGCAATGGTCAACGCCACCGCGGCGCTCTACGAGCAGGTGCTGCGAAATCCGGTCCCGCTGCACAGGGCCGCCGCGGATCCCCAGGCCTCTCCGATGGACGAGCACGCATGAGCAAGCGCACAGGCAATCGCGCAGGCGACCCCGGCCACCCACGGGTATTGATGGTGCTGGAAGGGCCCTACCCGGCCCAGCGTGGTGGCGGCGCGGAAACGCAGGTGCGCACATTGACGCGCGCCATGCGTGGCCAGGGCATGCGCGTGGCCGTGGTGGCGCCGCTGACGGAACACGCGCCGCAGTCCCCCGTCTCGCGGGTGGATGGCGTACCGGTATTCCGCCTGCGCTACCCGCGCGTCCGCCTGCTGGGCGGACCGCTGCTGTGGATGGCGCTGGTGCGCTTCCTGCTCGCACATCGCGATGACTACGACGTCTGGCACGTGCATGTTGCGCGCCAATGGGCCGTGATCTGCGCTCTGCTGGGGCCATGGCTGGGCAAACGGGTGGTGATCAAGATCGCCGGCAGCTGGGATCTGGAACGCGGGATCCTGGCCCTCGACCGGATGCCGTGGAACAAGCTGGCCAAACGGGTTCTCCTGCGGACCCACGGCTGGCAGGCCATCAGCCGGCGCATCGCCGCCACGCTTCCAACCCTCGGCGTGCCGCCATCACGGGTCTGGTCGATTCCCAACGCGGTCGACACGGCCCGTTTCCAGCGGTTGTCGCCTTCCCCATCGCCCGCACCCCGTTTCCTGTTCATCGGGCGGCTGATGCCGGAAAAGGGGCTGGTCACCTTGTTGCAGGCGTTCAGCGATATTGCCGCCCGCCACCCTCGCGCCCACCTGACCATTGCCGGTACGGGCTGGTTGCGTGCCGAGCTGGAGTCCTCCGCGCAGGCATGCGGCATCGCGACCCGGGTGACATTCACCGGGCATCGCGACGATATCGACAACCTGCTGCTCGACGCGAACATCGGCGTGTTGCCGTCCTTCGCGGAGGGCCTGTCCAACACGCTGCTGGAATCCATGGCCGCCGGACTTCCGATGATCGCCAGCCGTGTCAGCGGCAACGAGGACCTCATCCACGACGGGGAAAACGGCTGGCTGTTCGAACCCGGCGACCGCGATGGACTGGCGCGCTGCCTGGACGCTGCCGCCTCGCTGCTGCCCGCCCAGCGCAAAATTCTGGGCGAATGCGCGCGACGCACCGTTTCACGCCATGCAAGCCTGGGGATCGTGGTCAACCGCCTGACCGGGTTCTACGAAGGCGGCCTCTGCACCGACGATGGCATCGCGCAGCCGCGCAACCGGGAGGCCTGAGCATGTGCGGGATCGCCGGCATTGTCGTCTCCCCCGGACAGGCGCCTCCTTCCGGGTCGCTGGGGCAACGCATGATCGACGTGATACGTCACCGCGGCCCGGACGATGCCGGCCTGCATCGCGACGAGCACGCCCTGATCGGCATGCGCCGCCTGGCCATCGTCGACGTGGCCGGCGGCCACCAGCCCGCCTATGCGCTCGATGGCCAGGTCTGCCTGGTGTTCAACGGGGAGATCTACAACTTCCGCGAACTGCGCCGTGAACTCGAACGCGACGGCCATGTGTTCCGCAGCGACGGCGAGGCGGAGGTCGTCCTGCAGATGTACCTGCGGCTGGGCACCGCTGCGATCGCGCGCTTTGACGGCATGTTCGCGATCGCCATCTGGGACCGCCGCAGCCGTGAGCTGTTGCTGGCCCGGGACCGGTTCGGCGAAAAGCCGCTGTACTACACCAGCAACCCGAACCGGATCCTGTTCGGCTCGGAACTGAAGTCCCTGCTGCAATCCCCCGGCTGCCCGCGCGACCTTGCACCCGACGCGCTGCGCGCCTACCTCACCTACGGCTACGTGCCGTCGCCGGACAGCATCTTCGCCGGGGTATCCAAGCTGCCGCCCGCCCATTGGCTGCGCTGGCGTGACGGCAAGATCGAACTGCAGCGTTACTGGCGTCCCAGCCTGCAGCCAAAGACCGCGTTGCCGGAGGCGGAGGCGATCGAAGAACTCGCGGAACTGCTCGACCGCGCGGTGGCCAGCCGGCTGGTGTCGGACGTGCCGTTCGGCGCATTCCTCAGTGGCGGGCTCGACTCCAGCACGGTGGTGGCACTGATGGCGCGCCACCTGTCTCAGCCGGTCAAGACCTTCACGATCGGCTTCCGCGAGGCCGCCTACAGCGAACTGGAGGATGCCCGCGTGGCCGCCCGCCACCTGGGCACCGAGCATCATGAGCTGGTCGTGGAGCCGGACGCCGTGGCATTGCTGCACGACCTGGTCTGGCACTTCGACGAGCCCTTTGCCGACTCGTCCGCCGTGCCCACGTTCCTCGTCTCCCGCCTGGCGCGCGAGCACGTGAAGATGGTGCTGACCGGGGATGGCGCCGACGAACTGTTCGGCGGCTACGACCGCTACCTGAAACTGATGACGCTGGAACAGCTGGGGCCGTTGGGACGCCCGGCCGGCACCGCGCTCCGCCTGGCCGGCGCACTGCTGCCCGACCCCATGGGCGGGCGGATCGGCCGCATCGGCGAGCGTTTGCGGATGTCGCGTGACGAGCGTTATCTCAGCGGGGTGGCCCTGATGCGTGCCGACACGGCAGTGGCCCTGCATCCGCGTGCCGGCGGCGCGCGGCACTATCACCTGCCGCTGCAGGACGAGGCCGGCACAGACCTGGGCGCCGGACGTTCCGCGCTCGATCGTGCGGTCGCGATCGACCTGCAAAGCTACCTGCCGGACGACATCCTGGTGAAGCTGGACCGCATGGCGATGGCCAATTCACTCGAGGGCCGCTCCCCTTTCCTGCACCCGCCACTGGCCGAGTTCGCGCTGAGCCTGCCCGAGCAGTTCCGGGTCCGGGACGGCCGCGGCAAACACCTGTTGCGGCAGGCGGCCCGGCGCTGGTTGCCGTCGCGCCTGCTGGACAAACCCAAGCAGGGTTTCGCCATTCCGTTGGCCGAATGGTTCCGTGGCCCATTGCGGCAACTGGCCGGCGACACCTTCGCCTCGTGCAACTTCCGCGAGCGCGGCCTGATCGATGCGCACGCGGCGGAGGCACTGCTCGACGAGCACGTGCGCGGCCACGCCGACCGGCGCGAGTCGCTGTGGCAACTGGTGTGTCTGGAACTGTGGGCACAGCGCTTCCTCGATGCCCCCCAGCCGGCGGAGGACTGACCCATGCTGCTGCGTCTCGTGCTGGCGATACCCATCCTGCTGATGCCGAACCTGCTCTACGTCCCGCTGGACACCGGCGTGCCGGGGCTCAACCTGGCCAACCTGCTGTTGCTCGCACTGGTGGCCGCGGTGGCCCTGTCCGCACCACCGACCGCTCCGACCACCGGCATCGGCACGTTGACGCCACCGCTGCTGCTGCTGTTCCTGGTGCTGGCGATCGCCACCGTCATCGCGATGGTCTCGATGCCGATGGATCCGCTGGATGATCTCGTCGACCTCAAGGACTTCGTGTTCTACCCGTTGCTGTACTTCGTGTACCGCCGATGCCGGCAGGACCTCGCCGGCACCCGGCAACTGATCTGGCTGACGGTCGCGGTTGCGGTCGCGGCCGGCATCGACGCCGTCCTGCAAGGCATCGAGATGGACACCCTGTCCAGCTTCTCCGACACCAACCGCGTCGCCGGCCCCTTCGGCGACTACCGCTCCGCCAATCGCGCCGGCGTGTTTTTCGTGATGTTCCTGCCGATGCTGGCCGCGGCCGTCCTGTTCCTTCGAGGCCACGGATTCATGCGACTGCTGGCGGCGGGCGGGGCCGCGATACTCGCGCTGGCCATCCTGCTCACCTACTCGCGCCAGGCCTACCTGATCGCCGTCGTGGTCCTGGCGCTGCTGGTGGTTCGAAAGCATGTCCTGCTTGCCCTGCTGCTGGCCGTGGCGGCGCTCCCGGCGCTCACCCTGGTGCCCACGGGCGTGGTGGAACGCGTGACGGAAACCCGCCAGGAAAACGTTGTCGGCGGCCCCGGGCTCGACGTCAGCACCGCCAGCCGGTTCGAGATCTGGTCCGGCGCGATCGACATGTGGCAGGAGCACCCGGCCGGGGTCGGACTGGGGCGCTTTCCCGAATACATCGGCGACTACTCGGAATATGAGCACTACGACGCCCACAACATGTACGTCCTGATGCTCGCCGAGTGCGGTCCGCTGGGGCTGTTCGCAATGTTGTGGCTGCTCTGGCGCCTGCTCAGGCTCGGCTTCAACGTGAGCCGGGCCTCCGGCGACGCGGAAACCAGGATGCTCGGCCTCGGGTTCACGGCGACGGTCGTCGCCATGGCCATGGGAAACCTCTACGGATCGCCCTTCCATGAAGGCCTGGTCATGGCCAATTTCTGGATCCTGTGCGGCCTGATGGAGCGCTACGGGGTCCTCAAGCGCCAGGTCGCCGCCCAGCCCGTGGACGACACCTCGCTGGCCTCGACCATCTACGAGCGTTTCCCGCTGGCCGGGCACATCGCCCCCGGACGCTACCGCCAGGACTTCCGATGAGCCGCCTCGTACTGCTCCTGCTGTTGTTGGCGCCGTGTGCGGCCTCCTGCGCCGGCGCAACCGCGACCGGCACCACCCATTACGTGCGCACCGATGGTGGAACCGCCATGCAGTGCGACGGCTCCCGCGACAGCGCCTACCCGGGTGAGGGAGAGGAGCGGCCCTGCGCCTGGCGGCATCCGTTCATCGCCCTGCCCCCGGGCCAACCGCCACGGATCGCCGGCGGCGACACCCTGATCATCGGGGCCGGCAGCTATCGCGTCGGGCGGGAGGCCACCGATGGTGATGTCTGCGGGGACCTTGAGCCCGCTGCCTGCACCCTCGCGCCGGTTCCCGGCGGACCCTCGCCCTCGCACCCGACCCGCATCCTGGGCGAGGGCCATGATCGTGGGTGCAAGGCCGCGCCCACGTTGTGGGCGACCGGCGGGGTCGTCTCGCTGCTGCGGCTGGAGCACTCCGACAACGTCGAGATCGCCTGCCTGGAGCTGACCGATCGCGGCGCGTGCATCAAGGGCCACCCCGAACTTGGCGACCGGTGCCGGACAGAAGGACCCGAGGCCGCCTGGGGGAAATACGGCATCCTGGCCAGCGATTCGAGCCAGGTGGAGTTGCGCGACCTCGACATCCACGGACTGGCCATGAACGGGATACGCGCCGGCCGGATCCGTGACTGGACCTTGCGCAACGTGCGCCTGCGCGCCAACGGCTGGGCCGGCTGGGACGGCAACCTGGATGCGGACGACCCGGACAACTCGGGCAACCGGGGCTACATCCGCTTCATCGGGGGCGAGATCGCGTGGAACGGCTGTGGCGAGCACTACCCGGGTGGACAGGCGTACGGGTGCTGGGCCCAGCAACACGGTGGATACGGCGACGGGCTGGGCACCGCCCGCAGCGGCGGCGACTGGCTGTTCGAGGGCGTGCACATCCACCACAACACCTCCGACGGCCTGGACCTGCTTTACATGGACGGGACCGGCTCGGTCACCCTGCGACGGCTGCGGGTGGAAGGCAACGCCGGCAACCAGATCAAGCTCGCCGGTCCGGCCACCATCGAGAACACGATCGCCGTCGGCAACTGCGGCTTTTTTGCGGACCTTCCCGGCTCCGGCCTGGTCGGCAAGGACCACTGCCGCGCGAACGGCAACACGCTCTCACTGAGCCCGAGTCCCGGCTCCGTCATCACCCTGCTCAACAACACGGTCACCGGCCAGGGCGATTGCCTGATCCTCATCGCCGGCGGCGACTCCTCGGCACGGGTGATCGCCCGCAACAACGCATTGGTTGGAGGAACCGAATGGAGCGCGGACCGTGCCGGCGGGGGCAGCCTCACCTGCGGGTACTACCGCCTGGACAGCGACGCCACGCTGAGTTTCGAACACAACCTGTTCTGGCGGCTCAAGGACGACCAATGCCCATCAGGCAACCTGTGCGAACGGGATCCCGCGCTGACCGCGAGCGGCTTCGCGCGCTTCGACCCGACACCGCGCGCCGACAGCCCGCTGATCGATGCGGGAATGCCGGTGGAGCTGGATCACGACCACTTCCAGCATCCACGCCCGGCCGGCGGGGGCGTGGATATCGGTGCCGTCGAGCGGCAGCAGGTCGAGTAGCAACCGTAGCCGATACCAGGTCAGGCCGACGATTTCATGCAGCGCGGCCTCGCTCTTGCCCAGCGCGCTGGATCGTGGAATCAATGCACCGGGCCAGCCCAGCGCAACCCGGCGAAAGTCTGCAGGCACCGGGCAGACCTCGAATCCCGCCTGCCGCATCGCAAAACCGGCCCGCGGAAGATGCATGGCCGATGTGACCAGCACCACGCGCCGCGGCATGCCCGGCAGGCGAGCCAGATGCCGGGCGTTCTCCCAGGTGTTGACGGAGCTTTCTTCGGCCAGCAACGAGCCGGCATCCACGCCGAGTTGCCGCGAGTAGCGAACCATGAGGCGGCTTGGCGGCACGCCTCCGTCAACCATCGGCCCGCCTGCGACCACCAGCCGCCTCCCCGGCTTTGCGCCCCACCAGGCCACGGCGCGTTCCATCCTGCGCCGGGAGGTGATTCCCAGGGCGGAGATATCCGCGTCCTCCGGATCCGCCACATCCACCCCGCCCGCCAGTACCACCGCGATGTCGGGTGGCGTAACGGCACACGCGGCGGACTGCAAAGCCGGACGCTCGAGCCAGCCGACCAGCAGGTTGGCGACCAGCGGCGTCATGGCGGCCACCGCAACAACGGCCACGACCCCGCTGACAACGCACAGGGTCCGTGCCCGGCTGCGCCACCAGCGGGCCACGCAGGCTCCCAGCATCGCCAGCAACAGCCAGCTCAATGGCGACAGCAACCATCCCATCGGTTTGTCCCCCGGCTCCTTTCCTTATACCTATCCCGCGGCCATCCGGAATTTCATGAACAACCGCATCAGAACCTCCCGCATGCGCCCGTCGGCGATGAGCACCGGCAGGACATAGCACAGCAACCACAGGCCACCGGCGTGGCTGGCACGCAGCCATGGCGAATGGCCGTGGGACACACCCGCGAAGTGGACCGCCAGCAGGAACAATCCGGCGCAACCACCTGCCACCAGCACGGTCCTGGCATCCGGCAACTGCAGCAGTCCTTTCGGGCAGACCGCGCAGCGAGCGACGCCCAGGGCGACATAGCTGAGAACGGTCGCGTAGACCGCCCCCATGTAGCCGTAAACCGGAATCCAGAACAGGTTGAGCACCACATTGACCGCCAGCGCCATCATCATGAGCACCATCATCACGCCGGTCCGCTTGCGCAGCGGCAAGCCGTATCCCGCCAGGTCCAGCAACAACGTCAGGGTGTACATCGTTCCCACCCAGGCGAACACCGGGCCGGATGCGGCCTTGCCGGTGCCACTGAGCATCTGCAGCACATCAGAGCCGCTGGTCCAGGTTCCGATGGCCACGCCGATGCAGGCATAGCCTATCGGCACCAGCAAGCGCGCCTTCAGTTCACGCACCCTGGCATCGCCCTCCAGGGTGTAGGTGCGATTGACGACCGGATTGAAGGCATCCCAGAACGGGGTGTTGACGACCATCGACAGCTGGATGGCAAGCGCGTAGCCGATCGTGTAGATACCGACCGCCGTGTAGTCGCCCAGCATGTGCTTGAGCATGATGCGGTCGATCGAGACCAGCGCGGCGGCGGCGATTTCCATGGCTACCAACGGCAGCGAATAGCGCAGTGCCGCGCGGTACACGGCCGGGTCTATCTCCTCGCGCGCGAACCGCAGGTTCCGGTGCGCCCAGCGCGCATAGAACCCGACCACCACGAGCAACGCCAGGATCTTGCCGGCATACACCGCCAGCGCGCTGCGCTGGATCGCGACCACGACCGCCAGCACCAGTCCGAGCTCCAGCCACCGGGCCGCCACGCGCGTCGCCGTCAGCAGCCCCGACCGCTCGCTGACCCGTAGCGTCATCTCCACCTGGCTGGAGAAGGCCAGCAACGGAATCGTCACTATCGCGCACCACAGCACGGCCGGAAAACGGGTGTTGCTGAGCCAGCTGACGGTCCCGAACCCCAGGATCGCGACGCCCCAGATCACCATCGACACGATCATCGGCAGGTACACGAGATTGGTCGAAAAGCGGGTCAGCGCGCGCTGGTCCCCGCCAAACGGATAGAGCCGCAGGATGGCGTGCTGGGCCCCGAACTTGATGACGGCCACCGCCATCATCGCCCAGGTGTCGAAGTAGCCAAGAATGCCGTACTGCTCGTTGTCGAGCAGCCGGGTCAGCGCCGGAAACGACACCAGCCCCGCCAGCATGATCATCACGGTGGCGCCTGAGTACCGCGCGTAGTGCCGGCCGAGCCCGACGGTCGGCGCCTCGCTGGCAGACCCGGGGTCCACCGGCGCACCTGCTCCCGCAGACGGCAACGGCTTGCTCATGCGACGGACCCTGCAGGCAGGGCATTTACCGCGATGCGGGCTGGACCAACGCCCGCGTGAGTCCGGCTCCGGCCCCGGCCCCGGCCCCAGCCCCGGCCGCTGCAGCCACATTCGCCCGTCGCCTCAGGCGACGACGAAAGAATCTGCCCGGCCCGGTCCAGTGGCGTTATGAGGCCCGTTTTCCGGGGCTGCAACCCGGACCGTCGTGGCGCCGCTGAGTGGCAGTTCATTGGTCTTATTACGGTATCTGGGCGGGCAGGCGGCCATGCGTAGGCCGCTGACCGGCAACGGACCAGCACCGGATCGGGGAAGCGACGAGCGGAAGCAGCAAGGGGAGCCGGCAAGCGGAGCCAGCAACGGGAAATGGCAAGGCGGAAACGCATCAACCGTGCCAGAACGTGGCGCTTCACATCGTTGAATCCGGGGTTTCATGAATGCTCCACATCCATGAACAGGGCTTTCCGCCCCTGCCACACCCTCGTCCGGGGAAACCAAGAACCCTGTCACATAACTCCTTTTTCAATGCCCATAGCATCCCCGTCGCTCTTGGGGGAAGAGCCTCCCGCGAAAACGCCTATCTGGAACCCAATTTTGATCACACTTGACTCACGCTCACGCAAGACCTGGACGCGATCCATCTTCCCGCTGTTGCTTGCCCCGATCGGCCTGGCCGCCTGGGGCTCGGCAGCAGCAGCCACCACTTACCACGTCCGCACCGATGGCGGCACCTCCACCCAGTGCACCGGCAAGGCCGATGCGCCTTACTCCGGCAGCGGCAGTGGCCAGGCCTGCGCCTGGAAGCATCCGTACTACGCGCTGCCCAGCGGCGGCACGCCCCGCATCGCCGGCGGCGACACGCTGATCATCGGCTCGGGCGACTACATGATCGGTTACGGTGCGCCCGGCATGGCCGGCCAGTGCGCGGCCGGCGACCGCAATGCCTGCTCACTGGGAAGGATTCCCAGCGGCCCCAGCACCACCGCCAAGACCCGCATCCTCGGCAACAGTGCCAAACCACCCAGGCTGTGGGGTGCCGAGCGCACCTGGTCCGTGCTTGACCTGACCGGCAGCAACAACGTCGAGGTCGGTCACCTCGAGATCACCGACAAGAGCAGCTGCATCTCCGCCCACAGCACTGCCGGTGCGGCCTGCAACCGCAGCTCCGCCCCGTATGGCAACTGGGCCTCGATGGGCCTGATCGCCAGCAACTCAAGCAACGTCTGGCTGCACGACGTCAACATCCACGGCATGGCCGCCAACGGCATCAACGCCGGCAAGCTGACCAACTGGACCATGGAGCGGGTCAGGATCAACGCCAATGGCTGGGCCGGCTGGGACGCCAACGTCGGTTCCGACAGCTCCAACTCCGGCCAGATCGTGCTGCGCGACATCGAGATCGCGTGGAATGGCTGCGGCGAGGATCCGAACACCGGTGCGATCGTCAACTGCTGGGCCCAGAAGGCCGGTGGTTATGGCGACGGCCTGGGCACCATCACGACCGGTGGCCAGTGGCTGATCGAGGACGCCTTCGTCCACCACAACACCTCCGACGGCCTCGACCTGCTCTATCTGGACGGCGCCGCCGGCACCTCGGTCACGCTGCGCCGCGTGTACGCGGTCGCCAATGCCGGCAACCAGGTCAAGACCCGCGGCAACATGACCCTGGACAACTCGGTGCTGGTCGGGCATTGCAGCTACTTCGCCGGCAAGGACTACATGCAGGCGGGTGACCAGTGCCGCGCGTCCGGCAACGCACTGTCGGTGTCGCTGGGCAAGTACAACGTCGCCAACATCCGCCACAACACCATCATCAGCGAGGGTGACGTGGTGATCATGACCGAGGGCGGTGACGCCTCCAACACGGTCAACATGCAGCACAACGCCATCATCGGCATGAACGACTACCTGGCCCGCGTCTCAGGCAACAGCACCGAGCTGTCCGCCGGGCACTTCGCCTACAACAGCGCCGCCAGGGTCAACTACGCCGGCAACCTGTTCTGGAACGTCAAGAACAACCAGTGCCCCTCCGGAAGCATCTGCGGCAAGAACCCGGGCCTGACCAACATGACGTTGGCCAAGTTCGACGCTACCCCGCTGGCGGGCAGCCCACTGGTGGATGCGGTGGCCGTCATCAGCGGCGTCAACACCGACTTCCTGATGCAGCCCCGTCCGGTGGGTGGCAAGGCCGACATCGGCGCCTACGAGTTCCAGACCAGCGACTCGACGACTCCGACTCCGGATCCGACCCCGACCCCGACGCCCGATCCGACTCCGACCCCGGTCTGCACCCGCAACACGCCGACGCTCGGTCTGGGCGGCCCGACCACCGCGGTGACTGCCGGCAGCACCGTGAGCTACAGCCTGAGCGTCCGCAACAACGACACCAGCGCCTGCAGCAACACCAGCTTCGCCCTGGCACGGACGGTTCCCAGTGGCTGGACGGGCACATTGTCGGCTTCGAGCGTCTCGCTGGCTCCGGGTGCGACCGGTTACGCCACGCTCCGCGTGACTTCACCGGCGACGGCCGTATCGGCCAGCTACAACATCGGCGCGGGTACCAGCAGCGCCGCTGGCAGCAAGCACACCGCAAGCGGCTCGAGCACCTACTCGGTCAAGGCCCCGGAGACCATCTCGGGCGAGTTGACCGGAACGATCAGCACGGACTCGAGCATCTACCGTGCCGGCAAGAAGGTCCGCATGTTTGCCCGCGTGCTCAAGAGCGGCAACGCGGTCGGCGGAGCCAGCGTGCGCTTCACCCTGACCAAGCCCAACGGCATCAAGATCGTCAAGACGGTGACCACCGACAGCTACGGCCAGGCCCGCTGGGACTTCATCACCGGCACCGGATCCAGCTCGATCGGCAAGTACCAGGCGAGCTACATCGCGACCAGCGGCAGCGCCACCACCACTGCCGCAACCAGCTTCACCGTCATCAGGTAACCGCAACGTTCCAATCTGCTGCATCGCTCCCGCGGAGTGTCCGGAAACGGACACTCCGCTTTTTTTGCCGCCTTCCCGCCGCGGCCCACTCACCGCAGCCACCCGTAGCCCACCCACTCACAGCCCGAGATCCAATGTTCAACCGGGCTGGGACACCATGCGGGTCGATGGCTCGATCACCGCTGACGACTCCACCACCATCGACGGCAGATGGTCGGGCGCTTCCCCCCGGATATCGATCACCTCGAACGGGCCACTGGCACTGTAGGTATGACAGCCATCCAGCCCCCTGGACCAGCTGGCATCCAGCTGCCCCAGCGGGCACTCGCGATAGCGGTCCGGACTGAGCTCGGCAATCTCGTTGAAGACGATCGCAGCACCATAGCTGGGCGCGCAATCCTGCGCCGGACGAATCAGGCGCCCCTCGTGCCGGAAGAGTTTTCCGGCCGAGCGGCCGCTGCGCGCATCGCTGACGATCGGATTGGCCGGATGAGGCATGAACGGTCCCAGCAGGCTGTCGGAGACAAACAGGAACAGGTCGTCCCAGGTGTTGCCATTGGCCTCGGCGACGGTGACGAACAGGTACCAGCGTCCGTCGTCATGGAAGTGCAGGACCGGATCGACACAGAGCCATCCACTCAGCAACTCGGCCACCGGCTCCCAATGCAGCGGAAAATCCGTGGCCCGGTACAACGTCACGCAGCGGGCCTGGCCCGACTCGGCCGTCATGAACCACTCGGCCTTCCACGGGAACACCAGTGGAAAAGACAGGTGATGGTCCTTTTTGAGGACGATCCCCAGCTTTCTGGCGGGACCGGCTATTGGAACTTCCAGACAGGCCAGATGCCCCTGGGGCGCATCGGGCGTCCACTCCTCCACGAAGACCAGGCGACGTCCGCCTTCCACCACGGCGCACGGATCGGCCCAGATCGGTCCACCGGGTCCGGCCGCGTGTCGCAGCACCTTCGCCTCCGGCATGTCGGGCCGCTCGGGCCGCAGCAATGCCTTGCCCTCCCGCAGGACCACGAACCATTGATCCTCCTGCGTTTGCCACAGCCTGAGCCAACGCAAGCGGGCCCGCTCGACCATGGTCCGGGTGAATGCCACAGCCCCGATGCCGGGAAGCGGTGGCTCCCGCCTCAGACCCAGCCGGGCCGTCCGTTGTCGCAGCGGTTCGCCCCGGCCCTGTGCATGGCGCCGCAACGCCCTCAGCAACAAGGCAGGCATCTTGCGGAACGCATGCTCGCATTGCCCGGTGACACTGGTCCGGCTGGTGGCGGTGCGGCTTTTCGCCAGGCTGCGGTCTTCGCTCGGGGCGAGTTCCGACGCGAGCTCCAGCTCGAGTTCCAGTTCGAGTTCCAGTTCGATCTGGGTTGTCAGCACGCCGCGCAGGATCGGACGACACAGGGCCATGGCCGCGGCGTCTTCATCCAGCAACTCGGGACCCAGCCACCAGCAGCCAAGCCGGGATGTGCCCGCCAGCGTGCCGGCCAGGTCCGCGGACCCCAGCAGCAGGATCAGATCGGGTGCGGCTTCCTCCAACAGACGGTGCAGATGCAAAAGATCCGACGCCGTCTCGACGCCGTCCCCGCAGTCAGCCTCCTCCGATTGGAACTGCCAGCCGTGCCCGGCTCGACGGCTACGTTCGTAGCGGAACAGTGCGCGCAGGTCGGCCGGAACACCGGTCCGGGCAGGTAACGGGATGCCTTCGGCCACCACGCCCAGCAGCTCCACATCAGCGCCGGTCCTGCACAGGGACAGCAGTTGATTCACCCAGGCGGGCACCCTGGCCGGCATCACCATGACGACACGCAGCACCGGTGCGTTATCCGGTGGCAGGGGATAGAGCGGGGTCCTGGCCTCCTCCGCTTCCGGCACCCGGACCTGGCCATCGGGGCTCATGACTGCGATGCCAGGGGTTGCGGCGTATCGACAGCGGCCATGAAGGTTCCGACCAGCCAGTCCACCACCGTGTCCAGCAGGCGGTCCCGGTGCGTCCTTGCAAAGAAGGTGTGGTCGCAGTCGGGCCAGTAATGCATCGTCACCCGTGGATCGCGAACCGCCGCGCCAAAGCTCCAGCCGAACTGGCGCGGATGCAGGAACACACTGGCAAAGCCGCCGGTATAGACCCAGAGTGAATGCACGTCCCCGGCCACCAGTTGCGCAAACTGGCGCCGCGCGTCCTCCCGCGATGGCCAGTCGCGATAGTCGCTGGTGGTCAGGACCGGCTGATGGGAGCGCCGGCGCATCAGCAGCCTGCGCACCACGGCGAACCATTCGCGCACCGGGCGACGCAACACGCCGCTGACCAGGGCGAAGCGGAACCACGGCCCGGTGCAGGCCAGTCCATCCAGAAGCATGACTCCCCTCACCCTCCGATCGGCCGCTGCAGCGTTCCAGGCGACATCGGCCGCGCTGCACACGCCGCCGACGATGAAGCGGCCGACACCGTGGCTGCCGGCCAGGTGGTCGATCGCGGCAAGCGTCGATTCCTGCGCTCCCCAGCCCTTGATACGGGGCGCTTCACCGACTCCCGGGACATCGAACCGGAACGTCCGTACGCCGTATGGGGAAAGCCGATGGGCCAACTCGACGTGCAGGCGGAACGGTCCGGCGCGCGGTACCACTCCCGCGCTCGGCAGCACCAGGACGGGAGCGTCGGTGGCCGACACGACGCCGCTCAGGATTCCGACCAGCTGCTGCCCGGGTCCAAACCGCACGATTTCGTCCATGGCTTTATCCCTCCCCCCTCAAGGCGGTGGCCAGGTCGCTGACGACCCGCTGGAGGCCGGGGCTCATGAACATGGTCGTGTCCATGCTTGCAGAGCCGCCAATGAAGGCGGTGTCCGGCGGTATCTCGAATACCCGGTCGACGTTGACAGGCAGCGCGCGCGCATCCGCACGCAGCACACCCCAGCACGGCCACCCAACATGATCCGGCGCCGGCAGGGACGCCTCGGCGATATCGCGCCGTAATCTTCGCGAGGCCGGAAACCCCATCAGCTGCTGGTCGACATCAACCGCGCAGGCACCGCGTGCCAGCGGGTATCGATTGGCCGAACACCGCTCGGCAGCATCCTGCTGCTCCAACTGGGCAAGCCAGGCCGGGCCGTCCAGCAGCGGCTCCCATAACACCAGCAGGTCCACCTGCGCGCCCTCGCCCGCGCCTCCGTTCGCGCCCGCACTCAACCAGGACCAGACCGGCAAGGCCGCACCACGCATGGCCAGCACCCCGACCCGGGCCACCCCGGTTCTCGCACGCAATTCCCCAACGGCCTGCTGCAGATCCGCGCGCATCGAGGCGAAGTCGAGCTGATCGCCGCCTCCCTCCGAATCACCGCTGCCGAAGAAATCGAAGCGCAGGCAGGGAAACCCCTCGGCGGCCAACGACGTGGCCAGTTCGGTCACCAGCCTGCGGGTCCGCTGCTGTTCGTGCAGCAAGGGCGCCACCACGAGCAGTCCCAGTGACGACGCCGCTGCCCGGTGCAGCGCGCCATACAGTCGCCGCGGGTGGCGACCCAGCCAGAACGGTTCCCATGCTGCGCCCGGTGCCGACGGAGGCTGCGGGTTCGGGCGCAACGCAGCCACGGCCTCCATGTTCATGGCTTGCCTGCCTCACCGGCCAGGCCAAACATCCGCATGACGTTGTGCACCAGCGAGCGCCGCGCTATCGGCTCCGTTGGCGCTTCCGGATCGGGAAGGTCGGCGGCCACCTGCGACAGCGCCTGTGTTGCCAGGCTGATGAGCCGGATCCTCGTGCCGGTGTCGCGCGCGACCCGGTTGGCCATCTGCACGGCCAGCATCGAGTGCCCTCCCAGATCGAAGAAGTTGTCCTCGGAACCCACCTCGATCCCCAGCAGGTCCGACCAGACCTGGATCAGGTAGGCCACCCGTGCATCCGGCGCTTCGTCCACGACCATGACCGGCGCCACGACCGGCGCGACAGGCGCCGGAAGTGCCTTGCGGTCCAGCTTGCCGTTCGGCAGCAGGGGCATGGCGTCCAGCACCACCAGGTGCTGCGGGACCATGTAATCGGGAAGCACGGTCTTCAGCCGCGCCCGCATGCCGAGCGGATCGATTTCCGTGCCGGCCCGGGCGGTCAGATACAGCACCAGCCGCAGGTCGTCGGGACGGTCCTCCCGCACGACGGCGATCGCCTCGACAACCGCAGGATCGGCCGCGGCCCGGGCCTCGATTTCCCCCAGTTCGATCCGGTGGCCGCGGATCTTGACCTGGAAATCCAGACGCCCCAGATGCTCGAGCGTGCCGTCCGCACGCCAGCGCCCGCGGTCGCCGGTGCGATACAGTCGCGCGTCGGGTTGCGACGAATACGGATCGTCGATGAAACGTTCGGCATCCAGTTCGGGCCGGCGGTGATAACCGAGCGCCACACCGGCACCGCCGATCCAGATCTCTCCGGGCACACCCACCGGGCAAAGTCCTCCGCGCTCATCACGTACGTGGACGGACGTGTTCATGATCGGACGGCCGATCGAGATGCCGTCCTGCGGCCGGATGACTTGGCAGCAGGTCGACCAGACCGTGGTCTCGGTCGGGCCGTACAGGTTCCACACGGCCGCGCAGCCGGCACACAGGCGGGCGGCGAGTTCCGGCGCGAGCGGCTCGCCACCGACCAGCACCCGCAAGCGGGCATCCCCTTGCCAGCCGGCCTCGAACAGCATCCGCCAGGTGGAGGGTGTCGCCTGCATCACCGTGGGTTTCGCTTCGGCCATCAACTCCGCCAGCAGATGGCCGTCCAGCGCCTGCTCACGGCTCGCCATGACGATCTGCGCGCCGACCGCCAGCGGCAGGAACAGCTCCAGCACGGCGATGTCGAACGAGGTCGTCGTCACCGCCAGCAGGCGGTCGTGTTCGTCCAGCCCCGGCTCCCGCGCCATGCTGGCAAGGAAGTTCAGCACCGCGCGATGCGGCAGGCAGACGCCCTTGGGTTGGCCGGTCGAACCCGAGGTGTAGATCACGTACGCCACCGATTCCGGGCCGACGCCCTCGACCGCAGGCGACTGCGCCGGTGCGGCCGCGATCCGGTCGGCTTCCTCGTCCAGCAACAGCAGTCGATCCCTCGGCCAGCCCAGGGATCGGCCCGGTTCCTCTTCGGTCACGATCAACGCAAGGCCGGCATCCTCGGCGATGAAGTGCAGGCGCGCCGGCGGATACCCCGGGTCAAGCGGCACATAGCCGGCCCCGGCCTTGAGGACGCCGACCATCGCGGCCACCAGGTCCAGCCCCCGGTCCAGGCAGATGCCGACCAGATCGCCCGCCCGCACCCCGCGGCCACGCAACACCTGGGCGATGCGGTTGCTGCGCGCGTCCAGTCCGGCGTAGCTCAGTGTGGCCTCACCGAAACGCACGGCAACGCGCTCTGGCGTCCGTCGCGCCTGCGCCTGCAGAAGTTCGTGCAGGGTCGACACACCCGACGGCTCCGCCTGCGTCCGGTTCCACGCGTCCAGCGACGCGCGATCCTCCGGGCTGAAAAGGTCCAGGTCGCCCACGGCCACCTCCGGCCGGGCCTGCAGGGACGAGAGCAGCGCGGCAAAGCGCCGATGGAACCGGACCGCGGTGTCGTCGGCAAAGATGTCGGTGTTGTACGCCAGACCGCCGCTCAGGCCGTCCCGGGTCTCCACGAACCACAGGCCCAGGTCCTGGGCCACGCCCGGCTGGAACACCGGGAAGCGCTCGTGCTTCAGCTCCCCCCACTTGCCTGGCCGCTGGCGGACATCCTGGAACGAGAACATGGCCTGGTAGACCGGCGAGCGACTCGGATCCCGCGGCAGGTGCAGTTCGCGCACCAGTTGCTCGAACGGCACGTCGGGGTACGAGAACGCTTCGAGCACACGTTCGCGCACGTGCCTCACCAGCTCGCTGAAAGGCCGCTCCGGATCCACCGAAAAACGCAGGGGAAGCATGTTCACGAACAGCCCCATGACCCCTTCCAATGCGGCTGAATCGCGATTCCGCACCGGCACGCCGATGGTCAATTCACGTTGCCCGGTCAAGCGGGAAAGCAGCACGCAATAGGCCGCAAGCAAGCTCATGAAAAGCGTGCCGCCCGCCTGCGCGCCGAGCGCACGCAAGCCATCGGCAGTGTCGCGGTCGAAGCTCAGCCACTCGGTACTTCCCCGGCCCGACATCTGTGGCGGCCGGGCGAAGTCCACTGGCAGGTCCAGTGGTTCCTGCGCGCCTTCGAGTTGCCGTTTCCAGTAGTCCAGCTGCCGGCCCACCTCCTCGCCGGCCAGGCGCTGGCGATGCCAATCGGCGAAGTCACCGTAGCTCACCTCCAGCTCGGGCAACGGCGAATGACGACCCGTGCTGAAGGCGGTGTAAAGCGCGGTCATTTCGTCGTAGAACAGATCGAACGACCAGCCGTCCCAGATGATGTGGTGGACCATGAAAAACAGCACATGCTCCTGCTCGGCCAGCCGGAACAGGCCGGCGCGGAACAGCGGCGCGCGATCCAGCTCGAACGGCGTCGCAATCAATGCATCAAGACGCGTGCGCAGCGCCGGCTCGCGCTCTTCCATGGGGAGCGGGCAAAGATCCTCGAACGGCAGCAACGGGACATTGATCGTCTCGAGCACCTGCTGCATCACCTCGTCGCCGTCGTCGCTGGCCACGAAGCCGGTGCGTAGCGAGGCCTGGCGCCTCACCATCTCCTGCAAGGCGGCTTCCAGCGCGACCCGATCCAGCGCCCCGGTCAACCTGTGGGCGGCGGGCGTGTTCCAGGTGACGCTTCCCGGTTCCATCTGGTCGAGCACCCAAAGCCGCTGTTGCATCAGCGTCATCGGCGCGGTCGTCTGGTTCCCGCGACGGGGGATTTCCATTGCGCCTTTACCGGGCTGCGCGCTCTCGCGCGAACGCAGCAGCTCCGCCAGCGCCGCCACCGTCGATGCGTCGAACAGGCTGCGCAACGGGATTTCCATGTCCAGTTCACGGCTCAACCGCGCACACAACTGCGCCGCCAACAGCGAATGACCGCCCATTTCGAAGAATCCTTCATGGATACCGACCCTGGAGCGTCCGAGCACCTTCGCCATCGCATCGGCAATGGACTGCTCCAGTCCGTCACGCGGCGATGCGTCCTCCGTACGGGGGGCATCGCCCGCATTGCCCGCATCGGGCGCCGGCAAGGCCTTGCGATCGACCTTGCCATTGGGCATGAGCGGAATCGCATCCAGCATCACGAAGTGCTGCGGAACCATGTAGTCCGGCAGGGTGCGGCGCAGGTGGGCAGCCAGCGCGGCCGACTCCGGATTGCACCCATTGCGTGGCACCACGTAGGCCACCAGGCGCACATCGCCGGGGCGGTCCTCGCGCGCCACCACCACCGCGCGTGCGACGTCCAGATGGCCCGCCAGGTTGCTCTCGATTTCACCCAGCTCGATACGGTAGCCGCGCACCTTGACCTGGAAATCCAGCCGCCCGAGGTGTTCGAGGTTCCCGTCCGGACGCCAGCGGCCCAGGTCGCCGGTCCGGTACAGCAGCGGTGCCGCCGTCGCGGCGGAACCACCGGCAAAGCCATCGGGGACGAAGCGCTCCGCCGTCAGCTCGGGACGGTCCAGATAGCCCAGGGTGACGCCATCGCCGCCGATGCAGATCTCGCCGGGTACGCCGCGCGGGCAGACGCCGCCCCGCTCGTCGAGGATCCAGATGCGGGTGTTGGCGATCGGGCGGCCGATATGGATATCCGGCACCGGCCGGCCGGGGGCCTGCCGCACCCTCGCGACGGTCGACCACACCGTCGTCTCGGTCGGGCCGTAGAGGTTCCACAGCGCGCCGCAGCGCGGCAGCAGCGCGCTGGCCAGATCGGCCGGCAGCGGCTCGCCGCCGCACAGGATGGCGAATCCGGGAGCGCCCGCCCAGCCGGCTTCCAGCAGCAACCTCCAGGTTGCCGGCGTGGCCTGCATCAGGGTCGCCCCCGACGACACCAGCATGCGGTTCAACGCCGCGCCATCCATGGCCGTGTCGCGGTCCGCGAGCACCACCCGCGCGCCCACGCACAGCGGCAGCATCAGTTCCAGCACCGCGATATCGAACGACAGCGTGGTCACCGCCAGCAGCCGATCCTCCGTCTGGATTCCCGGGGTTTCCAGCATGCCGACCAGGAAGTTCGCGACCGCGCGATGCGGCACCTGCACCCCCTTCGGCCGGCCGGTCGAACCGGAGGTGTAGATGACATAGGCGACCGACTCGGGCCCGGCGGCATCCGCGTCGCGGCCCAGCCGCAGGGTCGGCATGGCCGCCAGCTCATCCTCCAGCCGGTCCAGCATCAGCACGGCGCGGCCGCGCAGGTCGAACTTCGCCGCATGCGCGTGCTGGGTCAGCAGCGCGGCCAGGCCGGCGTCTCCGGCCATGTAGGCGAGGCGTTCGGCGGGAAACTGCGGGTCCAGCGGCACATAGCCGGCACCGGCCTTCAGGATGCCAAGCACACCCGCCACCATGTCCGTCCCGCGATCCAGCGCGATGCCGACCAGTCCGCCGCGTTTGACGCCCCGCGCGCGCAGCAGGTGGGCGATGCGGTTGGCCCGTTCCTCCAGTTGCGCGTAGGTCAGAATCCGCCCCGCGAACTCCAGCGCGACCCGCTCCGGGCTGCGGTCGCACTGGGCCTCGAACGCCTCGTGCATGCGTCGCTGGCGGTCGTATGGCACGGGCTCGGGCTGCAGGGCTTCCAGCTTGGCATACGCCTCGGCATCCACCAGCGGCAGGCTCGCCGCGAGCGCGGCGGGATTGGCTACCGCGGCGCGCAACAGGGATTCATACGCGGCCAGCCAGCGCCGGATCGTGGCCGCATCGAACAGGTCGGTGTTGTACTGGCACTCCAGCCGCAGGGTGCCGTGATCATGGACGGCATTGATGAAGATCTCGAAGTTCTCGAAGCTGCGCGGGTTGCTGTCGAACGTCATCGACAGGCCGGGGAAACCGGTCGTCTCGCGCTCCAGCGCCTGATCGATGTTGAACATCAGGCTGACCAGCGGCAGCCGCGCCGGATCGCGCTCGACCTTCAGCGTCTTCAACAGCGTGCCGAAGGTGTAGCGCTGGTGCTCGATGGCATCCAGCAGGGTGTCCTGGGCCTCTGCCAGGACCTGTTCGAACGACTGCGCCGGGTCGAGATCGAACCGCAACGGCAGCAGGTTGACGCAATGGCCGACCAGGCGCTCGTGCCCATCCACCGCCTGCCCCGCGGCCGGGATGCCGACCACCACCTGCGACTGTCCCGTCAGACGCGACATCAGGCTGGCCAGCGCCGCCAGCAACGTCGCGAACATGCTCACCCCGCGGCTGGCACCCGCATGCCTGACGGCGGCGACCAGTTCGGCATCGATCACATGATCCTCGCGCCGGGAGGCAAAGCTGCGCCGTGACGGGCGTGGACGGTCGGTCGGCAGCTCGAGCACCGGCACGCTGTCGGCAAAGCGCGACAGCCAGTACGCCTCGTCGTCGGCGCTGGCCGTACGCGCCGCATCGCCGGCCTCGGCGAGGGCGTAGTCGGAGAACGACTCGACCGGCGGAAGCGGCGGCGCATCCCGGTCACGCTGACTGGCGTACAGCGCACCCAGGTCCTGCACCAGCACCCACCACGACCAGCCGTCGCACACGATGTGGTGCGCGGTCAGCACCAGCAGGTGTTCGTCGGGCGCCAGGCGCATCAACTCGGCCCGGAACAGGCGGTCGTGCCGCAGGTCGAACGGGGTCTCCACCGCCAACCGCAGGCGCTCGGCAACCGTCGCGTTGCGCTGGTCGGCGCTCAAGCCCGTCAGATCGATGCAATCAAGTGTCAGTTCCACCCGGTCCAGCACGCACTGGGTTTCACCATCCGGACCCAGGTTGGTGCGCAGCGCGCTGTGTCGGTCCAGCAGGCCGCGCAAGGCCTCCTGCAGCGCGTCCGCATCCAGTGCCCCGCGCAGCCGCAGCGATACCGACTCGTTGAACGCGAGTGACGCATCCGTGCCCAGTTGGTCGGCGAGCCAGATCTCCCGCTGCGGTTCGGTGGTCGGCACCACCCGCACCACCTGCCCGCTGGCAAACGGGTCGTAATCGATCGCGGCAACCTGGGCCGCACCGTAACGGGTGCTCATGATCAACCCACCTTCAGGAACTTGCCGGGCGCATCGGGATTGGGCACGTACCAGCCGGGACATCCGTCCGGGCCGCGACCGATGCGCGCATCGGGCACCGGCGGCCTGCTGGCATCCATCGCCGTGCGTGGCGTAACGAGGTGGCGCGGCAGGAACCCGGCCTCCTGCAACTCGACGATCGAGTCCTTGAACGCCTGGACGATGCGCTGGAAATCCGCCTCGCTGTGGGCGGTGGTCAGGAAGCACGGGAAGTTGTCGAGGATGTGGATGCCGCGACTGCGCATCATCGCGAACAGCAGGTCCTGCAGCGGATGGTCTTCCAGGAACTGGGTCTTCCAGACCGATGCGAAGTACTTGATCGCCACCGGCGCCCCGGCGTCGGCACAGAACGCGTTGAGTTCGTCGACCATCGCCGCGACCCGTGCATTCAGGCGCTCCTGCAGTTGCGGGCCCTGTTGCTGGATGTGGGTCAGCACGGCTTTCGCCGCAGCCAGTGCCAGCGGGTGGCGGACGAAGGTGCCGGCGAAATAGGTCACGCCGACGGTCGGCACCGAATCGTCGCCGAACTGCCATTGGCCGCCGTCGAGCGCGTCCATGTATTCGCGCTTGCCGGCGATCAGGCCGATCGGGAATCCACCGCCGACGACCTTGCCATAGGTGGCCAGGTCGGCCGGGATGCCGAACAGCCCCTGGATGCCGGCCGGATGCGCGCGGAAGCCGGTCACCACCTCGTCGAACACCAGCAGTGCACCCGACTCGCGGGTGAGCGTGCGCAGCTCGCGCAGGAACTCCACCGGCTGGAAATCCGGACGGCGGCTCTGCACCGGCTCCACCAGCACCGCGGCAATCTCGCCGGCGTGGGCGCGGATGATCTCCAGTGACTCGGGAGTGCCGTAATCGAGCACCATCACATGCTCGGCGGTGTTGCGCAGGATGCCCGGCGCGGCCGGAACAGCACGCAGCTTTTTGGTGCCGCGCACGATCATCTCGTCGATGATGCCGTGGTAGGAACCGGTGAACAGCACCACCGTCTCGCGCCCGGTCACCGTGCGCGCGATCCGCAGCGCACCCAGCACGGCTTCCGATCCGGTGTTGCACAGGGCCGCGCGGTCGTGGCCGGTGACCTCGCAGGCCAGCTGCGCGACCTCACCCGCCAGCGGATGCTGCGGGCCGATCTCGTACCCCAGCTCCAGCTGCGCGCGCACGGCATCGAGCACGAAATCCGGCTGCCAGCCGAACAGGCTCATGCCGAAACCGTTGAGGGCGTCGACATAGTCGTTGCCGTCCAGATCCTGCAGGTGCGCGCCCTTCGAGCGCTCGATCACGATCTGGTAAATGATCTCCTTGAGCAGCGGGCGGAAGCCGTTGACCACGCGCGGATCGGCCATGTGCGGCCGGTGTTGCCGGGTGTAGGCCTTGGATTTATGGGTGCGGGTGACGTAGCGGTCGATGAAGGCGTCAAGCTTTTCCCGCTGGCGCCCGGTGAGCTGGAAGCGCGCGTTGTTGTCGATGCGGGCGATCGCGCCGAAGGCCTTCTTGACGTCGTACGTGGTGTGGGCGAGCGCGGCTTCCTCGTCGGCACCGTCGGTAGTTGTCGTCGCCGATGCCGCAACGGCCACGCCGGGTGCGGGTGCGGGTGCGGGTGCGGCCTCCGGCGCAACGGCCGCCGGAGGCGATGCCAAGGCGACCGATGCCGGAGCCGCCACGCCGACGCCCGACAGCAGCGCCAGTTGCTGGCCCATCAACTGCATCTGCTGGGCGATCACCTGACGGGCGAATTCTCCGCCATCGGATGAGGTCGCCATCGATGCCTGCATCGCCGGGCCGGCCATCGCGACCGTAGCCGCAGGTGCAGGTGCAGGTGCAGGTGCAGAAACAGTGGCGGGCGGCACGACAGGCATTGGCACTGGCGGCAGCTCATCGGCGGGCAACTGCGCGTCAAGCATCGCCACCAGCCCTTCCAGGCTCGAGCACTCGCCCATCAACTGGCGGAACGTGACCTTCACCTGGAAGGTCTTCTGCAACTGCAACGCGACCTGGGTCAGCATCAGGCTGTCCAGCCCGAGCTCGATGAAATTCGTCGATGCGTCGGCATCGGCCAGGTCGAAGCCGGCAACGTCTTCGACGACGTCGTTGACCTGTGCGGCCAACCGCTGCCGACGCGCGCTGTTGCCGGTTTGCGCATCGCTACCCGCAGCAGGCGGTGCAACGCCGGGGGAGGAAGTCGGGTTCAACATGACGGACTCCAATGCCGTGCCCGGGGCGACGACTGACAGGGAAATAGCACGCGGTGCCGCCAGTGCCTCGACCCAGTGGCGCTTGCGCTCGAAGGGATAGGTGGGCAGGCGCAGGCGATGACGCAGGCTGCGCCGATCGAATACCGCGGGGTCCAGCGCCACGCCACGGCTCCACAGTTGGCCGGCAGCCTGGCGCACGCTCGCCACCTCGGCGTCCGGTGTGGCGTCCAGCGACGCGATACTCGCGACCTGGCTCTTCTGCACGTCGGGGTGCTGCCGCGACAAGCGGCTCAAGCTCGCGCGGGGACCAACCTCCAGCAGGACGCGTGCAGGCTCGTGATCGATTACCTGACCCAGCGCCGCGGCGAAACGCACCGGCTCGAGCAGATGGCGGGCCCAGTACTCGACCGAAGTCGCCGCATCGGCGCCCAGCCAGGTGCCCGTGGCGGTCGACACCAGCGGGATCGTCGGGGCCGACAGCGCCATGCCCGCCAGTTCGGCGCGGAACGGCTCGACCACCGGCTCCATCATTTCCGAATGGAAGGCGTGCGAGGTCTCCAGCAACCGGCACGCGACGCCTTCGCTGTCGAGCCGGGCCTGGAACGCGGCGATCGCCTCGTGCGTTCCGGCCACCACGCAGGCGCCGGGCGCGTTCTCCGCCGCCAGCGACAGGCCGCCCGACAGGCGCGGCTGCAACTGCTCCAGCGACAGGCGTACCGACAACATCGCTCCGGTCGGCTGCGCCTGCATCAACGCGCCGCGCCGCGCCACCAGATGCAGGCCATCCGCCAGGGTGAACACGCCCGCCAGGGTCGCGGCCACGAACTCGCCGACGCTGTGGCCGACCATCGCCGCCGGGACGATGCCCAGGCTCATCCACCATTTCGCCAACGCGTATTCGACGGCAAAGGTCGCCGGCTGCATCACCGAGGTGGGCAGCAACGCCTGCGGGTCGTCACTGAAAACCCGCTCCCGCAGATCGAAGCCGAGGGAGTCGCCCAACACCTCGTTGCAGGCATCGAATGCGGCCCGGAATGCGGGTTCGGCGTCGTAGAGTCCCCGGCCCATGCCCGGATAGGTCGCGCCCTGCCCCGGGAACAGGAACACCACGCCGCCCGCCCGCGCCGGCCGGCTGCGGGCCGCGCTGGCGGCGACTTCCGGGCTGCGCAGCGCCGCGACCGCGGCCGGCGTGTCCGCGGCGACGATCGACACACGATGGGCGAAGCCCTTGCGGCCGACCGCCAGCGTCCACGCCACGTCGGCCAGGTTCGCATCGGGGTCTGCATCAAGGTGGTCCGCCAGCAATCCGGCAGCTCTCCCCAGTGCGGCCGGCGTACGCGCCGACAGCACCAGCAACTGCGGACCACTGGCAGGTTCGGACGGCACCGGCGGCGGCGCCTCTTCCAGCACGACATGTGCGTTGGTGCCGCCTACGCCAAAAGAGCTGACACCGGCGCGACGCGGCAGCTCGCCGGCAGGCCAGTCATGCAGTGCCGCATTCACCACGAACGGCGAGGCGGCGAAATCGATGGCCGGGTTCGGCCGGCTGAAATGGATGCTGGCCGGAATGCACTGCCGGGAGAGCGACAGCGCAGCCTTGATGACGCCCGCCGCGCCAGCGCCGGTGACCATGTGGCCGACGTTGCTCTTGAGCGAGCCGATGCGGCAGAAACCGATGTCGGACGTCGTGCGGCGGAACGCCGTGGCCAGGCCCTCGATCTCGATCGGATCGCCCAACGGAGTCGCGGTGCCGTGGGTCTCGACGTAGCCGATCGTGCGTGCCTCCACGCCCGCGTCGTCGAGCGCCATCGACACCACCGCCGCCTGCCCCTGCATGCTGGGCGCGGTGAAACTGGCCTTGTCGCCGCCATCGTTGTTGACCGCGCGCCCCCGGATGACCGCATAGATGGGATTGCCATCGGCCCGCGCATCCGACAACCGCTTGAGCAGCACCACCGCCCCGCCATCGCTGAACACCGTGCCCTGCGCCTGCACGTCGAACGTGCGCGTGTGCCCGTCGGGCGAGAGCATCGCACCCTCCTGGTACGGATAGCCGCTGCGCGGCGGGCAGGTCACCGCGATGCCGCCGGCAAGGGCCATGTCGCACTGTCCGCCACGCAGGCTGTCGACCGCCTGGCAGATGGCGACCAGCGAGGTCGAGCAGCCGGTATGCACGCTGACGGCCGGGCCGGTCAGGTTGAGCTTGTGCGCCACCCGCGTGGCGATGTAGTCCTTCTCGTTGTCGAGCATCACCTGGAACGCGCCAACCCGGTCGACCAGCTCCGGGTGCGCGGCGACATGGCGCTGGAAATAGGTCGCGTTGTACATCCCGGCGAATACGCCGACCGGTCCGACGCTCGCATCGGGCACGTGGCCGGCGCGCTCCAGGCACTCCCAGCACAGCTCCAGGAAGATCCGTTGCTGCGGGTCCATCAACTCGGCCTGCCGCGGGCTGATGCCGAAGAAACCGGCGTCGAACTGCTCCACCTCGTCGATCACGCCGCGCGCCGGCACGTACAGCGGGTTCGCGCGATCGGCCTCGCTCACCGCCGGATCCAGCCCGTCCAGGCCGAAGACCGTGATCGAGTCGCGTCCTTCGCACAGGTTCTGCCAGAACGCCTCGACATCCGCCGCACCCGGGAACCGCCCCGCCATGCCGACGATGGCGATGGGATCGTCGGCTCCGTCGCGGCCGGTGTGCCGTACCCGATGCGCCAGACGCGCCGGATCAATCGCAGGTCCGTCCCGGCCTTGGATGGCCTTCGCCAGGGTGGCCGCGGTCGGACTGTGGAACAGTGCCGTGGCCGGAATACCGGCCGCGGACCCGGCCGGACGGATCCTCTCCAGCAGGCGCAGGCCCAGCAGCGAGTTGCCGCCCAGCTCGAAGAAATTGTCGTGCCGGCCCACCTGGTCGATATCCAGCAACTCGCTGAACGCCTGGCAGATCCGCCGCTCGGCCTCGTCGACTGGCGGCTCGTAGGCGCACGCCAGTTCGGGACGGCTGCGATCGGGTGCCGGCAACGCGCGCCGATCGAGCTTGCCGTTCTCGGTCACCGGCAGCGCATCCATGCGGACATAGCGCGCCGGCAGCATGAACTCGGGCAGTTTCGCGGCAAGGTAGGCACGCAAGGCCGGCTCGGAAAATCCGTTGCCCGCCGCCACGCAATACGCCACCAGGCGCTTGTCACCCGCCGGGTCGGCGCATGCCAGCACGGCGCAAGCCCGGATCGAGGGATGGCTGGCGAGCGCCGCTTCGATCTCCGCCAGCTCGATGCGGAAGCCGCGGATCTTGACCTGGGTATCGACCCGGCCGACGAACTCGATGATCCCGTCGGGGCGGTAACGCACCTGGTCGCCGGTGCGATACAGCCGCTCGCCCGGTGCTCCGAACGGGTCGGGCACGAAGCGCTCACCGGTCAGTCCGGGCTGATTGAGATACCCGCGCGCCAGCCCCTCACCGCCGACGTACAACTCGCCGATCACGCCGACCGGCACCGGCTCGCGGCGCGCGTTGAGCACGTAGACGCGGGTGTTGGCGATCGGCCGGCCGATCGGGACATTCCCCGCATCGGCCGGGAAGTCGGCCGGGATCTCCCAGGTGCAGGTGAACGTAGTGCACTCGGTCGGCCCGTAGCCGTTGTGCAGGCGCGTGCCCGGCGCGGCGGCGAGCATCCGCCGGACATGCGCCACCGACAGCGCCTCGCCGCCGGTGAGCAACTGGCGCAGCCCGGCCAGCTGGCGCGGATCCTCATCGACCACTGCGTTGAACAATGCCGCCGTCAGCCACGCGGTGGTGACGTCGTGTGCGGCAATGCACGTCGCCAGGCCTGCACCGGTGGGCGTTGTCTCCCCGTGCACGACGACGCAGCCGCCGTTGAGCAAAGCGCCCCAGATCTCCAGCGTGGAGGCATCGAAACCCAGGGGCGCGGCATGCAGGAAGCGCGTCTGCGGGTCCAGTTCGATGTAGTCCACGCCGCACACCAGTCGCAGGATCGAGCAGTGGCGGATTTCCACACCCTTGGGCTGGCCGGTCGAGCCGGAGGTGTACATCACGTAGGCCAGCGATTCGCCATCGCCGATCGCATCGTCAGGCTCGGCCGCGCTGCCGGACTCGCCGCCATCCGTTTGTGTGGCATCCACGACGATGCGCTGGACGGATCCGGGCAGCGCACTGGCATCGGCATCACCGACCAGCACGACGGTTGCGCGGGCATCCTTGAGCATGAATTCCAGACGCTCGGCCGGGTGCTTCAGGTCCAGCGGAAGATAGGCGGCGCCGGCCTTCAACACTCCCAGCACCGCCACGATCGCGGCGGCCGAACGTTCCATTGCCACCGCCACCACATCGCCAGGATGGACCCCCTGCGCGCGCAAACGGCGAGCCACTTCCCGTGATTGCCGGTCGAGCTGGGCATAGGTCAGCGATGTGTCGCCATCCACCACCGCGACCGCCGACGGCGAGGCATCGCGCATCGCGGCGAACAGCCCCTGCACGGTGGGATACGGCGGACGGGACCGGGTGGTCCGGTTCCAGTCCACCAGCTGCCGTTGCCGCTCATCCGGATCCAGCAGATCCGGCGCCTCGTCCCCGGCGATCCAGGACGTGATCGCCAACTGCACGCGAGTCCCGAGCATGTTCACGACGTCATCGGCCAACGACGGGCGATAGCTCACCTCGATCGATGGCGGCGAACCCGCGCGCAGCTGCCAGATCGACGTTGTCCAATCCTGCAGTGCGGCCGGCTGCGTATCGTCATCAAGCACGGCCCATGCGACCGCCCGCGGCGGGGTCGCGGCCAACGGCGTCGGCGCAGGCTCCGACGGCCCGTGCCCGGATGGAGCATGAACCGCAGCCACGCGATCCCGCGATGCCGGATCGACGACGCACTGGGAAATATCCGCACCCGTGATCCGCGTGGCCAGCACGCCATCCGCGCCCGTCAGACGCGACTCGACCAGTGCCAGTGCCGCGACGAGCACATCGCCCGCCGTCACGCTGCACTCGCGCAAAGCAGCTCCCAACGAATCGTCTGCCGACAAGAAAAAACGCTGGCGTCGCAGTTCGTCATCGGCCGGGATCGCCCGCAACGGCAACACATCCAGCAGTCCGGTTTGCTCCATGGCAATGGGTGTTTTCGTGATCATCGTCGTCTCGCTATTGGTTCGACCGCATCGTCGTCGGACTCATGCGGGTACCTGGGCAAACCGCCGGCCAACGTTTTCGACCGGCCGGCCGGCCAGCTTGCGAACCATTCCGCGTGCACCCAGCAAGGTGGCAACCCCTGCATGGGTCACTGCATCCAGCACCGGCGAACGTCCCACCGGCGGTGGATTGATCCCCCGTCTACGCACCAGCTCATGGGTCTTGTGCAACAGCGCATCGCGCCGGGTCGCATCGGTGTAGTAGGTGAAGCTGATCGTGATGGACGGCTCATCGTGCGTCTCGACCATGTGCGGGCTGGTCGACGGCATGTACGCGCCCTCGCCCGGAAGCAGATCGAAAATCCGTGCACGCTCGCGGAACTCCTCGCGCCAGTCCAGCAGTTCACGGCCGTGGGTGTGATGGAAGCGGTCGCGGGCCTGCTCGCTGGCGACCACCGTATCGGTGTGATCCCACACGTAGATGCGCTTCCGGCCACTGACCTGCAGGATGAAGTTGTGCTCCTTGTCGAAGTGGAACGGCGTCACCGTGCGTGGGGAGGTCACGAAGATCCAGCCGGCGCGATAACACATGCCCGGATCGTTACGCCCGATCCGCATCTCGATGTCGTCCAGCACCTCGGCCACCAGCACGCGGTACAGCGGATCGACCTGCACGTTGAGCAGCGACATCCAGGCTTTGGCTTCCTGGATCGCGGCAAGGGTCTGCGCCGCCGACAAGGTGTTTGGATACGCCTTGGGCGCATCGCCGAACGAGGTGCCGGCCGCAGCGTCGTTGCCGTGGGTACGGATGCTGCCGCGCGCCTCAAGCCGCTCGCCCAGCGCGACCAGTGCGGGCATCTGCAACAGCGGATGTGCGACCAGCGAATGGCGGACCGGCTGGATGCGCCAGGGATCGAACGAGGCTCCATCGACCTCGACAGGTGACACCGCCCGGCTCCGCCTCGCGGTTGCAGCGTCGGCCACCCTCTCCAAGTTCGTCGCAGACATTCGCAGCTCCCCTTTTACCGTTGGCGGTCCCGGATCCATCCGGGATCGGCTACCCATAGGAAACGCATACAGCCCGGAGCTGCGGCCAACTCCCGCATCGTCCGTCGCCTCGACCGACGGGTTACGCTGCGGCATCCGGGCTCGATGCAGGTGCGGTGAATGGCGCACGACTTTGTCAAGCTGTATGCGGAACTTGGGTTGCAGCCCGACTGCTCGCTGGACGAGCTCAAGCTGGCCTATCGACGGCGGGTCGCCGAATTGCATCCGGACCGGCTCGGCCCGGATGCGATTTCCGCCGACAGCCATCAGAGGCTGTCGAACCTGATCGCGTCGTACCGGGCGTCCCTTCGTTTCCATCGGCAATACGGCCGCCTGCCCGGCTGCAACCACTCCCGCGTTCCCTATGCCGGCACACGCCGGAAACGTCTGGCGCAGACCGCGTCGATGCCCTCACCGGACCTGGCCAATGACGACCCCGCCTTGCCACTGGCGCGCGCCGTCGTGATCGCGATCGTGCTGATCGCGGGCCTGTTGCTGCTGCAGATGGCCTGGGACCGGCAGGAGTCCGGCGGCGGGCAGGGTTTCAGCGGAGCACCATCGGGCTATGTGCCCTGCCTGGCTGGCGCTGATCCAGACCTGTCTGCCACCGCATCCGATCGAGTGGCAGAACCCCGGACAGAACGGACACAAGCCGATACGGCCGACGCGCCGGCGGCTCGATCAACCGCCAGGACTCCCGGCTGCGTGGACCTGTGACCGATCAAGGACGTACCGGCAACCGCACAGGTCCATGTCACCGCCCGCCACGTCGGAACAACACAACCTCCACCGTCTGCAGCAGGATCATCAGATCGAACATCAGGCCGTGGTTTTTCACATAGAACAGATCGAAGGCGAGTTTTTCCGCCGCATCCTCAACCGACGCGCCATACGGATACCGCATCTGCGCCCAACCGGTCAGGCCCGGCTTCATGCAGTGACGGACGTCGTAACAGCGAATCTCCCGCGTGAGCAACTCCACGAACTGCGGCCGCTCCGGCCGTGGACCGACAAAGCTCATCTCGCCGCGCAACACGTTGAACAACTGCGGCAGCTCGTCCAGCCGGGTCATGCGGATGAACCGCCCCAGCCGCGTGCTCCGGTCATCGTCACGCTGCGCCCAGCGCGCGACGCCATCACCCTCGGCATCCACCCGCATGCTGCGGAACTTCACCAGCTCGAAAAGCTCTCCGCCCATGCCGACCCGTACCTGCCTGTAGAACACCGGCGAACCGGACTCGAGCCAGATCCCTGCCGCAACCAGCAGCATTGCCGGCCAGGCCAGCAGCAGCAGCGATGACGCCGCTAGCAGGTCGAACAGACGCTTGTTCAAGCGCCGGAACACCGAGTGGTTGAACCCCCTGGAAAACACCAGCGACGACGTGTCCGACACCTCCATCCGGATCATTCCGGCTTCGCGTTCGAGGAAGCTGGAAAGATGCGAGACGACCAGCCCCCGTTGACTGCACGCGAGCATGTCGTCCATCGGCAGATGGTCCCGGCAATCGTCCACCGCGACCACGATCTCCTCGATATTCAGTCGCGAGGCCAGCGCGGGAAGGCGCTCGGAGGTATGGATGCAGAGCTCATCAGGCACCTGGACCGGCTCGTTGGTCGCGGGCAGGAATCCGACCAGGGTGAAGGAATGCCGATCGGCACGACGCCGCAGTCGCTCGTTGATCAGGCTCGCCTTGCTGCCCGCACCCATCACCAGCACCCGCCGCTTGAAGCTGTCGGCACCCAGCACACGCAGCGACACGGCCCGCGCCAGGGTGATGCCGACCGCGCCCAGAAACAGCGACAGCACCAGCACGCCGAGATTGATGTACGTGAGTGGCACGAGGCGGTACAGGACCAGGAGGCCTGCACCGCCGAAGGCAAAAGACAGCACCAGACGCAGCGCAAAATCGGGCTTGGTCAAGCGAATGTGCGGCTGATAGAGACCGAATGCAGCCATGGATGCGGTAAGGAAAGCCGCGACCACCAGCGCCTTCACAGGTCCGGTGTGAACCAAGGCGACGTGTCCGCCGTGGCCATACAGAACAAACAGCCGCGCCGCCGCCAGGACGGTCAAGCCGACGATGGCCAACTCGGCCAGCCACAACAGGCGCAGCGCGTTGTTTTTTCGACTGGTCACTGCGAGGCTCATCAACTCACCCTGGTCAGTAGTTCACTGATCCGAACGCGTGAAGCCCCGCCTGCCGACCGCCCACACGGCCGAGTGACCAGTTTCGAATGCGCGCGCAGCCGGTCTGCCGCCGGGTCGATCCAGCCTCCCACCAGCCTGGCTCCTGGTGCTCCGGCCACCGCCGCAACCCACTCACCGCCTACGTCCAGCAGCCGGACCGGCAGACGTCGCGCCCGGCCCAGGGCTTGGCAATCCTGAGCCGCATCGATGGCGAACCGGTCCATCTCCACCGCCAGCCCGATCCCTGCCGCCTTCAGCAGTGCTTCCTTTGCGACCCACAATTCAAGCAGGGCAATCGCCATGTCCTGGCGCGAACATCCGGCCAGGCGGGCCAGTTCATCCGGATGGCAGACGCGCTCGGCGATGTCCGCCATGGCATGGCAGCGTTGCTTCAGTTCGATATCGATTCCGACCGGCCCATCATCCGAGACCGCCACCGCTATCGCATGGTCCGCATGGCTCAGGCTGGTCCAGACCTGGTCGCCAACCACCCGCGGGCATCCAAGGCTGTCGCGATACAGCGGAACCCGGGAGGGATCCACCCCCAGCACATGGCCCAGGACCAGCCGATGCAAGGCGTACGCGCGGATCCGGAAACCGCGCAACGCCGCATTCCGCAGACGCGCCACGCGTGCCCGCTCACTCTCGTGGAGAAGCAACATCGCCTCCGGCAGCCAGCCCAGCCAATCGCCGGCATCAAACAGGCCCACGACGATCCGGCCCGGACTTGAGCCGCAGGCACCGTCCATCGAGGCCCAGGATCGACTGAAAGCTGCCCGCAATGGCATCTGTTGGTCAGTCTGGTTCGCGGGCAGCGCGCCTGATCGATCCGCCTGTCTCACCGGGGTCTCCCTGTCGCGCGTGATGCGCCGCATCCGATATGACAAACGCACTTGCCGGGTCCGCGACGGCCAAACCCGTCGTTGGCCGTCCCGAGGTCCGGCTCCCGTTGGCTGAAGCAGTCCACCAGCATCCGCCTCGGGAGCAACCATGCAGCAAGCCGGCAACCCCAGCCTTCGCAACCGGCTTGTCCGGATTGCCCGCGAAGCCGCCGAGCTCCCGGGACTGCGTCTGGTCGCACAGCCGATCTACAGAAAAATGTTCCAGCGCCCGATACATACGCGCAACGCGTATTACGGCGTCTATGACACCTACGAAAATGCCCTGGCGGCGGTTCCACCAGGCCTTCCCAGCACGTACGACAGTGATGCCGCCGGACGCATGTATCGGGACCGCACCCAGCATCTGCGCAGCAGTGAATACCCCGCGCTCTACTGGCTGTCGCGGCTGATACAGGAGGGCGCCCGGACCCTGTTCGATCTCGGCGGGCATATCGGGGTCAGCTATTACGCGATGGGACGGCTCATCCACTACCCGCCCGGTCTGCGCTGGGTGGTGCATGACGTACCACGGGTGATGGCGGCGGGTCGCATATGGGCGATCGACAACGATCCGGCGGGAAAGCTGGACTTCGCCAACCATCCAGAAGCCAGCACCGGTTTTGACATCCTGTTCTCAAACGGCGCCCTCCAGTATCTGGACTACGCCCTGTCCTCCCTGCTTCAACGCATACCCGAGCCACCGGCCCACGTGCTGATCAACATGGTGCCGATGCACCCCGAACGCAGCTATTTCACCATCCAGAACTTCGGCGTGGTGACCAGTCCCTACCGCATAAGCTCGACCGCGCAATTTGTGGGGGCGATGCAGGCACTCGGCTACGAGGTGGTGGACAGATGGGAGACGTTCGAGCGGCACGTCCGCATTCCCTTCCGCCCGGACTGCGACATCGATCGCTACTACGGCTTCTACTTCCGCCTGCGGGACCCGGCCACCAGCGCCCGGCACAACTGCCAGGACGAAGCCCGCCAGAAATGATGCCGACCGGACACCAACACCCGGCAAGCACGGAAACAGCCGCTGCCAATCCGGGCTCGGCGGCTCCCCTCGACGCAGCGGGAGCCCCTGCCGTCGGCAACGAACCTGCACCCGGCGATGACATCCGCGGGTTGATCAGGAGCGACCTGTATCGCTATGCCGGCGACTGCTCCCGGAGCAGCCTGACCAGGCACCTCCTCTTCAACCGATCCTTCAAGTACAGCTTCTGGTTGCGGTTGTGCCGGTCGCCATCCTTTCCCGTGCGGATGCTTGCCCGGGTCATGCACCGGCACCTGTCCAACCGCTACGGGATCCAGATTCCCCCGTCGACCCGGATCGGTCCAGGCCTTTTCATCGGGCACCACATGGGTCTGGTGATCAACCACACCGCCACCATCGGCTGGAACTGCAACCTCGGACAGTTCACCACGATCGGGTCAAACCACGAGCACGCCGCCCGCATCGGAAACAACGTCTACATCGGACCGGGCGTTTGTGTAGTCGAGGATGTCGTCATAGGCGACAACGCCACCGTCGGCGCCGGTGCCGTGGTCGTCAAGGATGTGCCGGAAAATTCGACGGTAGCGGGCAACCCGGCCAAGGTGGTTTCCACCAGGCACCCTGGACGCTATGTGTGCAATCGCTGGCCAATCGCCGGACAACAGACTTCGCGTCCCGGGTAACCTGCCGGGCATGCATCCTGACGGAGGGGTTACGGCCTGGCGCTCGCCGGAAAAGAAAAAGGGCCAGCGAATTCACTCGCCGACCCTTCTGTCTTTTGTATGGTGCGCCCGGAAGGATTCGAACCTCCGACCCCCAAGTTCGTAGCCTGGTGCTCTATCCAGCTGAGCTACGGGCGCGCAGTCGGAGAATTATGACGAGCAATTACAAATCCGTCAAACCTTTTCCGGTACCGCTGTTGTCTCGTTCGAGCCATCCCGATCACGCGATGCCCTGCAAGACGAAACCACCCGAAGGTGGCCTGTAACTGGCGACGAGCCCGAACGACCGGAAGCTCCGATCTCTCCGACTCGACGCCGACGCAAACTGGCGGAGAGTGAGGGATTCGAACCCTCGATGGAGTTTAACCCCCATACTCCCTTAGCAGGGGAGCCCCTTCAGCCACTCGGGCAACTCTCCGCAACACACTGAACGGTGCGGGCGGGAAGCATAACGGCTCATCTGCTCCGCGGCAAACCTTTTGTCAGTCTGCCGTGCCTTTTTCTGCGGCGTCGCCTGCTTCTTCGCCACGCTGGATGCGCTGGTAGATCTCCTCGCGGTGTACGGCTACGTCCTTGGGCGCAGTGATGCCGATACGTACCTGGTTGCCCTTGACGCCAAGCACGGTGACAGTCACCGAGTCGCCGATCATCAGGGTCTCACCGACGCGACGCGTCAGGATAAGCATTGTGAATTCTCCTTTGCCGACGCAGTGCGCCAGCGTTTGTGCTTCCGGCCGGCCGGAAGCACTTCCAACCCGTCAAACGGCGATTATCAACCTGTCCGGACAGCCGCTACAAGCGAAGGAAGTCATGGTCCGGTCAGCCCAGCCGCTGCCTGGCCCAATCGACAACTCCGGCAAGAACGTCCACCAGATTCGGACTGTCATCGCCACCGCCTTGCGCCATGTCCGCCCGGCCACCGCCCTTGCCGTTGATCTGACGTGCCACGTGCCCGATAAGTTCCCCGGCCTTGGCCTTGCCAGTGGCCGCGCCGCTGACACCGGCCACGAGCGCAACCTTGCCATCATTGGCGCCGGCCAACACGATCACCGCATCGCCAAGCTGTTGTTTGAGGCGGTCGAGCGCATCGCGCAATGCCTTGGCATCGAAGCCTTCCAGCCGGGCCGCCAGCACCTTGACGCCCGCCACCTCGATCGCCGAGCCGGCCAGATCCGCAGTCGCACCGGATGCCGCCTTGGCCTTTAGCGCATCGAGTTCACGCTCGAGCTTCTTCTGCCGCTCCAGCAGATGGCGCACCTTGTCGGGCACATCCGGGACGTTGCCACCCAGCAGGTGGGCCGCCTCTTCCAGGCGCTGCTCCTCGCCACTGATGAAGTCCAGCGCGCCCTGCCCGGTCAATGCCTCGATGCGGCGAACGCCGGCCGAGACGCCGCCCTCGGACACGATCTTGAAGACCCCGATATCGCCGGTGCGCGCCACATGGGTGCCGCCGCACAGCTCGGTCGAGGTTTCACCCATGCGCAACACGCGCACCCGGTCGCCGTACTTTTCGCCGAACAACGCCATGGCGCCGAAATCCAGCGCTTCCTGCATCTCCATCTGGTGGACTTCCGCCTCGTGGTTGCCGCGGATCTCCGCGTTGACGCGGCGCTCGATCTCGGCGAGTTCGGCCCTGGTCAGCGGCTGGAAGTGGGAGAAGTCGAAACGCAGACGCTCCGGTGCCACCAGCGAGCCCTTCTGCACGACATGGGTACCCAGCACGCTGCGCAACGCGGCATGCAGCAGATGGGTGGCGGAATGGTTCAGCACGGTGGCGCCACGGCGGACACGGTCGACCGATCCGGATACCGGATCCCCGCGCTTGAGGACGCCGCGTTCCAGCGTGCCCAGATGGCCGTGGAACTGCCCGGCGAACTTCAGCGTGTCGCGCACGGCGAAGCGACTGCCCTCGCCCTCCAGCGCACCGGCATCCCCGACCTGGCCACCGCTCTCGGCATAGAACGGGGTGCGGTCCAGGATGACCACGGCCTCGTCGCCTGCCTCGATCCTGTCCACGGGCCGGCCATCCTTGAGCAGCGCCGCCACGGTCAGCCCGCCCTCATCGAGACGGTCGTAGCCGAGGAATCCGGTTGGTGCGAGCTGCGCGGCCAGTTCCGCCGGCATCGTGGTGGCATTGCCGAACTTGCCGGCGGCGCGCGCGGTTTCCCTCTGGTGCGCCATCGCGGCATCGAAGCCGGCCATCTCGATCGACAATCCGCGCTCACGGGCGATGTCGGCGGTCAGATCGACCGGAAAACCGTAGGTGTCGTACAGCCGGAAGGCGTCGGCGCCGGGAATCGTGCCGTCGGATCGCGCGGCGACCTCGTCAAAAATGCGCATCCCCGAATCGAGCGTCTCGGCAAAGCGCTCTTCCTCGGCCAGCAAGGCGCGAGCGATCAGATCGCGCTTTTCGATCAGTTCCGGGTACGGCTCGCCCATGACGTCGATCAATGGATCGAGCATGCGATGGAAGAACGGCTGCTTCTGCCCCAGCATCCAGCCATGGCGCAGGGCACGGCGGATGATCCGGCGCAACACGTAACCGCGTCCCTCGTTGGACGGCAGCACGCCATCGGCGATCAGGAAGCTGCAGGCGCGGACATGGTCGGCGATCACGCGCAACGACTTGTTGTCGATGTCGTCGGTGCCGGTGAGCCGGGCCGCCGCGGCGATCAGGTGCTGGAAGATGTCGATCTCGTAATTGCCGTGCTTGCCCTGCAGGATCGCGGCCAGTCGCTCCAGGCCCATCCCGGTGTCGACGCACGGCGCCGGCAACGGCGCGAGGCTGCCGTCGGGCTGGCGGTCGAACTGCATGAACACCAGGTTCCAGATCTCGATGTAGCGGTCGCCGTCCTCATCGGGTGAGCCCGGCGGACCACCGAAGTGCTGCTCACCGTGGTCGTAGAAGATCTCCGTACACGGGCCGCAGGGACCGGTATCGGCCATCTGCCAGAAATTATCCGAGGCGTACGGCGCGCCCTTGTTGTCGCCGATCCGGACGATCCGCTCGGCAGGCACGCCGATCTCGTCACGCCAGATCGCGTAGGCCTCGTCGTCGGTTTCATACACCGTGACCAGCAGGCGATCGGCAGGAAGCTGCCAGACCTCGGTCAGCAACTGCCAGGCCCAGCGGATCGCGTCGTGCTTGAAGTAGTCGCCAAACGACCAGTTGCCCAGCATCTCGAAGAACGTATGGTGCCGCGCGGTATAGCCGACCTGGTCCAGATCGTTGTGCTTGCCGCCTGCCCGCAGGCAACGCTGGACATCGGCCGCGCGCACGAAACCCGGCTTTTCGCTGCCGAGGAACACGTTCTTGAACTGGACCATCCCGGAGTTGGTGAACAGCAGGGTCGGGTCGTTGGCGGGCACCAGCGGTGCCGAAGGCACGATGGTGTGGCCCCGTTCGCGGAAGAACTCGAGGAAGTCGCGACGGATGTCGTTGGTGCTGAATGTGGGAGCGTTCATGCCTGGCACGGGAAGTCGAAAGGGCTGTGCAGGCCATCGCCGCACCGATCCCCGCACAATGGCGACGATCGGCAGCGGAGGCAACTGCGGAAAGCCGCTTAGCGTATCAGGGGAGCCATTTTGGCGTCGCATGGGAACGTCCCGGGTTCCAGGTACCTGGGGGATTCTCATCCGCGCGGCCAGACACGCCAGCGCACACCCTGATCCGGCTCACCGGCTCAGGAAAAGCCCTGATCGTCCGGGTCGTACCGGGTGGCCGCCTGGACCACCTCGCCAGTGAATCCACGGCGCATCAACATGTCGGCGGCCTTGCGGCGAAGCGCCAGATCATCGGGGATCGAATCGCCATAGCGGCGGCGAACCAGATCGCGTGCGTTCTCGGTCCAATTGCCTTCGAAGATCTCCAGCGCAGCGGCAATCGCGTCGCTGTCCAAGCCATGGGTACGCAATTCGGCGCGGATATGGAGGGGGCCGTAACCGCCGCTGACCCGGTTGCGCACCAGGCTCTCGGCGAAACGGGTGTCGTCCTGCCAGCCGGCGTCGGCCAGTTTTTCGACCGCTGCCTCCACCTCGGAGGCATCCAGCCCGCGCGAAGTCAGCTTGCGCGTGAGTTCCTTGCGCGAATGCTCGCGTCGGACCAGCAGGCCCAGCGCGCGCTGCAACGGCGTCGCCGGCTCGCGCTTCCGGCGCCGACCCGGCGTTGCGGCCGGGTCGGAATCAAACAGGCCACTCCCGGGCCCATCAGCATCGTGGGAACTGTCGTCCTGCATCGCTTCAGATGGCTGCCGGATCAGGCCTCGAGCTTTTCGGCCTTGGCGGCTTTCCCGGCCTTGCCGGTTTTGACAGCCTCGTCCGACTCATCGTCGGCATCGCCATCCACCGCAATGGGAGCGGCTTCAACAGGCACCAGCCGCTTGCGCAACTCCGCTTCCAGTTGCTCGGCGAGTACCGGGTTGTCCTTCAGGTACTGGCGGGCGTTTTCCTTGCCCTGGCCGATGCGCTCCTCGCCCATGCTGTACCAGGCGCCCGCGCGCTCGACCAGCTTGGCTTCCATGCCCATCTCGATCAGCTCGCCTTCGCGCGAGATGCCTTCGCCATAGAGGATTTCGGTGACCACCTGCTTGAACGGCGGTGCCAGCTTGTTCTTGACCACCTTGATCCGGGTCTGGTTGCCGATGATCTCGTCGCCCTTCTTGACCGCGCCGATGCGACGGATGTCCAGGCGCACCGAGGCATAGAACTTCAGCGCGTTGCCGCCGGTGGTCACCTCGGGGCTCTGGCCCGGCATCATCTGGCCGATCTTGTGCCGCAGCTGGTTGATGAACACCACCAGCGTGCCGGACCGCTTGATGTTGCCGGTCAGCTTCCGCAGCGCCTGGCTCATCAAGCGGGCCTGCAGGCCCGGCAGCTGATCGCCCATTTCGCCTTCGATCTCCGCGCGCGGGGTCAGTGCGGCGACCGAATCGATCACCACGATGTCGACCGCGGCCGAGCGCACCAGCATGTCGGCGATTTCCAGGGCCTGCTCGCCGGTGTCGGGCTGGGAGAGCAGCAGGTCATCGACGTTGACACCCAGCTTGGCGGCATAGATCGGGTCGAGCGCATGCTCGGCATCAATGAAGGCCGCCGTGCCGCCATTCTTCTGGCACTGGGCGATCGCCTGCAGGGTGAGGGTGGTCTTGCCGGAGGATTCGGGGCCGTAGATCTCGACCACGCGCCCCTTGGGCAGGCCGCCAATGCCCAGGGCGATATCGAGCATCAGCGAGCCAGTACCGATCACTTCGGCGGCTTCGACCACGCGATCGCCCATCCGCATGACCGAACCCTTGCCAAACTGCTTCTCGATCTGGCCCAAGGCCGCGGAAAGAGCGCGCTTCTTGTTCTCGTCCATTGGGGTTTTCCTTGTTGCCATCGTTGAGTGCATCCAGGGTAGTTCGGGCCTGTCGCACAGGTTGCGACCGGGATCCGGGTAAAGAAATTAGGCGCGACGACTGCCGCCGGGTATCGGCCGGGCACGCGGACAGGGGTCGGAATACACCACCCCGGGGGTCGGAACAACGTGGCGCTCAACGGCCACGACGCACCAGTCCGCAGTACAGGCCTTCGATCGCGAAGTCCTGGTCGGGCTGGACATCGATGGGCTGGTAGTCGGGATTGCGTGGCAGCAGGCGGATGCGGTCCTTGCCGATCTTCAGCAGTTTGACGGTGATCTCGTCGTCGATGCGCGCCACCACGATCTGCCCACTGCGTGCCTCCGGAGTGCGATGCACGCCGATCAGGTCGCCATCGAAGATGCCCTCGTCGCGCATCGAGTCGCCCTGCACCTTGAGCAGGTAGTCCGGCGACGGGAAAAAGATGTTGCGATCGAGCAGCACGTAGTCATCCACGCCTGCATCCGCACCGATCGGCGAGCCTGCGGCCACCCGACCGAGGATCGGCAAGCGCAATGCTTCTTCCGACTCCCGTGCCGTCCCGGCTTCAGGCTCGTTGCCGGATGCCGGTTCCGCAGCGTCCGGCAGGGAGTCCAGCGATGTCGGGGAGTCATTCTGTGCGGGATGCAGCAGGCGTATCCCCCGCGCCTTGCCTGGAATCCGGCGGATGGCGCCCGCCTCTTCCAGTGCTTCCAGGTGGTATTGCGCCGCACGCACGCCCGAAAAACCCATCGCGCGGGCGATTTCCGCTTGCGACGGCGGCATGCCTTCAATCGCGAGGCGTTCGCCGATCAGGGCGAGGATGGCTTGCTGGGTATCGGTCAGTGCGTTCATTAGTAGTAATACTACTAACAACCTTCATCCCGATGCAAGCCCTGTCCACCAACTGTCACAACCGCTGCAATCAGGCGGCCAGGTCCAGCAGTCCATGCAGCGCCGCCGCGACGGTCTGGCGACGCACGGCCTCGCGGTCACCGTCGAAATGGAACACCAGCGCGGTGGGATACCCGCCCCGGCGTTTCCAGGCGATCCAGACCGTTCCAACCGGCTTGTCCTCGATGCCGCCCCCCGGGCCGGCGATACCGGTCACCGCCACCGCGAGGCTGCCACCGGAGTGCACCAGCGCACCCGACACCATCTCGATCGCGGTTTCCCGGCTGACCGCCCCATGCGCTTCCAGGGTGCTGGCCTGCACGCCGAGCATCGCCTGCTTGGCCTCGTAGCTGTAGGCCGCCATGCCGCACTCGAACCACTCCGAGGAGCCGGGGATATCGGTCAGGGTCTTGGCGATCCAGCCGCCGGTGCAGCTCTCGGCGGTCACCAGGTGGTGATGGTGCTGGAGCGCGGCCTTGGCGACCTGCCCGGCGAGGCGCTGCAGCGCGGTATCGGAGACGTCTTTGCTCATCGGCGAACTATACCGCCCGCCTCGGGGAAGCACCCAGGCGACACACTCATCCGGAACGTCCACACAATTCCGCTCAAAAAAAACCGCCGCCGCCGGAAGCCCGGCAGGCGGCGGCTGGTCAGCCCTGGATCAGTAGCGCACGCGCAGCGTCATGCCGTACATCCGCGGCGCACCCAGGAACGCGTTCCACGAGCCCGGCTGGATCGGCGCGTCGATGCCGACCTGCTTGTAGGTCTCGTTGGTCAGGTTCTGGCCCCAGACCTCGACCATCCAGCGCTTGTCCTGGCGGCCCAGGCCCAGGCGGGCGTTAAGCAACCCGAAACCGTCCTGCTTCTTCTGCGGGTCCAGGTCGGAGCCGGTGTTGAACTCGGACATGTACTTGCCGCCGATATTGAAGCGGCCCAGCAGATCCGCCCCCATGTCCCACTCGTAGGTCACCGAGGCATTGCCGGACCAGCGCGGAGCAAAGCTCATGGTGTTGCCCGGCAGCAACACGAGATCGGCATCGGGCAACAGGTCGTTGCCGTATTCGGTCTGCGCGTAGGTCAGGCCGCCCTGCATGCTCAGGCCCGGCACCGCCGTCTGCCACATCACGTCGGCCTCGACGCCCTGCGACACCACCTCGGGGATCGAGCGCACCACGAAGCTGGTGCCCAGGAAGCTGTTGAGCTGGAAGTCGCTGTACTTCTGGTAGAACAGCGCCGCGTTGAACAGCATGTTGCCGCCCATCCAGTTGGTCTTCAGGCCCAACTCGTAGCTGTCGACGAACTCGCCCGGGAACGAGGTGTCGTCCACCGGGGTGATGCCCTGCACGCCGCTGGACAGGCCGTTGGACGACTGCACCCGGTCGAGGTTGAAGCCGCCGGCCTTGTAGCCGCGGGCCGCCGAGGCGTAGGTCATCACGTCATCGGACCAGTTGTAGGCCAGCTTGAACGTGCCCGACCACTCCTTCTCGGTGCGCGACTGCTTCACGTCGCGACCGTCGTGGGCGATATTGGCCCACGGCAGGCACATGTAACCGGCGACGGTTGGCGCGACCGCGGGCACCAGGCCTGCCAGGATCTGCCCCTGCATCGCCGGCGGCAAGGTGTTGAAGCCGTTGATCCGTCCGGCGAGCGCACCGCCGACGCGTGCCGCCGGATTGGCCAGCGTCGCCCCGCAACCGACACTGCCGTTCGGGTTGTCATAGACCGAGTGCAGGTCCTTCTTCTCGTGGGTGTAACGCAGGCCCACGGTGATATCCAGCTGATCGGTGGCGTGGAAGGTGTTGTTGGTGAAGATCGCGGTGCTGCGCGCGTTCTGCTTGTGGCGGTCCAGCGAGGCCAGGCCGGTGTAGTTGGTGCCGAAGGGCTTGCCGCTGACCTGCGACAGGAACAGCGCCGGATTGGCCATGTTCACCGTCAGTCCCATAGGCGCCAGCTGCGCGGCCATGCCGGCCAGGACCTGGCTGCCGACCAGGGTCGACAGGTAGGGCTCATACGCCGGACCGAAGCGGTAGGAATCGTTCCGGTTCAGATCCTCATCGGAATAGAACAACCCGACCATCCAGTCGACCCGATCGCTCGCACCGGTCAACCTGAGCTCCTGGCTGAAGGTCTCGAAATGGGTCAGGGACTCGTCGGCATCGGGCGCGCGATAGAGGATGTCGGCGGCGCTGTAGTCGAAGTCCAGGCCGTTGATGGCCTTCCAGTCGCGGACTGCGGTGATCGAGCTGAGCGTGGCGCCACCGGCCCACGGCGTCTCCCAGTCGATATTCATCGCCACGCCCTTGTCCTTCAGGTCCTGGGTGGTCGGCCGGTTGGCATAGCCCAACCGGCGGTCCAGGTCGACCACCGGGATCACGCCCTCACCGCCCGGGGTCAGCGCGTTGATGATCGCCGCGGTCGGGCCACGGTCGGTGGTCACGGTGACGCAGCAGTTCTCTTCGCGGCTGCTGAAATCGCCGACGAAGTTGATCGACAGGTTGTCGGTCGGCTCCAGCAGCAGCTGGCCGCGGAAGGTGTGGTAGTTCTGGTCGCCGTCGTCGTCCTCGGTGCGCGGACCGGCGCCGAACTTGACGTCGTCGACCCCGTCGCGCTTGCGCTTGCTGGCGAATACGCGGAACGCGGCGTTCTCACCCAGCGCGTCGTTGTACGAGCCGGACACGCCGACCAGACCGAGGTTACCTACGGTCAGCTCGGCCTCGGCGCTCTGGGTGTAGCTGGGCTTGCGGGTGATGACGTTGATCACGCCCGCCGAGGTGTTCTTGCCGAACACGGTGCCCTGTGGGCCCTTGAGCACCTCGATGCGCTCCACCTCGCCCAGGTCGCCGAAGCCGACACTGTTGCGCGAGCGGTAGACCCCGTCGATCACCACGCCGACCGACGACTCCAGGCCCGCGTTGTCGCCAACGGTACCGATGCCACGGATGCGTGCGGTGGTCTGCGCCGCGCTCTGGGTGCTGGTGACCGTGAGGCCGGGGACCAGCACCTGCATGTCCTTGATGTCATGCACGCCGACGTCCTGCAGCAACTGCTCGTCGAGCACGTTGATCACGATCGGCACGTCCTGCAGCGCCTCCTCGCGCTTCTGCGCGGTCACCGTCAGGCTCGACAGCGTGGTGGTGCGCTCATTTTCCGCAGGCGTCGTCGACGCCGGTGCCTGCGAAGCGTCCTGCGCCATGACCGGCGCGATGTTCAACGTGGCCAATGCAACCATTACCGCCGATGCAAGCAACGTACGTGCAGGCCTTGCAATTCCCATGGTGTCCCCTCCCAAGTGGCAATCAGATCAAGCGCTCGCCATGTCGATGGCGGCAATGGACGGGCTTCCCCTGCCACTGGCCGACGTGGGGGACTTCGGCCTGTGGCGGCGTTGAGGGCAACCCGCTGGTGGAACGTAGCATGTTCCATACGCGATGGAACGGTGCCCGCCCGAACCGGGATGTCGACAGGCGGCTGGCATACTTGCCGATCCACGGCCGGTCGCCTCGACTGCCCGCCGGACCCCACCTCCAGACCGTTGAATTCCGTGCCCAATACGAACACCGCAGCCGCCCTGAACGTCGATGCCCATACCCCGCTGATGCGCCAATTTTTTGCGGCCAAGTCGGAACACCCCGACGTGCTGCTGTTCTTCCGCATGGGCGATTTCTACGAGCTGTTCTACGACGACGCCCGCAAGGCCGCCCGGTTGCTCGACATCACCCTGACCCAGCGCGGCAACTCGGCCGGGCAGCCGATCCCGATGGCCGGCGTGCCGCACCACGCGGCCGAGGGCTATCTGGCGCGGCTGGTGGCGTTGGGCGAGTCGGTGGCGATCTGCGAGCAGATCGGCGATCCGGCCACCAGCAAGGGCCTGGTCGAGCGCAAGGTGGTGCGCATCGTCACGCCGGGAACGGTCACCGACGAGGCCCTGCTGAGCGAGCGCCGGGACACCTTGCTGCTGGCGCTCTCGCGCAACAGGCACGGCTACGGCATCGCCTGGGCCGATCTGGCGGGCGGCCGGTTCCTCGTCAACGAGGTGACCAGCGACGACGCGCTGGAGGCCGAGCTGGCACGGCTGGAACCAGCGGAAACCCTGTGCGCCGACGAGGAGGGCTGGCCGGCGTTCGTGTCCGAACGCAGCGGCCTGCGTCGGCGCGCACCGTGGCTGTTCGACGCCGACAGCGGCCGCCGCCAATTGCTCAGGTTCTTCGGCCTGCACGACCTGTCGGGCTTCGGCCTGGACGGCAAACCACTGGCGATCTCCGCGGCCGCCGCCCTGCTCGGTTACGTCGAGGAGACCCAGAAGCAGCGCCTGCCACATCTCACCTCCATCGCGGTGGAATCCGGCGACGGGGCGATCGCGATGAACGCCGCCACCCGCCGCCATCTCGAACTCGATTCGCGCATCGACGGCGACAGCAAGCACACCCTGCTCGGCGTGCTCGACTCGACCGTGACCCCGATGGGCGGCCGCCTGCTGCGACGCTGGCTGCATCGCCCGTTGCGCGACCAGAGCGTCCTGCGCCAACGCCACCACGCGGTCGAGACCCTGATCGAATCGGCGGCCGGCGACGCTTCCGCCTCCAACGCGGAGCAGGCGTTGCGCGAGCGTTTCCGTGCCCTGGGAGACCTGGAGCGCATCCTGACCCGCATCGCTTTGCGCAGCGCCCGCCCGCGCGACCTGTCGACCCTGCGCGACGGACTCGGCCTGCTGCCGGGCCTGCGAGGCGTACTGGCACCGCTGGATTCGCCCCTGCTCAACGCACTGACCGCCGAACTGGGTGAACACGACGAATACGCGCACCTGCTGCAGTCCGCGATCGTCGAGCAGCCGCCGGTGCTGGCCCGCGACGGCGGTGTGTTCAGCGAAGGCTACGACGCGGAGCTCGACGAGCTGCGCGCGCTGTCGAGCACGGCCGACCAGTTCCTCGTCGATCTGGAAACCCGCGAGCGCCAGGCCAGCGGCATCCCGACCCTGAAGGTCGGCTACAACCGCGTGCACGGCTATTACCTGGAAGTCAGCAAGGCCCACGCCGCCAAGGCGCCGACCCATTACACCCGCCGCCAGACCCTCACCAACGCCGAGCGCTACATCACCGAGGAGCTCAAGACCTTCGAGGACAAGGTGCTGTCGGCGCGCGAGCGTTCGCTGGCGCGCGAGCGGCTGTTGTACGAGCAACTGCTCGACCAGCTCGGCGGACGACTGGAGCCGCTGAAACGCTGCGCCGCCGCGCTGGCCGAACTCGACGTGCTGGCCTGCCTGGCCGAACGCGCGCAGGCGCTGGACTGGTCGTGCCCCCAGCTGTCCAACGAAGCCGGCATCCGGATCGAGCGCGGCCGCCATCCGGTCGTGGAAGCGGTGCGCAGCGAGCCATTCGAGCCCAACGACCTGGTGCTGCACGAGGACCGGCGGATGCTGGTCATCACCGGCCCGAACATGGGCGGCAAGAGCACCTACATGCGGCAAAACGCGCTGATCGTGCTGCTCGCCCACATCGGCAGCTTCGTGCCTGCCTCGCGCGCGGTGATCGGCCCGATCGACCGCATCCTGACCCGGATCGGCGCCGGCGACGACCTCGCGCGCGGGCAGTCGACCTTCATGGTCGAGATGAGCGAGACCAGCTACATCCTGCATCACGCCACCGCGCAGTCGCTGGTGCTGATGGACGAGATCGGCCGCGGCACCTCGACCTACGACGGCCTGGCACTGGCCGAGGCCTGCGCGCGCCACCTCGCCGGCAGCAACCGCTCCCACACCCTGTTCGCGACCCACTATTTCGAACTGACCACCCTCGCCGAGCCCGGCAGCGGCATCGCCAACGTGCATCTGGACGCGGTGGAACATCACGACAAGGCAGGCGGCGAGACACTGGTGTTCATGCACGCGGTGAAGGACGGCCCGGCCAACCGCAGCTACGGTTTGCAGGTGGCCGCGCTGGCCGGGCTGCCGAAATCGGTGATCGGCCAGGCACGTGGCCGGCTGGCGGAACTGGAGCAGGAAAGCCGCGACGCGCCAAAGCCCGCGATGTCCGCCGACGCGCTCGACCAGCCCCAGCAGATTGGCCTGTTCGCGCCCCGCTCCGCCGCACTGGACGCACTGGCAACGCTGGACCCCGATGAGCTGACGCCCAGGCAGGCACTGGAAGCGCTGTACCGGATCAAGGCGCTGCAGTAAGCGGAAGCCTGGAGAGCCGACCCTTTCGCCAAGGATGTCCTTCGCCAGGCAGGTCGACGCCACCGCCAGCATTTGCCGCTAGGATCAGTCCTCCCCTCAATCGTGACGGCACCCCCATGACCTCCCTCACCAACGACCTCCTGCAGCAGTTGCAAGGCCAGCCGATGGCCCAGATGAGCCAGCAACTCGGGCTCAGCCCAGAGCAGACCTCCGGCGCGGTATCGGCGGCGCTGCCCCTGCTGATGGGTGCGCTGGGCCGCAACGCCAGCCAGCCGCAGGGCGCGCAACAGCTCCTGGGCGCACTGCAGCGCGATCACAGCGGGCTCGATCTCGGCAGTGTGCTGGGTGCCGTGATGGGTGGCGGTGGCAACGGCGGCGACATCCTCGGCCATGTGCTCGGCGCGCGACAGCAGACCGCCGCGCAGGGCCTGGGCGCGGCCACCGGACTGGATGGCGACCGTGCCGGTGCGCTGCTGAAGATGCTTGCACCGCTGGTGATGGCGTTCCTCGCCAAGCAGATGAGCAGCGGCGGCGCGACGGCGACCCCGCAGGCGCTCGGCGGCCTGCTGGGCCAGGAACAGCAGCAGATCCGCCAGCAGGGCGGCATCGGTGGCGGCCTGCTCGGTGCGGTGCTCGATCAGGACGGGGACGGCGTGACCGGACTGTCCGACCTGCTGAAGATCGGCGGATCGCTGTTCGGCGGAAAGCGCTGACCGCTTGCTCCTGCCTGCCGGCGTTCTTGCCGAAGGCTTCCGCAGGAGTTCTCGCAGGAAAGTTCGGACGGAACGCACTTCGACGGGAGGCCGCCGCGCAGCCTCCCCGATTCGCCTGCCCTACAGCGCGTCGATATCGCCCAGGGCCCGGATCAGTCGCCGGGCCCGCTTGTCCGGTTTGGTCCTGGGCGCTTCATAGCCGGTACGCGCGGCCGCGCGCAGGGCCCGGGCTTCATCCCGGGCCAGCCGCGATGCCCCTGATTCCTCGTACAGCCCCTGCGCCACAACGGCCGCCCCGCGCTTGGCACTCAGCGCCAGCACCGTCACCAGGAACGTCTCCTCGGCCCGCGTGATCTTCAGCGCGTCACCGACCTTCACCGCGCGCGAAGCCTTGGCGCGCTGGCCGTCCACCTCGACCTTGCCGGTCTCGATCGCCTGCTTCGACAGCGCCCGGTTCCTGTAGAACCTCGCGGCCCACAACCACAGGTCGAGGCGCACCGTGGCGGGCGTTGTTGTTACGGAAGAAGCGGACCGGGTCATTGCAGGCAGTACATATCAGGGCGGAAGCAGAACGGAGTATCGCCCCGCAGACGGCACGCGGCGCCGAAAATGCCGGCACCACAAATGCGAGGCCGGAATGCAGGAAAGCCACCCGGAGGTGGCTTTCCTGTCGCTGGATCAACAGCGCCCGGGCAAGAAGCCCCGAGCGGAAGCCGATCCGGAATTACTTGGCGGCTTCGGTCTCTGCGGCAGCAGCGGCGGCCTTCGCCTCGGCCTTGAACTTGGCCGCGCCGGCGAGATCTTCCTTGATGCGCGCCTTCTTGCCTTCCAGGCCGCGCAGGTAGTACAACTTGCCCGCCCGGACCTTGCCGCGGCGCTTGACTTCGACCGAGTCGATGACCGCGCTGTGCGACTGGAACACGCGCTCGACGCCGAAGCCGTGGGAGATCTTGCGGACAGTGAACGCGGAATTCAGGCCGCTGTTCTTCTTCGCAATGACCACGCCTTCATAGGCCTGGACGCGCTCGCGCGTACCTTCCTTGACCTTGACGTTGACGACGATGGTGTCGCCGGGGCCGAAAGCGGGCAGTTCGCGGACGATCTGCTCGGATTCGAAGTTCTGCAGCAGCGTGTGGATCGAGGGCTTGTTCATGGGTGCGGCCTGTTGGAGTAGTTGTAGCGCGAGTGCACGTGGACCCGCGTCTGGCGTGGTTACAGCTAAGCGCGGAATTATAGCGGGAAATCCGCCGGCAAAGCCAATCCCGGATTGCTCGCCGGTCCAGGCCTATCGGACGTTCATGCCGACCGCGACCTCACGGCGCCGGGCGGGCGGTGCATTTGGCAATGCACCCTACGTTTCCTTGTGGAGCCGCTGGGGCGTTCGTCGCGATCGGGGCCTTGTGCGTCGGGTGGTGGCGCATTTGGCAATGCACCCTACGCACCGCGGTCGAATGTAGGGTGCATTGGCAAATGCACCATTGCCGCCATGCAAGTCACTTCGATGCACGCATGCGCCCGCCTTACCCGTGGCGGCCAGCACCTTTCACACCGGCAAGAAACTGCCGATCGGCGGGTGAAAGATCGACCCCGTCCAGCAGCTCGGGGCGCCGTTGCCAGGTCCGCACCAGCGACTGCTGCCGCCGCCAGCGCGCGATCTCCGCGTGATTGCCGGACATCAGCACCGGCGGCACGGCGCCCAGTTCGTGCTCGACCGGGCGGGTGTAATGGGGGCAGTCCAGCAGGCCGTTCTCGAAGCTGTCCTGCGCCGCCGAATCGGCATCGTTCAACGCGCCTTCCTGCAACCGCGCCACCGCATCGATGATCACCGCCGCGCCCAGTTCACCACCGGATAGCACGTAGTCGCCGATCGAGATTTCCTCGTCGACCTCGGCTTCGACCAGGCGCTCGTCGATTCCTTCGTACCGGCCGCACAGCAGGAGGATGCGCCCGCGCCCGGCCAGCTCGTGCACCTTGGCCTGCGTCAGCGGCGCGCCCTGCGGGGTCAGGTAGATCGTCCGGACGGGCGCCGGGTCGGCGTCGCGGGCGGCGCGAAGGGCGGCGCGCAGCGGATCGATCAGCATCACCATGCCCGGGCCGCCGCCGAACGGACGGTCATCGACCCGGCGGTAACTGCCTTCGGCATGGTCGCGCGGGTTCCAGCCGTGCAGGGACAGCAGTCCGCGCTCCATCGCCCGCCCGGTCACGCCAAAGGCGGCGCACTGGGCGATGAAATCGGGGAACAGGCTGATGACATCGATGCGCACGCGACTAGAACTCGGGGTCCCAATCAACGGTGACGATGCCGGCCTCCAGATCGACCGAGGTGATGTACTGGGGCTGCACGAACGGGATCATGCGCTCGCGCTCGGCATCGCGGGCGACCAGCACGTCGTTGGCGCCGGTGGAAAACAGGTGCGAGACAGTGCCCAGGTCGGCGCCTTCGACGGTGACCACGCGCAGGCCTTCCAGATCGGCCCAATAGAACTCGCCCGGACGAGCCGGCAGCAGGGCGCTGCGCGGGGCGTAGATCTCCAGGCCCTTCAAGGCCTCGGCGGCATCGCGATCGGTGGCGTCGGGAAACACGGCCACCACGTGCTTGCCGGTTTCACGACCCTGCACGCCACTGACCGTGCGCTCGTTGCCCTGGGCATCGCGCAGGGTCCACGGCTGGTAGCGGAAGATCGCGGAGCGCGGCTCGGTCCACGACTCGAGCCTGACCTCGCCACGCAAACCAAGAGCACCAAGCACCCTGCCAAGGAGGATGCGGTGCCCGGAGTCGTTCATCATGAAACGGCCGCGCGGCAGGCGCGCGGCCAGTCACTCAGGCTGCAGTCGGAGCCGGCGCGTCGGCCGACTTCAACGCTTCCTTGTACAGCACGGCGACCTTGTCGGTCAGCTGCGCGCCGTTGCCCACCCAGTGCTGGACGCGCTCGGTGTTCAGCTCGATGCGCTTCTCGCCGCCGGTGGCGACCGGGTTGTAGTAACCGACGCGCTCGATGTTGCGGCCGTTGCGGGCGCTGCGGCTGTCGGTAACGATGATGTGGTAGAAGGGACGCTTCTTGGCGCCGCCGCGGGCCAGTCGAATCTTGACCATGGTCTGTTGTGTCCTGTGTTGCCCAGTCGCCGGAATGGCGAGGTAAGCCGCCAATTATATAGGGATTTGTGCCCGAGGGAAGCCTTGGGCACGCTAGAACGGCATACCCCCGCGGCCGCCCATCATTCCCTTCATGCCGCGCATCATGCCTTTCATGCCGCCGCGGCCGAGCTTGCCCATCATCTTTTCCATCTGCTGGTACTGCTTCATCAGCTTGTTGACTTCCGCCGGGCTGGTGCCTGAGCCGCGGGCGATGCGGGCGCGGCGCGAGCCGTTCAGCAGCGCGGGGTTGCGGCGCTCCTTCTTGGTCATCGAGTTGATGATCGCCACCAGCCGCGGGACTTCCTTGCCGGTCACCTGGGCCTTCACCGAGTCCGGGATCTGGCCCATGCCGGGCAGCTTCTCCATCAGGCTGCTGATGCCACCCATGCTCTGCATCTGCTCGAGCTGGTCGCGCATGTCTTCCAGGTTGAACTTCTTGCCCTTGGCGACCTTGTCGGCCAGCTTCTGGGCCTTGTCCTGGTCGACCTGCTGCTCGACCTGCTCGACCAGCGACAGCACGTCGCCCATGTCGAGGATGCGGCTGGCGACGCGGTCGGGATGGAACACGTCCAGGCCGTCGGGCTTCTCGCTGACGCCGATGAACTTGATCGGCTTGCCGGTGATGTAGCGCACGCTCAGGGCCGCACCGCCGCGGGCGTCGCCGTCGGTCTTGGTCAGCACCACGCCGGTCAGCGGCAGCGCCTCGCCGAAGGCCTTGGCGGTGACCGCAGCATCCTGGCCGGTCATCGAGTCGACCACGAACAGGGTCTCGGCCGGATTCACGGCGGCATGCAGCGCCTTGATCTCGGCCATCATCGCGTCGTCGATCGCGAGGCGGCCGGCGGTATCGACGATCAGCACGTCGGCGAACGACTTGCGTGCATCGTCGATCGCGGCGCGCACGATCGCTTCGGGTTTCTGGTCGGCGCTGGACGGGAAGAACAGCACGCCGACCTGCTCCGCCAGGGTCTTGAGCTGCTCGATCGCGGCCGGGCGGTAGACGTCGGCCGAGACCACCATGACCTTCTTCTTGCGCTTGTCCTTCAGGTGCCTGGCGAGCTTGGCCACGGTGGTGGTCTTGCCCGCACCCTGCAGGCCGGCCATCAGGATCACCGCCGGCGCGGGCACGTTGAGGTTGAGGTCGGTCGCCTGCGAACCCATCACCGCGGTCAGCTCGTCGCGCACGACCTTGATCAGCGCCTGGCCCGGGGTCAGCGACTTCAGCACTTCCTGGCCGACCGCGCGGACCTTGATGCGCTCGATCAGCGCCTGCACCACCGTCAACGCGACGTCGGCTTCCAGCAGGGCGATGCGCACCTCGCGCAGCGACTCGCGGATGTTCTCCTCGGACAGGCGGCCGCGGCCGCGCAGGCGCTCGATGGTGCCGGACAGGCGCTGGGTCAGGGATTCGAACATGCGATGGGACCTGCAGGACGGAGGCAAAAGCGGGCGGGAAGTATAGCCCGCAGGCGATCCGGCCGAGCCGCGCCCAGATACGACGGCGCGCTGGACGTAACCCGTCGCTCGGCATGTCCCGGATAACCGAACGCCCCGCCATGCGACCATCGCCCGGTTCCCGCAGGCAGATGACCACTTCCATGCGCCCGACCTCTCCACCCCCGACGCCGGGTGCCGCCACCGCCATGACCGCCTGGCTGGCAGCCCTCATCGGCATTTCCCGCTATGCCCTGACGCATGTGCGGGCGCGCCGTGAGACACTTTCCCGATGACAATCGTTCTCATCAGCGTAGCGCTGTATCTGGTTGCCGCCGTCCTGCTGGTGGCCAACGTCCGCCGCGACGAAACATCCGGGCGCAGCTGGCTGCTGCCGGCAATTGCCGCGGTGGTCCTGCACGGCTGCGCGCACCTGCTGGCCTGGCGCGGCGCGGGCGGTGCGGACATGCACTTCTTTGCCGCCCTGTCGCTGATCGCGCTCGGCATGGCGGGTCTGACCGTGATCGTCGGTGCGAAGGGCCGGATGGCGGCGCTGGGGGTGGTGGTGTTTCCGCTCGCCGCGATCACCCTGGTCGGCTATCACCTGCACGGGCACCTGCCGCCGGAGCCGCTCGACTGGCGGCTGCAGCTGCACGCCTGGACCGCCCTGCTCGCTTACGCCACGCTGGCGATCGCCGCGCTGCTGGCGGTGATGCTGTGGCTGCAGGAGCGCGCCCTGCGCCGCCGCGAAGTCCACGGCTGGCTGCGTGCGCTGCCGCCGCTGGTCGAGCTGGAAACGCTGCTGTTCCGCACCATCAAGGTCGGCTTCGTGCTGCTCTCGGCGACCCTGCTGACCGGCGTGCTGTTCGTGGACAACCTGCTGGCCCAGCACCTGGTCCACAAGACCGTGCTCAGCGTGCTGTCGTGGCTGACGTTTGGCGCGCTGCTGCTGGGCCGCTGGCGTTACGGCTGGCGCGGCGCCGTCGCGGTGCGCTGGACGCTGGCGGCGATGGTCCTGCTGGTGCTTGGGTTCTTCGGCAGCAAGTTCGTGCTGGAGCTGGTGCTGAAAATCGCCCGCTGAAAATCGCCTCCTGAAACCGCGTCCGAAAGGGTGGGATCACCCCGGTCTACGGAACTTCTGCGGCGCAATACGTTTTTGCAGGACCGTCAGCCCGCCGCCTCCACCGCCTCCGACAACCGCTCCACCGCGATCACCTGCATGCCGCCGATCCTGCCGCTCTTGGGCGCATTGCCCTTGGGCACGATGGCGCGCTGGAAACCGTGGGTCGCCGCTTCTTTCAGGCGATCCTCGCCATTGGGCACGGGGCGGATCTCGCCGGACAGGCCGACCTCGCCAAACGCGATCGTCTGCTCGCCCAGCGGCCGGTCGCGCAGGCTCGACAGCACCGCCAGCAGCACCGGCAGGTCCGCCGCGGTTTCCTGCACGCGGATGCCGCCGACGATGTTGACGAACACGTCCTGGTCGCCCACGCCGACGCCGGCATGCCGGTGCAGGACCGCCAGCAGCATCGCCAACCGGTTGCCCTCCATGCCCACCGCGACCCGGCGCGGGTTCGACAGCGGCGAGGCATCCACCAGCGCCTGCACCTCGACCAGCAACGGCCGCGTGCCCTCGCGGGTGACCATCACGCAACTGCCGGGCTGCGGACTGCTGCTGCCGGACAGGAAGATCGCCGACGGGTTGGAGACCTCGCGCAGACCCTTGTCGCCCATCGCGAACACGCCCAGCTCGTTGACCGCGCCGAAGCGGTTCTTGAACGCGCGCAGCACCCGGAACCGGCTGCCCGCCTCGCCCTCGAAATACAGCACCGCGTCGACCATATGCTCCAGCACGCGCGGGCCGGCGATGCCGCCTTCCTTGGTCACGTGGCCGACCAGGAACACCGCGGTGCCGGTCTCCTTGGCATAGCGCACCAGCCGCGCGGCGCTCTCGCGGACCTGGCTGACCGACCCCGGCGCCGCCGTCAGCGACTCGGTCCACAGGGTCTGGATCGAGTCGGCAACGACGAGCTTCGGCTGCGTCGCCACCGCCTGCTCCAGGATCCGCTCGACCCCGGTCTCGGCCAGCGCGTTGACGCCGTCCAGACCCAGCCCGAGCCGCGCGCCACGGGCGGCGACCTGCGCCAGCGACTCCTCGCCCGTCACATACAGCGCCGGCAGCGACGCGGCCATTTTCGATACCGCCTGCAACAGCAGGGTCGACTTGCCGATGCCCGGATCCCCGCCGACCAGCACCACCGAGCCTTGCACCATTCCGCCGCCCAGCACCCGGTCCAACTCCCCGATACCGGTCGACACCCGCGACTCGCCCGAGTGGCTGACGTCCTTCAGCGCGGTGACCTTCGGCGGATCGACCTTGCCCGCCCAGCCACTGCGCCGCGCCGGCGCCGCACTCTTCATCGACGCCGCCGACTCGATCACGAACTCGCTCAGCGTGTTCCACTCCCCGCAGTCGGCGCACTGCCCCTGCCACTTGTTGTGGTCGGACCCGCACTCGGAACAGACGTAGGCGACCTTCGCCTTCGCAGCTGGCTTGACAGGAGACTTGGCGGAAAACGTGGACATGCGCGGAGCTCGAATCGGAACCGACCGCCACTTTAGCCGCCCCCCGTCGCACCGCGCGAGACACCCCGATGGTGTATTACGCCTTCGGCTAATACACCCTACGCGCCGTAATACTCCCGGTACCACCGCACGAAGTTCGCCACGCCTTCTTCCACCGACACCTTCGGGTGGTAGTCGACGGCCTTGATCAACTCGGACACGTCGGCCTCGGTATCGGGCACGTCGCCGGCCTGCAGCGGCAACAACTCCATCTGCGCCTTGCGGCCGAGGCACTGCTCCAGCACTTCGATGTAGCGCAGCAGTTCCACCGTGCTTTCGTTGCCGATATTGAACAGGCGGTACGGCGCGTTGCTGGTCGCCGGGTCGGGCGCGGCGGCGTTCCAGCCGGGGTTGACCGCCGGCGGATGGTCCAGCGAGCGGATCACGCCCTCCACGATGTCGTCGATGTAGGTGAAGCTGCGCTTGTGGTGGCCATGGTTGAACACCTTGATCGGCTCGCCCGCCAGGATCGCCTTGGTGAACAGGAACAGCGCCATGTCCGGCCGGCCCCACGGGCCGTAGACGGTGAAAAACCGCAGCCCCGTGCTCGGGATGCCGTAGAGGTGCGCGTAGCTGTGCGCCATCATCTCGTTGGCTTTCTTGGTCGCCGCGTACAGCGTCAGCGGGTGCTCGGTGGACTGGTGCTCGGAGAACGGCATCGTGGTGTTCGCGCCGTACACCGAACTCGTCGAAGCGAACACCAGATGCTCCACATCGTGATGCCGACAGCCTTCCAGAATGTGCAGAAAGCCGGTGACGTTGCTGCTCACATACACATGCGGGTTCTGCGCCGCGTAGCGCACACCCGCCTGCGCGGCCAGGTTGATCACGCGCTGCGGCTTGTGGGTCGCGAACGCCGCCTCGACCGCCTCGCGATCGGCCAGGTCGGCCTGGATGTGGGTATAGCGCGGGTGGTCGGCAAAGCGCGCCAGCCGCGCCTGCTTCAGCGTCACGTCGTAGTAATCGCTGAGGTTGTCGAAGCCGATGACCTCGTCGCCGCGTTCAAGCAGCTTGAGGGCGACGTGCGAGCCGATGAAGCCGGCGGTGCCGGTGACCAGGATTTTCAAGTTAATCCACTCATTAGTTGTTTGCCGTACCGTCAACCGGTCCTGGTGCGGCGAGGCTCTTCTTTTACAACGCTAACGCCACCAGCTTGTCGGCCAGGATTTTTCTCCCGGCCCTGCGACTGGACTATCGCGAGTCAACAGAAGATGTCAGGTAATGACACTATCTGTAGACCACATCAAGCTCCCGAACGCCCATCGACACACTCACGCGGCCGCATCTGTATTTGGCGTCGAAAATGATCGATAACATCATCGTTCCGGATCAATCACACCACGCATGACATCTACCTCATGCCCCCTCAGCCCAAGCGTCTCGGCGCGCTTTTCCCAACCACGCACCACCGCGCGGATCTGTTCGGCAATTTCATCGGCGACGCGTTTTCCCAGACGATAATAGTCGGCAGTCGACAACAGCAGCGCCGTGTCCGGGCTCGTATCGAACTCATCGATCGCCAGCACATGGTCGTGCTTGTCGGGATTGGGATTGACATCAAAGGCCGGGGACAGTCGCCAGCCATTGCCCTGGCGAAGAAACCCATGGTTGCGCAGGTGATCGTCGCGGTTGCCAATGAGGATGTTGAACATCACTCGCCGAAACAGCTGTTCCAGATCTGCGGCAATCGTCGTTGACGCGCCTTCGCGCTCGATCACAAGCACCAGGTCGAGGTAGGAGAACCCTTCGCTTTCGGTAGCATCCAGCAGTGTCATTGCCGAGGCGTACGCGCGGCGCGATCCCGCCATGCGATCGAAGCGCGTCACCGCGTAGGTATGTCCACGGCCGGACAGTCGAAGCACCTTCGCCGGCGGCATCACGATCCCGGCATCCAGGGACAACTGGTATGCCAGCAGCTCCCAAAGGCCCACATTGCGCCGGTCCTCCGTGGACGGGAACTTGGCCAACCAGAGCGAGCCGTCCACGTCGCGAAAGCTCGCCTTGGGGCGTGCACCGCCCAAGGAAGCGCCCGGCGCTATCAGTTGCATGAGCCACTTGCGCATCAGCGCGGTGTCGGCCGGATCGCCGCGTTCCACCGCCTCGGCTGCTGCTTCGAGCTCGCGCAGGTCCGTGATGGGCGGAGAGCTCAAGCCGCGCGCATCGCGGTAGACCTGTTCCTCGTTGTCCCACAATCGCAACGCCCCCATGCGGGACTCGTCGTTCACACCGACCAGGTAATCCCATTCGCGCAGGTTGCGCACCCGGCGGTCCTGCTCCCGCGCCTCGATGGCCTCCCTCCGATCCATCAACAACTTGCCCCAACGGTCCGGAGAACAGTCGACAAAACTCCCACTCAGGCGATCGGCGCCGGCACGGGCATAGATCTGCCCGCCGGCGAGATAGAGCTGTGGATCCAGTTGGAAACCCGCGATGGGATCCTGCCCATCAAGCCACTGCGGCGAATACTCGAAGCTCACCGCTTCCCCGGTCTTGCTGGACGATCTGGTCAAGTGGCCCACCAATGCACGGCCGCCCAACGAGTCATCCTCCATCCACACCTCCAACCGGCTCACCGTTTGGCAACCCGGGGAGTGAGCGTCTGTTTCTCTGCCTGTGCCTGTGTCTGCGTCGACTTCGGCCTCGGCGGCTTGAGTTGGCTGTCCTGCAGGCTGCGGCCCAGCGAATCTTCCGCTGCCAGCAAATCCACGTCCTCGTTCAGACCCAGCACGGTCAACACCCGCAACACGGTCGCCAAGCTGGTCGACGGATCGCCACCTTCAAGTTTCCCAATCGTGGGGGTGCTTACGCCCACGCGTTCCGCGAGCTGTCCCTGGGTCATCGCGCGCCGTAAGCGCGCCGCGCGCAAGCGCTTACCCAACGCCACGACCTGGCGCCGAGCGTGCGGATGAGTTGGAGGAACCCGCTTGACCATATAAAATTAAATTACATTGACACCTGTCCCAATGCAAGTTAATTGTCATTTCCACACCTCAAAGCCGGCCGTCCACGCTCTCGCGCGGCAGCACATATTTGACGTCGTAGATGACGGTTTCCGGCTTGCCGAACGCGCGGATGCCGGCAGCACCGAGCGCGCGGAACTCGTCATGCCCCACCGCGACGACCACCGCGTCGTAGACACCCTGCCCGGGCTCGCCGACCAGTGTGAGGCCGTATTCGTGCTGCGCCTGGGCCGCGTCCACCCACGGATCGAACACGTCCACCTGCGCGCTGTAGTCCTGCAGCGCCGCCACGATGTCGACCACGCGGGTGTTGCGCAGGTCCGGGCAATTCTCCTTGAACGCCAGCCCCAGCAGCAGCACCCGCGCGTGCACCGGATTGATGCCCTTGCGCACCATCAGCTTGATCACCTGGTCGGCCACGTAGCCGCCCATGCCGTCGTTGGTGCGGCGGCCGGCCAGGATCACCTGCGGATGGTGGCCGACCTCCTGCGCCTTGTGGGTCAGGTAGTACGGGTCGACGCTGATGCAGTGACCGCCGACCAGGCCCGGGCGGAACGGCAGGAAATTCCATTTGGTGCCCGCGGCCTCCAGCACTTCCAGGGTGTCGATGCCGAGCTTGTTGAACAGGATCGCCAGGTCGTTGACCAGGGCGATGTTGAGGTCGCGCTGGGTGTTCTCGATGACTTTGGCCGCCTCGGCGACCTTGATGCTGCTGGCCTTGTGGGTGCCGGCGGTGATGATGCTGGCGTACAGGCGGTCGACGAAGGTCGCAGTTTCGGGCGTCGAGCCGGAAGTCACCTTGAGGATGGTGGTGACGCGGTGGGCCTTGTCGCCGGGGTTGATGCGTTCGGGGGAATAGCCGCAGTAGAACGTGCCGCCAAGAGCACCCTCACACCCCAAGGGTGCTTCTTTCGGGGCGTCCGCCCTTCGGGCACCTTCTCTCGCTAGCGGGAGAAGGGAACTGGCGTACTTCAGCCTCGATACCCGCTCCAGGATCGGCACGCAGACTTCCTCGGTGCAGCCGGGGTAGACCGTGGACTCGTAGATGACGACGTCGCCATCGCGCAGCACGCTGCCGATCGCCTCGCTGGCCTTGATCAGCGGACCCAGGTCCGGCCGCTTCGCCGAATCGATCGGCGTGGGCACGGTCACGATGTAGACGTTGCAGGCGGCGATATCGTCCAGTCGCGTCGTGAAGCGCAGACGCGTGGCCGAGGCCAGCAGCTCCGGCTCGACCTCCAGCGTGCTGTCGACACCGCCCGCCAAGGCAGCCACCCGCTCCGCGTTCAAGTCGAAACCGACCGTGTCGTACTGCTTGCCGAACTCCACCGCCAGCGGCAGGCCGACATAGCCCAGGCCCACGATGGCGATGTTCGCTGTGTCCAGCGCGAAGCGGTGCTGCATGGTGTGGTCCCCGAAAAAGCGCTGTCCCGGCGCACGCCGCGCCGCGATGGATTATGCGTTACCTGACAAACGGCATGGCCGCTACACCCCCGGCCAACTTGTCACTCGCATCAGCCAGACGGCCGGACATCAAGGCGTTTGCGCACCGCCAACACCCCGGCCGCCAACAGCAGTCCGGTCCCGGCGCCCAGCAGGTTGATGGCAACGTCATCCAGACGGACCTCACGCGCAGAGGTCAGTCCCTGGGTCAACTCCGCCGCGACCGCCAATACCAGCAACACCACCACCCCGAGCCAGCCGCGCAGGTCCCGGCGCAGCACGCGCAGCAGCAACGCGAGCCACACAAAAATCAAAAAATGGACCGCATCCGAGAGCTCCCACGACAACCGCGCGGCCATCGCCTCCAGCGACGCCATCAATCCGGGACCGGCCGCTGTCTGCAACCAGGCAGTCGGCAGGAATAGCAACGCCGAGACCCCCAGTGCCGACAGCACCAGCACGACCTGACCGGGCCGCCCGCTGCCGCGGCCAAGCCACAGACTGACACCGAGGGCGAGCGCCAACAGCACGACGTCGGTAAGGGTCATGAACGCGGCCGCATCAATGTTCAACTACGCCATCTCGCTTTCGGGGCCGGCTCATGTCCGCCGGCTTCATTGCCAGATATCCCGCTTGCTCTTCACCTGGTGCGCGAGCTTGCGGAAGTTCTTCCACAAGTCCTCGCGGCTGGTCGCAACCTCACCGTGGAGTTGCTCGGAAAGCGAAGCCAGTAGCGATACGGGCGCTTCGTCCAGCAAGGCATGCAAATACGGTGCGTAGTCAAGCGAGACATTTCCGTCGACCAGTATCTTGCGCAACCGCGCAGGCGGCAGCGCCTTCCTGTAGCTGACGCTGGCGGTACGGGCGGCACGCGCGAGGGCAGACGTTCTGGTACCGGATGCAACCCGGCTCCTCGCGTGAGGCTGCTCGACATGCAGCGAAAGACCCAGCACGCCGGCCAGCCTTTCCGCACGGTTCAAGCTCAGATCCTTGACCGCACCCGTTTCAACCTGGCTGATCGTTTGCCGTGTCAAGCCGCTCAGCTTTGCCAAGAAGGACTGCGTCAACCCCATTTCGGAGCGACGGGCATGCACTGCCTTGCCAAGTTCGTGGATGGTCGCCATGGCCCAACAGTACTTCGCCCCGAAATAATGTCAAATATATCCGACGTAAAGGAACCCATACCAATTCTCGTCGTCCTCACGAAGGCAAGCGTGCTGGAGAGCGAATTCGGGCGGCTGCGGACGCGGCGGGCGCATTACTTCTGTTTCGGATATTGCGAATATTTCGACTGTGCGCTAGCCTGTCCAACCACCAGCCTGACGATCGGTCAAGACCATGAGCGCCGCCCATAACGAACTCCCCCCGCTGCTTCCCACGCAACAAGATGCCGAACTTGCGCGCACCAGCAGCCGTCTGCTGGCAGCTTGTATCGGCCAGGGGGCGACGGCACGTCTGCGGGTCATCGACGGTGACGGCGAGATCGAAGTGCCTGTCGCCGCGCTGCGCATGCTGGTGGACATCCTGGCCAACATGGCCGACGGCAATGCCATCAGCCTGGTGCCCATCCACGCCGAGCTCACTACCCAGCAGGCCGCGGACTTCCTGGGGGTGTCCCGACCGCACCTGGTGGGGCTGGTGGACAAAGGGCTGATTCCCCACCACAAGGTCGGCACGCATCGCCGCATCTATTTCCAGGATCTCACGGAATATCGGAAGGACCGTTTGGAGCAGAGCCGTGCCGCGCTGGACGCGTTGGCCGCGCAGGCACAAGAGCTGGGCATGGGGTATTGATCGGTGGCTTCGAGCTTTGTGGCGGTGTTCGACGCCTGCGTCCTGTATCCGGCACCGGTCCGCGACCTGCTCATGCACCTGTCCGTGATGGGGCTGTTCCGGGCCCGTTGGACCGACCGCATCCATGAGGAGTGGATCGAGGCCGTGTTGCGCAAGCGGACCGATCTCCAGCGGGAACAGCTGCAGCGCACGCGCGAGTTGATGGATAGAGCGGTACCCGATTGCCTGGTGACGGGCTTCGAGGGCATCGAATCCACCATCGAACTTCCTGATCCCGACGACCGGCATGTGCTGGCGGCGGCGATCAAGTGCGGCGCGGGAACCATCGTGACCTACAACCTCAAGGACTTCCCGGATGCCGTGCTTGCCCCACTGGTGCTGTGCGCACAGCACCCCGATGAATTCCTGGAACACGCGTATGACCTCGATCCCGTGGGTCTCTGCAAGGCAGTCCGGGACGTTCGTGGAGCCTTGAGAAACCCTCCAAGGACCGCCGAGGAGCTGCTGGACACCTACCAGGGCCTGGGCTTGGCCACGACCGTTGCCGCACTGCGATCACATATCGACACTCTTTGAACTGGCGCTTTCCCGATGAACAGCCTGGTCTGATCCAGCCCGGCTGCCACGCATTGGCAACCTGTTCGATTTCCATGCAAATCCCACCGTGAAGACCGGGCGGCTCCTGCCCCGATCAATGCTCCACCACGCCCATCTCGGCCAGCGCCTGTTGCATCGCCTTGACCGTCGGCGCACTCAGGGCGACGTTATCCAGCGCAAACCGGACCGTGGCCTCGATCAAACCCAGGTGGCTGCCGCAGTCGGAACGCGTGCCCTTGAAGCGGTATGCCAGCACTGGATGTTCCAGCAGCAACTGCGATATCGCGTCGGCCAGCTGGATCTCGCCACCCTTGCCGGGCGCAAGCCGCTCCAGCACATCGAAAATCCGCCCGTCCAGCACATAGCGGCCGACCACCGCCAGCGTACTTGGGGCCACGTCCGGGGCTGGCTTCTCGACCATCGACACGATGCGGCCATGCCGGTTGTCGAAGCTCGGCGCATCCACAATGCCGTAGCTCCAGTCATCTCGCGCGGCACGTCCTCCACCGCGACCACGCTGCTGCCGGTCTGTTCCGCCAGGTCGGCCATCTGCTTGAGCGCGCCATCCCCATTGCGGTGCCAGATCAGGTCATCGGGCAGCATCACCGCAAACGGCTCATCGCCCACCACCGGCCTGGCACACAGCACACGCTCGCCCCAGTATTTGACCCGCCGACCGAAGCGGCCGGTGAGCGCGCCGGCGGTGACCTGCATCCAGGCGCCGCGGCGGCTGAGGCGGTCGAACACGGCGTATTGGTCCTCGACCCAGCTCAGGCGCTCGGGATGGGTGATGACCGGCACGTAGCCGGCGGCCATCAGCTCGAACACCGAGTCCTCGAAGCGCGGCGGGGCGACGTGGTGCGATGGCTCCAGCAACAGGTAGCGCGAGCCGGCGATGGTCGGCACCCTGCCCTCGCGCAGGCCGTCCAGCAGACCGGGGACGAGGTGGACGTCGGCTCCTTCGACCAATCGCAGGTTGATGTCGCGCTGGTCGAGCTCGGCCTGGAACGCGGCAATCGCGGCACGGATGCCGGACGCGTCGTTCTCGTACATGCCCGGGTAGATATGCGGCGTGCACGCAATAGTGCGGATGCCGTCGGCCACCGCCATGCGCGCCATGTCCAGCGCCATGTCGAGATCCACGGCGCCATCGTCGATGGCGGGGAGCATGTGGCAGTGGAGATCAAGCATCCCGATAACCCTGGAAGAAAACGCAAAAAGCCCCGGCAGGGCCGAGGCTTTGCATCTGGTGCCGCAAGGCGGAATCGAACCGTCGACCTACTGATTACGAATCAGTTGCTCTACCAACTGAGCTATTGCGGCAAAGAGGCGGGATTGTAGGCGGGCCGGGCAATGCGGTCAATCGCGGCCGCACCCGGGCCGGTCACTCCAGGACCTTGACCCGCAGCTCCTTCGGCAGGGCAAACACCATGTTCTCCGGCTCGCCCTTGAGGTCGACCAGGTTGCCGGCACCCAGCTCGCGCAGGCGCTCAATGACGCCGCGCACGAGGATTTCCGGGGCGGAAGCGCCGGCGGTGATGCCGATCTGCTTGCGGTCGACCAGCCAGGCCGGGTCGATCTCGTCGGCGCCGTCGATCAGGTGGGCCTGGACGCCTTCGCGTTCGGCCAGCTCGCGCAGGCGATTGGAATTGGAACTGTTGACCGAGCCCACCACCAGCACCAGGTCGCAGCGGCTGGCGAGCTCGCGCACGGCGTCCTGGCGATTCTGGGTGGCGTAGCAGATGTCGTCCTTCTTCGGCCCTTCGATGGTCGGGAAGCGCTCGCGCAACGCGGCGATGATCGCGCGGGTATCGTCCACCGACAGCGTGGTCTGGGTGGTGTAGGACACATGCTCCGGCTGATCGACCACCAGCGTTGCGGCGTCTTCCAGGTTCTCGACCAGGTAGATGCGGCCCTTGGCCTCGCCCGTCCGCCACTGGCCCATCGTGCCCTCGACTTCGGGATGGCCGGCGTGGCCGATCAGCACCATGTCGCGACCGGCGCGGCACTCACGCGAGACTTCCAGGTGCACCTTGGTCACCAGCGGACAGGTCGCGTCGAACACTTTCAGGCCACGGCGATCGGCCTCCTCGCGCACCGCGCGGGAGACACCGTGGGCGCTGAAAATCACGGTGGCGCCGTCGGGCACCTCATCGAGCTCCTCGACGAACACCGCGCCGCGCTGCTTGAGGTCGTCCACCACGAACTTGTTGTGCACGACTTCATGACGCACATAGATCGGCGCGCCGAACAGTTCCAGCGAGCGGTTGACGATCTCGATCGCACGGTCGACGCCGGCACAGAAACCACGGGGATTGGCAAGAATCAGGTCCATCCCGCGATTTTACGCTGTAACCGCGCCTCAGGCCTTCTTGTCCGCGTGACCGCCCAGCAGCCCGAACACGGCGATGCCGATCGCGCCGCCGACGATGGCCGCGTCGGCAATGTTGAACGCGGGCCAGTACCAGTCCTGCCAGTGCCACTGGATGAAGTCGACCACGTGGCCGTGGATGAGGCGGTCGACCACATTGCCGACCGCACCGCCGATCACCAGCGCATACGGCAGCGCGGTTTTCCAGTCGCGGCGCGCCGTCCGGGTCAGCCAGTAAGCGAGCAGGCCACAGATGCCCGCCGCGAGCGCCACGAAGAAGTACTTCTGCCAGCCGCCGGCGTCGCTGAGGAAGCTGAAGGCCGCACCGGTGTTGTAGGTGCGGTACCAGTTCCAGACGCCCTCGATGACCGGGATGGCGGTGTATTCGGGCAATGCGGTCAGCACCCAGTATTTGCTCCACTGGTCGAGGACGATGACGAGCGCCGACAAGGCCAGCCAGACAAGCGCATTGGGTTTGACCGGACGCATCAGAACCACTTCCGGTGTTCGCCGTTGCCGTCGACGTTGTCGACACATCGCCCGCACAGGGTGGGATGGGCGGCGTGGGTACCGACATCGGCGCGGTGGTGCCAGCAGCGGCCGCACTTGGGCTTGGTCGAAGGCTCGGCGATGACCTCCATCTCGGCCAGCTTGTCGTCGGCCACCATGCGCACGTCGCCGCTGATGAACAGGAAGCGCAGTTCGTCGATGAACGGTGCCAGCCAGTTCTGGTCGGCGACGCCGCAGCGCAGGCCGATCTCGGCGTCCAGCGCGGCGCCGATCCTGCCTTCGGCGCGCATCGGTTCGAGCACCTTGCTGACCTGCTCGCGCAGGGCCAGCAGGCGCTTGAAGTCCGCCGCCGACAGCGGCGCGTCCTCCGGCAACGGCGCCAGGCCGTCGTACCAGGTCGTGAACAGCACGTTGCCGGCGCGCGGACCGTCTGCGGTGACCGGCGGCAGGTGGTCCCACATTTCCTCGGCGGTGAAGCTCAGGATCGGCGCGATCCAGCGCACGAAGGCCTCGGCGATGCGATACATCGCACTCTGCGCCGAGCGTCGGCCGGGCGAGTCCTCGCGCATCGTGTACAGGCGGTCCTTGGTGACATCCAGGTACAGCGAGCCCAGGTCGACGCTGCAGAAATTGGCGAGGATCTGCACGATCTCGGGGAAGTCGTAGTCCTCGCAGGCCGCGATGATGCGGCCCTGCAACTCGTGCGCGCGGTGCACGATCCAGCGGTCCAGCTCGACCATTCCGTCGATCGGCAGCAGGTCCGTGGCCGGGTCGAACCCGTGCAGGTTGGCAAGCAGGAACCGCGCGGTGTTGCGGATGCGGCGGTAGCCGTCGCCGCTGCGTTTCAGGATCTCGTCGGACACCGCCATCTCGTTGCTGTAGTCGGCGGAGGCGATCCACAGCCGCAGCACGTCGGCGCCCATCGCGTCGATGACCTTCTGCGGCGAGACCACGTTGCCGACCGACTTGGACATCTTGCGACCGGCCGAATCGACCGTGAACCCGTGCGTCAGCACCTGCTTGAACGGCGCGACGCCGTCCATCGCCACCGCGGTCAGCAGCGACGACTGGAACCAGCCGCGATGCTGGTCGGAGCCTTCCAGGTACAGGTCGGCCGGCTTGCGCAGACCGTCCTGCGGACGCTTTGCCAGCACGCAGTCGTGGCTGACGCCGGAGTCGAACCAGACATCCAGGATGTCGGTGACCTTCTCGTAGTCACCGGCCTCGTCGCCCAGCAGCGTGGCGGAATCCAGCGCGTACCAGGCATCGATGCCGTCGACCTCGACCAGCGCCGCCACCTCGTTCATCAGCGCGACCGAGCGCGGGTGCAGCTCGCCGGTGATGCGGTGGGTGAACAGCGCGATCGGCACGCCCCAAGTGCGCTGGCGGCTGATGCCCCAGTCCGGCCGGCCCTCGACCATGCCGGCGATGCGTGCCTGGCCCCACTCGGGGAACCACTTCACTTCATCGATCGCGGCCAGCGCATCGCGGCGCAGATGGGCCTGATCCATCGAGATGAACCATTGCGGCGTGGCCCGGAACGCGACCGGGGTCTTGTGCCGCCAGCAGTGCGGGTAGCTGTGGTTGAGGCGGGCCAGTGCGAGCAGCGAGCCGTTGCCCTGCAGCGCCTCGACGATCAGGTCGTTCGCCTTCCAGATGTGCACGCCTTCCAGCGCCACACCTTCGACCGGCGGCGTTCCCGGCAGGTACACGCCACGACCATCGACCGGCGTGAGCTGGCCGTCTTCGTAGCGGTCGAGCAGGCCGTAGTGGCGCGCGACCAGGAAGTCCTCCTGGCCGTGGCCGGGCGCGGTGTGGACGGCGCCGGTGCCGTCCTCGTCGGAGACGTGTTCGCCGAGCAGCAGCGGAATCTCGCGGTCGCTGTAGAACGGGTGGCGGGTGAGCAGGTTCTCCAGCGCCGCGCCCTTGGCGTGGCCGTGGATCACGACCTCCTCGATGCCGTAGCGGGCCAGCGAGCGGGCGGCCAGCACTTCAGCCAGCACCAGCCAGCGGCGACCGCCGTCCTTCGTCTTCGGGCCTTCGACCAGCACATAGTCGAGGTCCGCGCCCAGGCTGATCGCGACACTGGCCGGCAGCGTCCACGGGGTGGTGGTCCAGATCGGCACCGCGATCTCGACGCCGTCGTCGGCGGCAACACCGAACGCGCTGGCGACCTCATTTGCCGAGGTCACCGGATAGGCCACGTCGACCGCCGGCGAGACCTTGTCGGCGTATTCGATCTCCGCCTCGGCCAGCGCCGAGCCGCAATCGAAGCACCAGTGCACCGGCTTGGCGCCGCGCAGCAGGTGGCCGCGGTCGATGATCTTCGCCAGCGCGCGCAGCATGTCCGCCTCGTAGCGGGGGTTCATCGTCAGATAGGGATTTTCCCAGTCGCCGATCACGCCCAGGCGCTTGAAATCCGCGCGCTGCAGGTCGACCTGTTCGGCGGCGTATTCGCGGCACTTCTGGCGGAACCCGGCGGCATCCAGCTTGACGCCGACCTTGCCGTACTTCTTCTCGATCGCGATCTCGATCGGCAGGCCGTGGCAATCCCAGCCCGGCACGTAGGGCGCGTCGAAGCCGGACAGCAGCTTCGACTTCACCGCCATGTCCTTGAGCACCTTGTTGACCGCGTGGCCGATGTGGATCACGCCGTTGGCGTACGGCGGGCCGTCGTGCAGCACGAAGCTGCGCCCGCGGTGCTTCACCTTCTCGCGGATACGGGCGTAGAGGCCGTCCTTCTCCCAGCGCGCGAGCGTGACCGGCTCGCGCCTGGGCAGGTCGCCGCGCATCGGGAAATCCGTCGATGGCAGGTTCAGGGTGGACTTGTAGGGATTGGGGGCTTTGGGATCGCTCACGCAGTGACTCGCGGTTGGGGTTGCATCAGGAGTGCGCGTGCCTGGGCGGCATCGCGGTGCATCTGCGCGGTGAGGGCCGGCAGGTCATCGAACATTTCCTCGTCGCGCAACTTGGCGACGAACTCGACCTCGATCCGCCGACCGTACAGGTCGCCGTCGAAATCGAACAGGTGGGCTTCCAGCAGCGGCTCGGTACCGTCCACGGTCGGTCGGGTACCGAGGCTGGAAACCGAGGCCCACGGCGTTTCGCCGATACCGTGCACGCGGGTGGCGTAGATGCCCGACAGCGGCGGCGTCTTGCCGGCGAAGCGCAGGTTCGCGGTCGGAAAACCGAGCGTGCGGCCCAGCTGGGCTCCACGCACCACCCGCCCGCCGATGGCATACGGCCGCCCCAACAAGCGCGTGGCCGTTGCGAAATCACCCGCCTGCAACGCGGCACGGATGCGTGTGCTGGAGACGCGCTCGCCATCCAGCAATACCGGCTCGATGGCGGTGGCGATGAAGCCGCGGGCGTGTGCGTCGGGATGACCGGCCGGTTGCGCCGAAGGCTGCGCGTGCTCCGCGCCCATCTGCTGCAGCAACCCCAGATCGCCGCCACGGCCCTTGCCGAACTGGAATCCGGGCCCGACCCAGACTTCACGCGCGTCCAGCAGCCGGACCAGCACCTGGCGGACGAAGTCCTCCGCGCTCATCGATGCCATCTTCGCCTTGAACCGCAGCAGCCCGACCTGGTCGATGCCAAGGCAGAACAGGCCCTCGGCCTTCGCGCGCGGCGACAGCAGGCGTGGCGGCGGCGCGCCACGGGCGAACAACTCGCGCGGCAGCGGCTCGAAGCTCAATGTCACGGCCGGCACGCCCAGCGCGCGCGCCCGCGTCACGGCGCGACGTACCAGCGCCTGATGCCCCAGATGCAGGCCATCGAACGCACCGATACAGACCACACTCCCGTGTGGACATCGGGCCTCGCCATCGATATCTCTGAACAGCCTGCTCATCGTCGCGAAGTATAGCCGGGCCGCCGATTCAGCCCGTAGATACCGTCTTGGCCGTCAACTCTGGGGCAGGTAGTTGGGATCGAACGGTCGTCCTGATTTCACTACGCCAAAGATCAGGTGCACCAGCTTGCGCATTGCGCCGCCGGGTCGACGCCGGCGCTTACTGCCTCAAATGCCGCGGCCGCAATCCGGCGGCGATCAGGACGACGCCGTAGGCGACCGCGCCGGCGGCGATCACGCCCAGCAACCATGCCCAGCGCCACAAGCCGGTCATCACCGACCAGTCGCCGATCCACTCGCGCAGGGCGATCACCACCACCGCCATCGCGACCAGGCCCAGCGCGATCCGCAACAGCCAGCGGCCCCAGCCCGGCTGCGCCTGGTAGATGCCGCCGCGGCGCAGGTAGCGCCACAACAACGCGGCATTGAGGATGCCGGCGATCGCGGTGGCGCCGGCAATCCCGGCATGCGCAAACGGCACGTCCAGCCACCACAGCGGGGTCACGATGACGATTGTCAGGAGCACGTTGGCGACCACGGTGATGATCGCCGCGCGCATCGGCGTGCGGGTGTCCTGGCGTGAATAGAACGCCGGCAGCAGCACCTTGCTCAGCATGAAGGCTGGAATGCCGATGCTCATCGCGGTCAGTGCGTAGCCCACCATGCGGGTGTCGTCCGGGGTGAAGCGGCCGTAACGGAACAGCGACGCGGTCAGCGGTTCGGCCAGCAGCGCAAGCCCCAATGCCGCCGGCAGACCGACCAGCAGCACCATGCGCAAGCCCCAGTCGAGGGACCGGGAATACCCGCCGCCGTCCTTGTCGGCATGCAGGCGCGACAGCTGCGGCAGGATCACTGTGCCGATCGCGACCCCGAACAGGCCCAACGGCAACTCGGTCAGCCGGTCCGAGTAGTACAGCCACGACTGCGCGGCAGGCACCAGCAGCGACGCGAACACGGTGCCGACCAGCAGGTTCACCTGCGATACCGACGAGGAGAAGATCGTCGGCAGCATCAGTTTCATCACCCGCCGCACGCCCTCGTGGCGCAGGTTGAACTTGAACCGCGTGCGCAGGCCCAGCCGGGACATCGCCGGCCACAGCACCAGCAGCTGCAGGATGCCGGCCAGCAACACGCCCCAGGCCAGCGCCTTCTCCGGCACGTCCAGATACCCGGCCAGGAACAGCATCGCGCCGATCATCGCCAGGTTGTGCAGCACCGGCGTCAGCGCCGGCAGGCCGAACTGCCTGAAGCTGTTGAGCACCGAGCCGGCCAGCGCGGTCATCGAGATGAATACCAGATACGGAAAGGTAACCCGCAGCATCTGCGCGGTCAGCGGCACCAGCTCGGATTCGGACTGGTCGGCGAACGCCAGGAACAAGCGCGCGACCCACGGCGCGGCCAGGATGCCCAGTCCGCTGACGACCACGACCACCGCCAGCAAGGCGCCGGCGACGTGGTCGAGAAAGTCCTGCAGTGCCTCGTCGTCGCCCTTCTGCTTCAGCTCCGACAACAACGGTACGAACGCGGAGGAGAACGAGCCTTCGGCGAAGATCCGCCGCAGGTAGTTGGGGATCCGATAGGCGACCACGAACGCACTGACCGCCGGACCGGCACCGAACAGGCTGGCCTGCAGCCAGTCGCGCAGGTAGCCGGCAATGCGCGAGACGAAGGTCATCACGCTGAAAACGGCGGTGGAGCGCAGCATGCCGCCCTGGCGACGGGCGTGACCCGGCTCGCGGGCGCTCAAGGACGGCTCCCGGAATGACCGCGGCACCCGTGCGCGGCGACTGGCCCCGGACCCGGGGACTTGACAGCTTCATTGTTGACGCAAGCCACTGAATCGCCCATACTTTCCTGTCTGATTTTCCGCCGTATCATATTTTCTTCTTCCAGCTCCAATCAATTTTCCAGGAATACGCCGTGGCAAACATCAAGTCCGCCAAGAAGCGCGCCAAGCAGACCGTCGTGCGCAACGCCCGCAACGCGAGCCAGCGCTCGATGCTGCGCACCTCCGTGAAGAAGGTGCTCAAGGCACTCGGCGAGAACGACGCCGCCAGCGCCGAGGCCGCCTTCAAGGTTGCCCAGCCCATCCTCGACCGGTTCAGCTCGCGTGGCCTGATCCACAAGAACAAGGCTGCCCGCCACAAGAGCCGCCTGACCGCCCGCATCAAGGCGCTCAAGGCTGCCTGACAGTCCTGCGACGCCGACAGCCGTCGCTTCGGCGATGGCTGCCGGAACGGCTGGTGCGACAGCAGAAAAAACCCGGCTCCGGCCGGGTTTTTTCGTGGGCGATGAATGAGCGACAGCGATGCGAGTGCCACGACCCCGGGCGCGTGGACGTGGTGCGGCCGTAACCGTGACCGCGACTTCGATTGTGGCTGTGGCTGTGGCTGCGGCTGCGGCTGCGGCTGCGGCTGCAATTGTAGGAGCGACGTAAGTCGCAATCGGGAGCGACGGCCTGATCGGACCGACTTCCGATCGCGACTTGCCTCGCTCCGGCGGCGAGCGGTCATCGCCGCAGGGAAAATGCCCCCCGGATCCCGTGGACACCCCGAGGCCACGAATTTGAGCCAACACCCGGGAGCGTCGGGCTTCAGCCAGCATCGTGGCCGGCATCGTCCGCCCGCCCCGCTTCGGCAGCACGCAAGGCACGGGCCGATGCCGCTTCCGCCTCCGCCGCCGCTTCGGTCTCGGCCTCGAGCGCCTCGGCTTTCTGGTGGTCGAAGAACGCCATGATGTCGAGCATGATCGGCCAGGTGCCGTCGCGGCCGATGGCCGACACCAGGTACCAGCGATCCTTCCAGCCCAACTCCTCGACGATCGCCTTGACGGTCGCCTCGCGCTCCTCCTCCAGCAGCAGGTCGGCCTTGTTGAACACGAGCCAGCGCGGCTTGTCCAGCAACTCCGGATCATGCTTTTCAAGCTCGCGCTCGATCGCCCGCACCTGCTCGGCCGGACCGATCTCCACTCCGCCCTCCATCGGCGCGACATCCACCAGATGCAGCAACAGGCGGGTGCGCTGCAGGTGACGCAGGAACTGCGCACCGAGGCCCGCGCCATCGGCCGCCCCCTCGATCAGACCCGGGATGTCGGCGATCACGAAGCTGCGGTACTGCTCGACCTTGACCACGCCCAGGTTCGGATACAGCGTGGTGAACGGGTAGTCGGCGACCTTCGGCGTCGCCGCCGAGACCGCACGGATCAGGGTGCTCTTGCCGGCATTCGGGAAGCCCAGCAGGCCCACGTCCGCAAGCAGCTTCAGCTCCAGCTTGAGCACCCGCTCCTCGCCCGGCAGGCCCGGCAGCGCCTTGCGCGGCGAGCGGTTGACGGAGCTCTTGAAATGCATGTTGCCGAGCCCGCCCTGGCCGCCCTTGGCAACCAGCAGACGGTCGCCGTGGTTGACCATGTCGCCGATCACCTCATCGGTCTCGACGTTCACCACCACGGTGCCGACCGGCACGGTGATGATCGCGTCCTCGCCGGCCTTGCCGTACATCTGCCGGCCCATGCCGTTCTCGCCGCGGCGGGCGCGGAACTGGCGCTGGTGACGGAAGTCGACCAGCGTGTTGAGGTTCTCGTCGGCCACCAGCCAGACGCTGCCGCCGTTGCCGCCGTCACCGCCGTCAGGCCCGCCGAGCGGAATGAACTTCTCACGGCGAAAACCGACGCAGCCGTTGCCGCCGTTGCCTGCGGAGACCTGGATTTCGGCTTCGTCGACCAGCTTCATGGAAAACCTCGATGGATAAGTGGCATGTCATGCCCCGGCATTGTGCCCGGGAAACGAAAAGCCCCGCCGGAGCGGGGCCTTTGCAACGTGCGTACCGGATCAGGCCGCGAGGCCCGATCCGCAGCGATCACTCGCTGACGACGCTGACGGTGCGGCGCTTCTTCAGGCCCTTGGTCGAGAACTCGACCTTGCCGTCAATCAGCGCAAACAGGGTGTGGTCACGACCCAGACCGACGCCCGGACCCGGATGGAACTGGGTGCCGCGCTGGCGGATGATGATGTTGCCGGCGTCGATCGCCTGGCCGCCATACATCTTGACGCCGAGGTATTTCGGGTTGGAGTCGCGGCCGTTACGGGTCGAGCCTCCGGACTTTTTATGTGCCATGGCTGCTGCTCCTTACTTGCTGTTGCCACCGGCAATGCCGGTGATCTCGATTTCGGTGTAATGCTGACGGTGGCCCATCTGCTTGCGGTGGTGCTTGCGGCGACGGAACTTGATGATGCGGATCTTGTCCGCACGGCCGTGGCCGATCACCTTCGCGCTGACGGTGGCACCCTTGAGCGCGTCGCCGAGCGTGGTCTCGCCCTCGCCATCGCCCAGCATCAGGATGTTGTCGAACTTGATCTCGCTGCCGGCTTCGGCTTCGAGCAGTTCCACGCGCAGGGTCTCGCCCTGCATGACGCGGTATTGCTTACCGCCGGTGACTACTACTGCGTACATGACCGTCTTCCTCTGTAGTTATTTTTGGTCGCTGCCGTGCCATCGAGGGCAGACAGAAGCGGAATTGTAATGGCTTCAGTGGCTTGCGGCAACTCTTCCCAAGATGTCCGCGGATGTAGGAGCGGCTTCAGCCGCGACCCGCACATCTCTCCCGGGATCGAACCGCTTCGCGTATGCACTGACGTCCGGTTTCGCCGTGTTCCTGTGATTGGCGATCGCCGCGCGGCGTGGAGATGATGGGTGGCCGCACGACAGCTACGGCTGAACGGGGTACCGACGACGGGACGCGCACGCTTCCATTTCCGCGATTTGCCCCCATTTCCTGCACTCGATACGCTCATCTGTTTGCCGCCGCAGCTCGACGGCCCTCCCCCTTTTTTGCAGGCTCTTCGATGGCGATGGAATTCATCAGCATCCGCGGTGCGCGGACGCACAACCTCAAGAACATCGATCTCGACCTGCCGCGCGACAAGTTGATCGTGATCACCGGCCTGTCGGGTTCGGGCAAGTCCTCGCTCGCGTTCGACACCATCTACGCAGAAGGACAGCGCCGCTATGTCGAGTCGTTGTCGGCCTATGCGCGGCAGTTCCTGTCGGTGATGGAAAAGCCCGACGTGGACCATATCGAGGGGCTGAGTCCGGCGATCTCGATCGAGCAGAAATCGACCTCGCACAACCCGCGCTCCACGGTCGGCACGATCACCGAAATCTACGACTACCTGCGCCTGCTGTATGCGCGCGTGGGCACGCCGCGCTGCCCCGACCACGGGTATCCACTGGAAGCGCAGACGGTCAGCCAGATGGTCGACCAGGTGATCGCGCTGGCCGGCGACCCGGCCACCGCCGAGCAGCGCTACATGCTGCTGGCGCCGGTGATCCGCGAGCGCAAGGGCGAGCATGCGCAGGTGTTCGAGCAGCTGCGCGCACAGGGTTATGTGCGCGTGCGGGTCGACGGCGAGCTGCATGAGATCGACGCGGTGCCGCCGCTGGCGCTGCGGGCCAAGCACACCATCGAGGCGGTGATCGACCGTTTCCGCCCGCGCGAGGACCTCAAGCAGCGCCTCGCCGAATCCTTCGAAACCGCGCTCAAGCTGGGCGACGGCATGGCGCAGGTGATGTCGCTGGATGATCCGAAAGCCGCACCGCAGCTGTTCTCCTCCAAGTACAGCTGCCCGGTCTGCGACTACTCGTTGCAGGAGCTGGAGCCGCGGCTGTTCTCGTTCAACTCGCCGACCGGCGCCTGCCCCACCTGCGACGGCCTGGGCATGGCGGAGTACTTCGATCCGGCGCGGGTCGTGGTGCACCCCGAACTCGCTCTGGCAGCCGGAGCGGTGCGCGGCTGGGACCGCCGCAACGCGTATTACTTCCAGCTGATCCAGTCGCTGGGCAAGCACTACGGTTTCGACGTCAACACGCCGTGGAACCAGTTGCCGGAAGAAGTGCGCCAGGCGGTGCTGTTCGGCAGCGGCGACGAGGTCATCGCGTTCTCCTACCTCAGCGAAGGCGGCACCCGACACCAACGCAAGCACCGCTTCGAGGGCATCGTCCCGAACCTGGAGCGGCGCTACAAGGAAACCGAATCGGCCGCGGTGCGCGACGAACTGGCGAAGTACATCAGCGAACGCGCCTGCACCGATTGCGGCGGCCAGCGCCTGAACCGCGCCGCGCGCAACGTGTTCGTCGACGGCCACCCGCTGCCGGACATCGTGGTGCTGCCGATCGACGAGGCGCTGGCGTTCTTCAAGAAACTCCACCTGGCGGGCTGGCGCGGCGAGATCGCGGGCAAGATCGTCAAGGAAATCGGCGACCGGCTGAAGTTCCTGGTCGATGTCGGCCTCGACTACCTGACCTTGGAGCGCAAGGCCGACTCGCTGTCCGGCGGCGAGGCCCAGCGCATCCGCCTGGCCTCGCAGATCGGCGCCGGGCTGGTCGGGGTGATGTACGTGCTCGACGAGCCGTCCATCGGCCTGCACCAGCGCGACAACGAACGCCTGCTGGGCACCCTCACCCGCCTGCGCGACCTGGGCAATACGGTGATCGTGGTCGAGCACGACGAGGATGCGATCCGCCTCGCCGACCACATCGTCGATATCGGTCCCGGCGCCGGCGTGCACGGCGGCGAGGTGGTCGCGCAAGGCAAATTCGAGGACATCCTGGCGGCACCGCGCTCGCTGACCGGCCAGTACCTCAGCGGCAGGAAACGCATCGAGGTGCCCGCCAAGCGGCACGCGCCCAACCCCGACATGACCCTGCACCTGCGCGGCGCGACCGGCAACAACCTGAAGGACGTCGACCTGTCGATTCCCGCCGGCCTGCTGACCTGCATCACCGGCGTGTCCGGTTCGGGCAAGTCGACCCTGATCAACGCCACCCTGTACGAACTGGCCGCCAACGAACTCAACGGCGCCTCGCGCACGGTCGCGCCCTACCGATCGGTCGAGAACATGGACCTGTTCGACAAGGTGGTCGAGATCAACCAGTCGCCGATCGGCCGTACTCCGCGCTCCAACCCGGCCACCTACACCGGCCTGTTCACGCCGTTGCGCGAGCTGTACGCGCAGGTGCCCGAAGCCCGCGCACGCGGTTATGCGCCCGGACGTTTCAGCTTCAACGTGCGCGGCGGGCGCTGCGAGGCGTGCCAGGGCGACGGCCTGATCAAGGTCGAGATGCACTTCCTGCCCGACGTGTACGTGCCCTGCGATGTCTGCGGCGGCAAGCGCTACAACCGCGAGACGCTGGAGATCCTCTACAAGGGCTACAGCATCAGCGACGTGCTGGCGATGACGGTGGAGGACGCGCTGGAGCTGTTCGACGCGATCCCGTCGATCTCGCGCAAGCTCGAGACCCTGATCGACGTCGGCCTGAGCTACATCAAGCTGGGGCAGGCGGCGACGACCCTGTCGGGCGGCGAGGCCCAGCGGGTGAAACTGTCCAAGGAACTGTCACGTCGCGACACCGGCCAGACGCTGTACATCCTCGACGAGCCGACCACCGGCCTGCACTTCCACGACATCGAGGCGTTGCTGGCAGTGCTGCACCGCCTGCGCGACGACGGCAACACGGTGGTGGTGATCGAGCACAACCTGGACGTGATCAAGACCGCCGACTGGATCGTCGACCTCGGCCCCGAGGGCGGACATCGCGGCGGCACCATCCTCGCCAGCGGCACGCCCGAACACATCGCCTCGCTGGAGCATTCCTACACCGGACGCTTCCTGGCGCCGATGCTGGAGCGTTCGCGGGCGCACGACCAGGCGGCCAAAACACGCACTGACACCGAAACGACCGCCCGCAAGACCACCAAGAAGAAGACCGCCGCATGAGCGACGCCGACAAGCCGAAAACGGCCACACCACGCAAGCCACGCAAGCGAGTCACGAAGCCGGTCGATGGGAACGGATTGCTGAACAGCTCCGCGAACGACACACCCGACCCGCACGAACCGGGCAAGCCTGCACCGTCGAAGAAGGTGCAGGCTTCCTCCGAGCCGAACGAGACCTCACCCCCAGGGGGCGCGCCGGAAGTCGCGCCCCACGCGACAGAAACCCGTCACTCGGCCAAACGCGGCAAACGCAAGCCGGCGGTAACCAACGCCTCCAGCAAGTCCGCCACCGCCCCGGCAATCACCTCGACGAAGCCCCAGGCAACGCCTGTGACCGATCCACCGCAACGGAATCTGATCCGTGTACCCATGCCCGTGCGCTGGCGCGACCTGGACGCGTTCAACCACGTCAACAACTCCAAGTACCTGAGCTACCTGGAAGAGGCGCGCCTGCAGTGGATGCTCGGCGTGCCCGGCCAGGGCATGGACGACCATGTCGCGCCGGTGGTCGCGGCCGCGCAGCTCAACTACCGCCGCCCGATCACCTGGCCGGCGGAGGTGATGATCGAGTTGTTTGTCGAGCGGCTGGGCAACAGCAGCCTGACCGTCGGCCACCACATCGTCGATGCACAGGACGCCGACGTGCTGTATTGCGACGGCCACGTGGTGCTGGTGTGGATCGATCGCGACAGCGGCACATCGGCGCCGCTGCCTGCGAGCGTGCGCGAGGCCTGCCGGGAATCCGCGTAACCCGCGACCCGGGCCCGACCGGGCCGCTTACGCGCCGGGCTTGCGCACCTCGAACCGGCCCTTCAGCACGCCGCCGTCCTTCAGTTCGAAATCGATCCCGACCCTGTCGCCCGCCTGCAGCTCCGCCTTGGGTTGCATCAGCATCAGGTGCAGGCCGCCGGGTGCCAGGGTGGCGCTGGCGCCCGGGGCGATCACCAGTTCCGGCATTGCGCGCATCCGGCTGACGCCATCGACGATGCGGGTCTCGTGCACGGACACATCGGCAAACGCCGGGCTGCTCGCCGCGATGATCGTGACGGCCTCTGCACAATCGTTCCGGATCGTGCCGAACCCGGCCAGCATCGGCATCGACACCGGCGGCAGGCGCAACCAGCCGCCGGTCACGACCGGCTTGCAGTCGGCGGCGGTGGCCGGCGCTGCCGCAAACGTTGCGGCGAGCAATACGACGGCGAGCAAAACGCGCGATGTGTTCATGCGCTTATGATACCGGCAGGTCGAAATTGGAGTTCGAGATGCGCCACAGCCTGTCACTGCTTGCCGTCGCCTGCGCACTTGCCGCGTGCTCGAACGGACCCGCGCCCGAGGCCACCCAGCCACCTCCCGTCGCCAAGCCGGCCGCCGCGCCGGACACCAGCCAGGCAACGGATGACACCGGCATCACCCGGCTGACCGTCTACAGCGGTGATTACGACGCCCTGGCCCGCGAAGGAAGCGCCCGTGCCGACATGCCCGGTCATGCGCTGGTCGAACGTCCGCTGCATTACACGCTCAAGGCCGGCCCGAACGCAGTCGCCGCCACCAGCGTACCGCCGGCAATGGACGTGGAAGCGGCCACCCTGCGCGCCCTGTCGCCCGGCGTCACCCTGGAGTCCCAACGCTACGTCGCCCCGCTGTCGGGTACCGCGGACGTGATCGCGCGGGTGCTCGGGCAACGCATCGTCGTCGAGCACACGGCCGGCAACGCCAAGCAGACCGACGCCGGCATCCTGCTTGCCGCCAGTGACGGTCTTACGCTCGCCCTGGGCGACGGGCGGATCAAGGTCATCCGCGACTACGACAATTTCAGCATGGTCGACGGCAGCAAGCTGGTGCCGCAACAGGCCGAACTGCGCTGGACAGTGAGCGCCAGCAACGCCGGCGATGCCAACTTCCTGCTCAGCTACCCGATGGGCGGCATGGCGTGGCGCGCCGAGTACCTGGCGACCCTGGCCAAAGGCGCCGGCGCGGAGTGCAAGCTGGCATTGGACGGCGCCGCGCTGGTGGTCAATCGCACCGGCGTGGGCTTTGGCGATGCACGGCTGACCCTAGTGGCGGGAGAGCCACGGCGCGCGCCGTTGCAGAAGGGCTACCAGCTCCGCAACCAGTTCGCCGCCGACTCCGTCGCGGCTGCCGCGCCACCGATGCCGGCCACGCGCCAGTCCGGCGAATACCACGCCTACGAACTGCCCGGCACGTTCGCCATCAGCAATGGCGCCACCGAGCGCGTGCCCCTGTTCGCCCGGCGCGAGGCGATCGCCTGCCAGCGCACCTACGTGGTGGATGCCGGCGCGCCGCAATGGCAGACGCCGCAACCGAACATCGACCCGGGTTATCGCGGCCAGACCGGCGCACTGCCGGTCACGGCGACGGTCTCGATCAGCAATGTGGCCGATGCCGGACTCGGCCAGCCCCTGCCGGCAGGGCGCGTGAGGGTGTTCGACGGCAACGACTTCCTCGGCGAGTCCACCCTGCCGCACACCCCGACCGGCGCCGATATCCGGCTCGCCGTCGGCAAGGCATTCGACCTGCGGGCGGACCGTGAAACCACCGCCTTCCGCGTCGACCGCGCGGGCCGCACGATCACCGAATCGTTCGCCATCACCCTGGGCAACGCGAAGGACACCGACACCACGATCCGGGTGGTCGAGCCGTTGCCACGCTGGACTGAGTGGGACATCACGGCCAGCAGTGTCGGGCCGAAAAAGAAGGACGCCAGCCACGTCGAGTTCGACGTCCCGGTGGCCGCCAACAGCGAGATCACACTGACCTATACCGTGCGTTACCGCTGGGCCGTGGGCGTGAGCCCATGAGCCATGTCTCCAGTCATGTCCCCAGCTACGTCGAGACCATCCGGCACGGCGACATCGTCGAGCTGAAACTCGCCCGCCCGCCGGTCAACGCCCTCGATCCGGCGCTGTGCCGCGACCTGCGCCATGCCTTGGAGGCCGCGCTGGTCGGCGACGCCCGCGGCATCGTGTTGTCCGGCGCGCCGAAGATCTTTTCCGCCGGCCTGGACGTGCCCTACCTGCTCGGACTGGGCGACGACCGCGAGGCGCTGACCGCCGCATGGCAGGCCTTCTTCGGCGTCGCCCGCGCACTGGCCTCGTGTCCGGTGCCGGTCGTGGCGGCCCTCACCGGCCATGCACCCGCCGGCGGTTGCGTGTACGCGCTGTGCTGCGACTATCGGATCATGGCCGCCGGCGATTTCCGCATCGGCCTCAACGAAACCCAGGTCGGCCTGGTCGCTCCGGAAGGCATCCAGCGCCTGATGCGGCGCGTGGTCGGCCCCCACCGCGCGGAACGGATGCTGGTGGCAGGCGAGATGGTCGACGCCGCCCGCGCCCTGCAGATCGGCCTGGTGGACGAACTGGTCGATGCCGATCCCGTCACCGATCCCGATGCCATCAGTCGGCGCGCCCGCGAATGGCTGCAGACCCTGCTGGTGCTGCCGCCCGAAGCCATGCGCCACACCCGCCAGATCGCGCGGGCCGCGGTGATCGAAGCGCTGCAGCCCGAGCACATCGACCTGGAGCGCTTCGTCAACGCATGGATGGAGCCCGGTACCCAGACGGCACTGCACGCACTGGTCGCCAGGCTGAAGAAATAGGTTCTTCTCGGAAGTCCGGAGCGGCCGGTCCCAGTGCAGGCAGAGGCCGGGCGCGTGTTGCTTCGTTTTGCTTCTGCCTGGTCGGGGGCGCGTGACGGGAGTCATGGGCGAAATCCCGGCGCTTTACTCCGTGCTCCGGTCCGATCAGGTCCGGCGTACTGCAGAGGCGCGCGTCAGTGCCGCGCGGGCCGCCAGCACTCACCAGCACCGCGCACTCCCACTCGCCGGGTGTCCCGGCCCTTGGCGGCGAAATCAAGGAGGAGGCGACGGCCGAAGGCCGTCGTCGGGGGACATTCGCCGCCAAGGGCTGGGACGCCCGGACGCTGCCACTCCCTGACTGCCGGTTTCCCGGACTTGTGCGAAGAACCAGGAATCAGCGCAGCCGGCTGCAGACAAGCATCGCTTGCAACGCTCGGTGCTGGCGCTTACCGGCCTTCAACCCCTGGCAACCGGACGCCCGGGATCCTCGATCCAGCCGCTCCATGAGCCCGTGAACAACTTCGCGCCGGGAAGGCCGGCATGTTCCATCGCAAGCAGGTGGTGGCAGGCGGTGACGCCGGAGCCGCACATCACCACCACGTCCTGCGGCGCGCGGTCGCCGAGCAAGCCGGTGAACCCGGCGGCCAACTCCGCGGCCAGCTTGAAATGCCCATCGCGCAGGTTCGCGCTGTAGGGACGATTGACTGCGCCCGGCACATGGCCGGCGACCTTGTCGATCGGCTCCACGTCGCCACGAAAGCGCTCCGGCGCGCGCGCGTCGATCAGCATGCCGCCCTTGGCAAGATGCGCCTGCACTAGCAGGGCATCAAGCAGGCGACCACGGTCGAACCGGGCGACGTAGCGCGTCGGCCGCACCTCGGGCAGGCCGGACTCGGCCGGCAATCCCTGCGCAGTCCAGGCCGACCAGCCGCCATCGAGCACGGCCACATCGCGATGGCCGAGTGCGCGCAGCAGGAACCAGGCGCGCGCCGCCGACAGTGCGCCTTCGCCGGCGTCGTAAACCACCACCTGGTCGGACGGACGGATACCCCACGCCCCCAGACGCGCAGTGAAATCCGCCGCATCGGGCCACGGATGGCGGCCACCGGATTGACGATGGTCGGACAGGTCGCGATCCAGGTCCGCAAAGCGCGCGCCCGGCACGTGCGCCTGCCGGTACGCAGCCTCGCAGCCGGCCGGATCGGTCAGCGACGAGCGCGCGTCGAGCACGACCAGATCCTCACGACCCAATGCCGTCGACAACGCGTCGACCGAAACCAGCGTCTGCCATCTTTCGGTCGACGCCGTCATATGGCCGGCTGGCGATGGATCGGCTGGATCCACACCCGGCACCGCAGCATCCGACGGCGATTCGCCATGCATCACGTGTTGCACTGGGTGCTTGCTCATTTCACGCTCTCCAGCCGCTGCCGCAGGTTCAACAGGATAGACGCGGTGGCGCCCCAGATCCGTTGCGCGGGGTAGCGGTATTCGTGGATCGGGCGCAGGCGCCCGCGGTAGTCGACCTGCAGTTCGAGCAGGTTGGCCGGGTCCAGCAGGTAGTCGAGCGGCACCTCGAACACCTCGGCCACCTCGCGCGGATCGGGGTGGATCTCGTGCGCGGGATCGATCACCGCCACCACCGGCAGCACCCGGAAGCCGGTGATGGTCAGCAGCGGGTCCAGCAGGCCCAGCGGCGTGATCTGGTCGGCGAACACGCCGATCTCCTCGCCGGTCTCGCGGATCGCGGCGGCAATCGCGTTTTCGTCCTGCGGGTCCACCCGCCCACCGGGGAAAGCGACCTGGCCCCCGTGATGACGCAGCGTATCGGTGCGACGGGTCAGGATGACCTGGGTCGCCTGCGGCCTTGGCACCAGGCCGACCAGCACCGCCGCGTCATCCTGTCTGGCCAAGGGCGGCACCAGGTCGGCAAGCTCTCTCCGGTTCCAGCCCTGCCCCGCGGGCGGCGCGTCCAACGGATGCAGCGCACGGCCCAGACGGGCTGCCTCATGCAGGCGCGCGATCAGGCCTGGACCGTTCAT
>DASTUE010000057.1:0-4246 GCA_035759805.1 Lysobacter sp. | reverse complement strand
GCCAATGCGCTGTCGGCCTCGATGCGCAAGGTGCTCAGCGATCGCCCCGAGCCGGCGGCGCCGTTGCCCGAGCCGCAACCCGAGCCGGAGCCGGTCGAGGAGCCGGTGGCGCCACTCCCGCAGCCGTTGCCGGCACCGGTGCCCGAGGACGCGCCGACGCCGCCGCAGTCGAAACCGCAGGACTTCATCCCCAAGCCCGACACCACCGAGCAGGCCGCAGTCGTGGCTACCCCGACGCCGACGCCATCGGACGAGCAGAAGCTGCAGGAGGAAAAACGCCGCCAGGCCCAGGTCGACCTGACCGAGCAGAAGCGTCAGGAGGAAGCGGAGCGCAAGCGCCGGCTCGCCCAGGAGGCGCAGGAAACGGCGGCGCGTGAGCGCAAGCTGGCCGAAATCCAGCGCAAGCGCGCCGCCGCAGCCCGTGAAATCGAACTGGCGGAGCAGCGGCTGAAGCAGATCGCCGATGCGCGTGCCCTTGCCCAGGCCGGCCCCGCGTCGGCTGCCACAGGGGCGTCCAGCGCCAGTCCTCCGCCCGGAAACAACGGCACCGATACCGGGCTGGAAGCGCGTTACGCCGCCGCCCTGCAGGAAGCGATCCTGTCGAAATGGACCCGCCCCGAAACGGTGCCGGTGGGGGCGCGGTGCCGGCTGGTGATCAAGCAATTGCCGGGCGGCGAGGTGATGAGCGCGGAAGTTTCCTCCCCTTGCGCCTACGATGAACAGGGTCGACGCTCGATCGAGGCCGCCGTGCTCAAGGCGCAACCGCTGCCGTACGCGGGCTTTGAAAAGGTGTTCGCGCGCACCCTGACCCTGAATTTCGAGGCGCGCGACCGCTGACCGGTCCCGAGTCTCTACAATCCGCGTGTTCAGCTTTGAGAAAGCGTTCACACGGATGCTGTTACACCTTCAGCCTCTCCGCCAGGATCTACCAATGAACCGATTGACCCCGAGACTGGCCGCGTTGTTCGCGGTGCTGGCCTTCCTGATGATCGTCCCGCTCTCCGCGCTTGCCCAGCAACGCGGGCTGGAGCTGGACATCGTGGGCGGCAACGCATCGGCCCTGCCGATCGCGGTGGTGCCCATGCCGTACCAGGGCAATGGTGCCGCGCCGCAGACCGACATCGCCTCGGTCATCACCGCCGACCTCAACCGCTCCGGGCAGTTCCGCAGCCTGCGCGAATCCGACCTGATCGAGCGTCCCACCCGTGGCAGCGAGGTCAACTACCCGACCTGGCGTGCGCTCAACCAGGATTACCTGGTGGTGGGTCGGGTGACCGACGGCGGCAGCGGCAGTTACCGGGTCGAGTACGAACTGTTCGACGTTGCCACCCAGCAGCGCCTGCTGGGCTTTGCGATGACCGCGCGCAGCAACGCCATGCGCGATGTCGCCCACCAGATCGCCGACGCGATCTACGAGAAGATCCTCGGCGTGCCGGGCGCGTTCTATACCCGCATCGCCTACATCACCGCCAAGGGCGTCGGCTCCAATGCCAGCTACGCGCTGATGGTGGCCGACTCGGACGGTTACAACCCGCAGACCGTGGTCAGCTCGCCCGAACCGCTGTTGTCACCGGCCTGGAGTCCGGACGGGAACAAGCTGGCGTACGTCAGTTTTGAAAGCGGCAATTCGGCGATCTACATCCAGAACATCAGCACCGGCAGCCGCGAGGTGGTATCCAAATTCCGCGGTATCAACGGCGCACCGGCGTTCTCGCCCGATGGCAGCAAGCTGGCCCTGACCCTGTCGCGCAGCGGCAACCCGGAAATCTACGTGATGGATCTGGGCAGCCGGGCATTGACCCAGCTCACCAACCATTTCGGCATCGATACCGAGCCGGAATGGAGTGCGGATGGGAGTTCGATCTATTTCACTTCCGACCGCGGCGGTGGACCGCAGATCTACCGGGTTTCCGCCGCCGGTGGCAGCGCCAGCCGGGCGACGTTCCAGGGCAGTTACAACGCCAGCGCCTCGGTGTCGAAGGATGGCAAGAAGATCGCCACGGCGCAGGGCGCGGGCAATACCTATCGCATCGCGATTATGGATTCCAGCCTGGGCTCGCCACGGTGGAGCACGCTGTCGCCGGGTTCGCTGGATGAGTCCCCGAGCTTTGCACCCAATGGCGCGATGATCATCTATGCTGCCAGGGAAGGTACGCGTGGCGTGTTGTATGCCGTGTCGTCCGACGGCCGGGTACGCCAGCGTCTGGTCCTGGCCGATGGCGATGTCCGTGAACCGGCTTGGGGGCCATTCCGCACACCGCAGTGAAAGTCGTCCTGATCAGCCGACATTCTCCCGAGATGTGCCGCCCGTTTTCGGGTTTCCGGATTGGGTTTTCCGGGTTTCGTTCCGGATGATTTCCCCGGGTTGTTTGCCTGAACCGGCCGTTCGACCCGTTTTGTGCAAACAGCCAGCTTCAACCCGGTAGTTCCAGACCGGCCAGCCTAGAATCTGGCAGCCTCAAGCCCGGCGGCTTCAAACCCGGGTATTTTCGTACCATCAACGTTTCCCACCCACCGTTTTATCTGCACCGCCAAGACGAGGAAATGACTATGAACACCACCACACGTGTCCTGATTGCCGCACTGCTGTGTGCCGCGGCCATTGGTTGCTCCAAGAAGGTGAAGGAAGCGCCGCCGGTCGACAGCGGTGCCAGCGCTCCGGTCACCCAGCCGGCTCCAGCCACCTCGGGCGTGTACGGCCCCGGCGATCTGGACAGCGATGCCTGCCTGCGCCAGCGGGTGGTCTACTTCGACCTGGACCGTGACGCCCTGCGTCCGGAGTTCCAGGCCCTGGTCGGCTGCCACGCCAAGTACCTGCGCGACCGTCCGACCTCGCGCATGACCCTGGAAGGCCACGCCGACGAGCGCGGCAGCCGCGAGTACAACCTGGGTCTCGGCGAGCGCCGCGGCAACTCGGTGTCCTCGGCGATCCAGGCCAACGGCGGTTCGGGCAGCCAGCAGACCGTGGTCAGCTACGGTGAAGAGCGTCCGGTGTGCACGGCGTCCAACGAGGACTGCTGGGCCAAGAACCGTCGCGTCGAGATCATCTACACCGAAAAGTAAGAAAGGCAATCCATGATGCGCAAATTGTCGATTGCAGTTGCGACATCGCTGGTTGCAGCGGCGGCCCTCGTGGCCGCCGCACCGGCCTTCGCCCAGCGCATGAGCCTGGCCGAACGGGTCGGTCTGCTGGAGCAGCAGGCGGGCAACAACCAGGCGACCGTCGACCTCCTGCGGCAGGTGAACCTGCTCAAGGAGGAAGTGACTTCGCTGCGGGCCCAGATCGAGGAACTCGGCCATGAGCAGGAGCAGCTCAAGGGCACCACGCGCGCCCAGTACCTGGATCTGGACGGTCGGATCAACCGGATCGAGGGCGATGGCACGCCGGATGGGCTGACTCCGGAACGCCCGGCCGCTCCCCCGACCGCGGCCAATGCCCCTGCAGATCGGGCCCCCAGTGTGTATGGCGATGCGGGCAAGCTGGCGCAAAGCGCCGATGAACGCAGCGCCTACGATGCCGCGTTCGATGTACTCAAGCGTGGCGACTACGCGGAGTCCGCACGTCTTTTCCACTCCTTCCTCGGCCATTATCCGGGCGGCGTCTATGCGCCCAACGCCTTGTACTGGCTGGGCGAGAGCTACTACGTCACCCAGAATTACCAGCTTGCGCTGGACCAGTTCCAGGCCTTGCTGCAGCGTTACCCCACCCACGACAAGGCCCCGGGCGCATTGCTCAAGGTCGGCCTGTCGCAGCAGGGGTTGAAGCAGGAAAATGCGGCCGAACGCACCCTGACCGAAGTCACCACGCGCTATCCGGGCACCGATGCAGCGCGCATCGCGACCGACCGCCTCGGTGCGATCCAGCTGGGTCGCCTGCAGTAGCGGTAACGCCCACCGGCCACAGGGTCGGCTAAAATGCCGTGATGAATGTTGCACTCCCCGAGGCGACCCCGTTGTCGCCCGATCGCCTGCGTCTGACCGAGATCTTCCTGTCGTTGCAGGGCGAGTCGCGCAGCATCGGCTGGCCGACGGTCTTCGTCCGCCTGACCGGCTGTCCGCTGCGCTGCCAGTACTGCGATACCGCCTACGCCTTCCACGGAGGCCAGTGGTGGGATGTCGACGGCATCCTGGCCGAGGTCGCCCGCCACGGTGCCCGCCATGTCTGTGTCACCGGCGGCGAGCCGCTCGCGCAGAAGCGCTGCATCGGCCTGCTCGAACGCCTGTGCGACGCGGGTTACGAGGTGTC
>DASTUE010000056.1:0-3617 GCA_035759805.1 Lysobacter sp. | reverse complement strand
CGCAATCGGCAAACTCAGCGTCTCCTTGACCTCCTCCATCACGATGTAGCTCTTGGAGTCGCGCACGTTCGGCATCGTCAGCAGGGTGTTGCCAAGCAGCTTGCGGTAAGACGCCATCTCGGAGATGCGGGCCTTGATCAGGTAGTCGAAATCGCCGGAGACGAGGTGGCACTCCAGCACGTTCGGCAGGCGCAGGGCGGCGTTGCGGAATTCCTCGAAGATGTCGCCGGACTTGTAGGCCAGGCTGATCTCGACGAACACCAGCAGGCCGGCGCCGACCAGTTGCGGGTCGAGGCGGGCGTGGTAGCCGGTGATCACGCCGTCGCGTTCCAGCCGGCGCACGCGCTCGGTGCAGGGGCTGGTGGACAGGCCGACGCGTTCACCCAGCTCGGTGAAGGAGATCCGGCCCTCCTGCTGCAGCACGCGCAGGATCTTCCGGTCGATTTTATCGAGTTCCCGCGAGTGGGCGGCCATGTGCGTCCTGTGGTTTGCATGTTTGGCAGTGATTTTGCCTGCAATGACGGCCAAATGCCGGAAACAAGATCGCGCGATCGTTCCTATACTTCCGTCACTGATGTTCCCGCGACCCATTCGCGGGGAATCCACTGGATGGCGGGCGTGATGCGGGTACTGGTACTGGGCAGTGGTGTGATTGGCGTGTGCAGCGCGTGGTATCTGGCGCAGGCGGGGTTCGAGGTGACTGTGATCGACCGCCAGCCGGCGCCGGGGAGGGAAACCAGCTTCGCCAACGCCGGCCAGGTGTCGCCGGGCTATGCCTCGCCGTGGGCCGCGCCGGGGATTCCGCTGAAGGCGGTGAAATGGCTGTTTTCCCGCCACGCGCCGCTGGCCATCAAGCCGGGCCTGGACCCGCGCCAGTACCTGTGGATGCTGCAGATGCTGCGCAACTGCACCGCCGACCGCTATGCCGTCAACAAGGCGCGGATGGTACGCCTGTCGGAGTACAGCCGCGATTGCCTGGACGAACTGCGGGCGCAGACCGGGCTGGAGTACGAGGACCGGCAACTGGGCACGGTGCAGCTGTTCCGCACCCAGGCGCAGCTGGACGACGCCGCGAAGGACATCGCGGTGCTGGACCACTACGGTGTGCCGTACGAGTTGCTCGACCGCGCCGGCATCGTCGGTGTCGAGCCGGCCCTGGCCGGCGTGGTCGACACGCTGACCGGCGCACTGCGCCTGCCGCACGACGAGACCGGCGATTGCGAGCTGTTCACCCGCCGGCTGGCCGAGCGCGCGCAGGCGGCGGGGGTCGAGTTCCGTTTCGCCGCCACGGTCGAGCGGCTGGAGCATTCGGGCGGCCGCATCAGCGCGGTGAGCATCGATGGCCGGCTCGAACGGGCGGATCACTACGTGCTCGCGCTGGGCAGCTACACGCCGCAACTGCTGGAGCCGCTGGGCATCCGCCTGCCGGTGTATCCGCTGAAGGGCTATTCGCTGACGCTGCCGATCACCGACCCGGCGATGGCGCCGACGTCGACGATCCTGGACGAGAGCTACAAGGTCGCGGTCACCCGGTTCGACCAGCGTATCCGGGTCGGCGGCATGGCCGAGATCTCGGGGTTCGACCTGTCGCTGAACCCGCGCCGCCGGGAGACGCTGGAAAAGGTTGTCAACGATCTGTACCCGCACGGCGGCGATCTGGCCCGCGCCGAGTTCTGGACCGGCCTGCGTCCGGCCACGCCGGACGGCACGCCGGTGGTCGGCGCGACCGGCTTCGACAACCTGTTCCTCAACACCGGCCACGGCACCCTGGGCTGGACCATGGCCTGCGGCTCGGGCCGGTATCTGGCCGACCTGATGGCCGGGCAGACGCCGCAGATCAGCAGTGAAGGGCTGGACATCTCGCGCTACGGCCGCCGTGCCGGCAACCGTCCGGAGGGCCGTGCCTGATGCGTCCGACCCGTGCGTTGATCGATCTGGAAGCACTGCGCCACAACTACCGGCTGGCGCGCGAGCTGGGCGGGCGCAAGGCGCTGGCGGTGGTCAAGGCCGATGCCTACGGGCACGGCGCGGTGCGTTGCGCGCGTGCGCTGGAGGCCGAGGCGGACGGCTTCGGCGTGGCCTGCATCGAGGAGGCGCTGGAGTTGCGCGAGGCCGGCATCCGCGCGCCGATCCTGTTGCTGGAAGGGTTCTTCGAGGCCGCCGAACTTGAGCTGATCGATGCCCACGACCTGTGGAGCGTGGTGCAGGCCGGCTGGCAGATCGACGCCATCGAGCGCGCGCGTCCGTCGCGTCCGCTGACGGTGTGGCTGAAGCTCGATTCGGGCATGCACCGGCTCGGGCTGGCGGCGCCGGATTACCGCGCCTGCCTGCAACGGCTGCAGGCGATGCCGCAGGTGCGCGAGGTGGTGGCGATGACCCATTTCGCGCGCGCCGACGAACTGGACTGCCCGCGTACCCGCGAGCAGGCGGCGTTGTTCACCCAGACGATCGAAGGGCTCGGCATCGACGGCCGGCCGCTGCCGACCAGTCTGGGCAATTCGCCGGCCCTGCTGGGCTGGCCCGGGGTGCGGGGCGACTGGGCGCGGCCGGGATTGATGCTGTACGGTGCGACGCCGTTCGCTGCACCGCATCCGGTGGCCGACCGCCTGCAGCCGGTGATGACGGTCGAGTCGCAGGTGATCGCGATCAGCGAGCTGCCGGTCGGCGAGCCGGTGGGCTATGGCGCGCGCTTCGTCACCGAACGGTCGACACGGGTCGGCGTGGTGGCGATGGGCTATGCCGACGGCTACCCGCAGTTCGCGCCGAACGGCACGTCGGTGATGATCGACGGCCGGCCCGGACAGGTGATCGGCCGGGTGTCGATGGACATGCTGACGGTGGATCTCACCGACCATCCCGACGCCGGCCTTGGCAGCCGGATCGAGTTGTGGGGCCGGCAGGTGCGGGCCAGCGATCTGGCGGCGCGGTGCGCGACCAGCGCCTATCGCCTGTTGTGCGGGGTGAAGCGGGTGCCGCGAAGCGCGGTCGGCGACTCTGACGCCTGACGCTGCCGGGACTACTCCGCGGCTTGCTGTGGGCCGCAGTCGCTGGCGCGGATGACGGCCTCGATCCGCTCCAGCTCCACCCGGGTCGCGGCCGGATCCTCGGCACGGCCGAACAGCAGCATTGCCTGGGTATCGCGCAGGTGCTGTTGCCAGCGTTCGCAGAGCTGCGCCCCGGGCACCGGCGTGCAGGTGTCGCGGACCTTCTCGCAGGCCGCGCCCGCGCCGCGGGACGGATCGCCATCCACGCCGACGGTGCGCAACGGCGCGCAGCGCTCGGCCGGAGTCGGGTTGTCGCTCAGAGTGTCCTCGCGGTTCCAGGTGCGGCAGGCGAACAGCGGCGGCGGTGGCAGCAGCTCGATTGGCGCATTGCCAGATTCGGTATCGCCGGCTGTGGACTTATCCGGTTCGGCGGGTGCTGAAGCCGGCACGACCGGAACGACCTCGACGGCACGGGGCGGCGGGACATAGGGTTGCGAGGGCGGCCGGACCGTCTCGATCACCCGGCGTTGCTGCTGGCTGTCTTTGGGGCAGGGGACATCGTTCTGCACGCTGACGGTGCCGTCGGCAGCGGTGCAGCGGTAGATGACGACCGAGTCCTGCGCGGCGCCGACG
>DASTUE010000055.1:0-64949 GCA_035759805.1 Lysobacter sp. | reverse complement strand
AGGTCGCGCAGGCCCGTCAGCCGGGCCAGATGCTCGGGCCGGGCGGCCTGGCGGCGGTCCAGGACATCGTTGCCGTCATACCCTTCGATCACGTACCACATGCGTTCGGACTTCCTTCAGGACAACCTGGATGGAGACAGACTGAATTGTAGGCCACGCCTGCCTGCAAGCCGCTGGACAGCGCTTTCGCCACCCCGTAACCTAGCGGGCACCCTGAGGCAGGAAACAGTCAGCGTCCGGCATGGTCCCGACGTCGTGACGTCCGTCAGTGCGATGTCCGCCAGCGTGACCTTCGCCAGCACGGTCGTCTGCCAGCGTGATGTCCGCACCCTGCGACCGGCACTGTCTTCCGCAACTCATGCTTTCACGTCCAGCTTTACACCCAGCGTGCTTCACACCCAGCGTGTCCCCACACTCTGGATGCTCCATACAGGTATGTTCCATACCGATTTCGAAACCCGGCCTCGACGCCCTGAAACCGTCTTCCGCCACGTCCGACGCGTGACGCACATGCGGGATCGCACCGACAGGTCGAACGAACCGGTATTGGCACAGTGCACGGATCCGATGCCGCGCCCCCGGCGCATCGTTCCTGCACCGCCCCTGGCAGTTCGCAACACCGGCAGGCCGACGCCTGCAGCGCAACATCACTGATCCCGGCCGCATGAGTCCGGTGACATCAGAATTTTTCCCGGGATTTTCCCCGGGATCTTGCTCCAGGCAGTCTGCTTTCTTTCCGGACCGGATTGGCCGGCTTCCAATGAGACACCCGCAATCGACGGTTCCATTCGAAGCTTCGTGACGATTCCGCTCCACCAGCACTCGATACCGCAGCGCCACGACCCGGAGGGGTCGGCCCCGCATGACCAACGACCCCGCGCCCGGCGCGACCGCAGAAAACCTGGACACACCGCAACCGGACGGGGAAACCCTGAAGCCGGTGCCTCCGCGCCAGCAGGAAATGCCGCTGGCGATGGTGCACGGCCAGCCGGTACTGCAGATTCCGCAGGACCTGTACATCCCGCCGGATGCGCTGGAAGTCATCCTCGACGCGTTCGAGGGCCCGCTCGACCTGCTGCTGTACCTGATCCGCCGACAGAACCTGGAGATCCTCGACATCCCGGTGGCGGAGATCACCCGCCAGTACGTCGACTACATCCAGGCGATGCACCACCTGCGGTTCGAACTGGCGGCCGAATACCTGGTGATGGCCGCGATCCTGGCCGAGATCAAGTCGCGCATGCTGCTGCCGCGCGCGGTCGCCGAGGAGGACCTCGAGAACGACCCCCGGGCCGAACTCGTCCGCCGCCTGCAGGAGTACGAGCGTTTCAAGAAAGCCGCCGAAGACATCGATGCCCTGCCCCGTCAGGATCGCGACACGGTCCCGGTACAGGCTTTCGTGCCAGACCGGGCATCGGTCAAGCTGCCACCGGAGGTCGATCTGCGCGAGATGCTGCTGGCCCTGCACGAGGTGTTCAAGCGTGCCGAGCTGTACACCCAGCACGCGATCAAGCGCGATGCCCTCAGCGTCCGCCAGCGCATGGGCGAGTTGCTGACCCGGCTGGCCGACGGCGCCTTCCACCGCTTCGATGAGCTGTTCGAGGCGCGCGAAGGGCGACTGGGGGTGGTGGTGACGTTCCTGGGCCTGTTGACGCTGGCCAAGGAGCAACTGGTCGACATCGTCCAGGAAGCACCATTGGCGACGATCTACGTCAAATCGCTGGCGCTGGGCACCGATCCGTCGGAGATCCAGCTCAGCAGCGAGTTCGACGAAGCCGCCAACGACGACGCCACCACCTGACCGACCCGGCACCACGACCTTCTTCCTTCCACCGAATCATCCATGGACCAGACCCTGATCACCCGAATCGTCGAGGCTGCCCTGCTCGCGGCCAACCAGCCGCTGACGCTGGCCCAGCTCAACGAGCTGTTCACGGCCGACGACGAGCAAGCCCCCACCGCCAGCGTCGCCCAGGCACTGGAAACCCTGCAGGCAGATTGCGCCGGACGCGGTGTCGAGCTGGTCGAGCTGGCCTCCGGCTTCCGCTACCAGGTGAAAGCCGACGTCCACCCCTGGGTCGCCCGCTTGTGGACGGAGCGCCAGACCCGCTACACCCGCGCCACGCTGGAAACGCTGGCGCTGATCGCCTACCGCCAGCCGATCACGCGCGGCGAGATCGAGCAGGTCCGCGGCGTGGCGGTCAGCAGCAACATCATCCGGGCGCTGGAAGAACGCGAATGGATCCGCGTGGTCGGCCACCGCGACGTGCCCGGCAAGCCGGCCCTGTTCGGTACCACCAAGGGCTTCCTCGACTACTTCGGCCTCAAGCGTCTGGACGAGTTGCCGCCGTTGTCGGAACTCAAGGAGATCGGCGAGCTGGAGCCGCAGTTGCAGTTCAACGGCGAGGACGGCGCGGAGCCGCCGCGCACGATCGACGCCGGCGGCATTGCCACCGATGCCGGAGCCGACGACGGCCAGGACCATCAGGACACCCACACCGATGCCGACGCGGATACCCGCGACGGCACCACCGACCCCACCCCCGCGCCTGTCGACGACAGCCACGGGAATCACTACACCGATGCCGACACCGCACCGAGACACGACGCGATCGACGCAGACGATTCCATCCCCGCCCACCCTGCCATCGAGACGATGGAAGACCGCGGATCACTCGAAGAGGACGACGCCGCACTGGCCTCGTCGGAGCAACAGAAATGACTGAAGAAACCCGCCGCAAGCTGTCACTCAAGCACGGCAACGACACCGACGGCACCCCGCGCCTGCAGGAACGCCTGCACAAGGTGCTCGCCCAGGCCGGCCTCGGTTCACGCCGGGCACTGGAGCAGCGCATCGCCGATGGCCTGGTCAAGGTCAATGGCGAGGTCGCCCAGGTCGGTGTATCCATCGGCAGTGGCGACAAGGTCGAGATCGACGGTCGCCAGTTCGTCGCCAGCGCGCTGACCGAACCCTCCCGCGTGCTGATGTACAACAAGCCCGAGGGCGAGGTCACCACCCGCGAAGACCCCGAAGGCCGGGCCACCATTTTCGATGCCCTGCCCGCCCTGAAGGGTGCGCGCTGGATCGCGATCGGCCGGCTGGACATCAACACCACCGGCCTGCTGCTGCTGACCACAGATGGCGAACTGGCCAATACCCTGATGTACCCCTCGTTCGAGGTATCGCGTGAATACGTCTGCCGCGTGCGTGCGCCGGAAGGCCAGGACCACGTCGAGGACGCCATCGCCGACCGCCTCAAGCGCGGCGTCGCACTGGAGGACGGCCCGGCGAAGTTCGACGAGGTCGAGCGCATCGGCGGTGCCGACTCGCACGACTGGTTCCGGGTGGTGGTGAAGGAAGGCCGCAACCGCGAAGTGCGTCGCCTGTGGGAGTCGCAAGGCTGCCAGGTCAGCCGCCTGAAGCGGATCAAGTACGGCTCGATCGACCTGCCGCGTGAACTGCTCCGTGGCCAGTCGCAGGAGCTGACGACCGAACGCGTCGACAAGCTGCGCAAGGAATTGGGGCTGGAAGACGGCGCGCCGTCGGCGCTGACCCTGCTGCCGGTGATCGGCCAGCGCAAGGCCGCCAAGTCGACGATCAACCTCACCGGTCGCGCACAGAGCCCCGGCTACGTCGGCGGCCATGTGACCGCAGCCGACGAAGGCCGCGAACTGCGCCGTTTCGACAACGTCCGCGAGGACCGCGGCCGTGGCCGCGGCGCGCCCAAGCGCCACGGTGGCCTCACCGTCAGCGGCGAAGCGGCGGCCAAGCAATCGCAGCGTCCGTTCAAGCAACGCGCCCCGAAGGGCCAGCAGCCGCTGCCCGACGGCAACCCGGCGGCGTTCCGCACCTGGTACGTGCCCGACGGCGTGAACACCGGCCCCAGCGGGCACCGCAATGCCGATGGCCGTGGCCCGAAGAAGCCGTACGGCAAGCCGGGTGGCGGTGGCGGTTACAAGGGACGCAGCGAACGCGGCCCGGGTGGCGGCGCGGGAGCCGGCCAGGGCCAGCGCAGTCCGCGCCCCTACGGCCACCCCGGCAATGCGCCAAGCTTCCCGTCCGACCATGCCAACCCCGGCGGTTTCAATCCCTACGGCGACAAGCCGCGGGGCCCGCGCGGACCGGGCGGCAATCCCGGCGCGCGTCCGGGCGGCCCGCGTCCACCGGGTGGTCGCCCGGGTGGCAACCGCCCGGGCGGTCCCGGCCCTCGTCCCGGTGGTCCCCGTCCGGGTGGCCCGCGCGGCGGTGGCCGTCCCGGCGGCGGCGGACGTGGTGGTCCGCGCAGCGGCAGCTGAATCCAGGAACGTTTGCACTGCAGCCTGAAGCCAACGTCCATGGGTTCCCGCCTGCGCGGGAACGACGGACAAAGGCCGGATTACCCGGACCTTTTCTGGCGAGAACCGAAACAGCAAAAGGGGCGCCTGTCAGGGTGCCCCTTTTCTGTTTGGCCTCGTTTGATGGATCCGGCTCATCCTTGCCCGGATCGAGCAGACCGGCTCAACCGTCAGCGCGGAATCGCCAGATGGCGCGCTTCGATCGGATTACCCATGCCGCGCGGCGTGGTCTGGATCACGGCATCGGCCGGCATGGGTGCGCCGTGTTGTAGGTGTGCCCAGGTACGGTCGAGCGCTTCGTAGACATACGGCAGCAGCGGCAGGTAGTGGGCACCGTAGACCGGCAGACCGAGGAAGGCGTCGAAGTGCTGCGCGTTTTTGACCTGCCAGTGGTGCACATCCCGCCCGGCCGCTTGCGCCATCGCCACGTATGGGGCGCTGCTGAATGCCGGCGGCACCAGGCCGTCGTCCAGACCGTGGATCACCATCACCGGCAGACCTTCGCGCGGCACGTCGGCGCGGATCGCCGCGATGCCCTCACGTACGCGGTCGGCGGCAACGCCCTCCCCGTCCCACAACGCGCGCAGGCATTGCAACTCGGCCAGCGGCGCTGCCGGGTCGAAAGCCGGCGAGACGATGGTGACGCCATTGCCGGGGGGAATACCGGCCGCTTCGGATGGCCACGCGGCACGCTCGGTGGCCGTGGCCGGACGTGGGCTGCCGTCGGCGGCAATCGCCGAGAACGAATATCTGCACGGATGTTCGGCCGCGCCATAACGCCCGTAGGCCGACGCGTAGGTGACCGCCACCGCGCGCCACAGATCGAAGGCGACGCTGATGGAGCCTGCCCGCAACGCCTCGTCGGTCCAGCCGTTGGCACGCAGGGTGTCGTAGGCGGACTGCTGTTGCTCGACCAAAGTGCTGCCACTCACCAGGCCGGCCTGGGCCAGCGCGGCGCAATGGGCGGCGGCGCTCGGCATCGGCGGAATGCCGAGCGCGGGCAACGCGCATGGCATCAGCAAGGCGGCCTCGGTGGTGTAGTCGTAGATCGGGCGCGCACCGGCGACGGTCACGTTCGGCTCGCCGGCGACCACGGCATCCAGCCAGTCCGCGTCATCCTCTGCCGCGCGCAGCACGGCGCCGCCTCCATTGGAGATGCCGACCGCGATCACCGTGGTGTTGTCGAAGGTGAACCGCTCAGCCTGCGGGAACGCCTCGTCCAGCGCCTGCAACGCGAACTGCGCCGCCTGCTTGACGTGCCTGCCCCAGTCGGCCTCGGGGTTGTCGCGCGAGTGCGCGTGCTTGAACGCGACGCCGCTGCCGCTGTCCGGCTGCGGGACGAAGGCGAGCCCGTCGCCGGGTGCGCCCACCGTGCCGTCCACGCGCACGCCCAGCCCCGCGTCGAGGTCGAAGTAGTCGCTGCCCGCACCCTTGTCGGTGTAGGCCACCGCGCAGCCTTTCGGCAGCGCCCACGGTGCGGCGACCGCAATCGCACCCAGCACGCCGCGCGAACCGGACGCCGGCGCGACGACGATGCAGCGCGCTTGCTGGTCGAAATTGTCCGGCGCCTGCACCAGTACCCGATGCGGCTGGTGGGCGCCGGAAATGCGCGCCAGCGCCTGATACTCGCGGCCCGGAGCGGGCGCGAGACTGCCGTACAGATCTCCGTAGCCGCCGCCCGGTGCGAGGTCGGCGATGCCGCGCCAGTTGCTCCAGATCGCCCGGCGGCGCACTTCCTCCACGGTCGGCGCGGCGGGATCGGCAAACGCCGGCGGCACCATCGCGCGCAGGCCGTCCAGACCGAGGCCGGCGGTCAGCAGGTCGTCGGCACCGCGATGTTCGCTCACGCGCATCGATTCGAACGTCGTGGCATCGGCACCCATCGTGGAGCCTCCCTGGTGGGCGGATGTCGCGCAGCCGGCGATCAGGGCCAGCGCGGCGAGCATGGATACGGCAAGCAAGGCAACAGGCGTGGATTTTTTCATGCATCGACCTTAGCAAGCGCGCCCGCGCCGACCATCGTACTTTCGTACCACGCCATGCCCGGGGCCACTTGCTAGGCTGGCAGCCTTCACGAGCACCGCCTCTTCCCGATGCCTTCCCTGCTGATCGCCGACGACCACCCGCTGTTCCGTGCCGCATTGCGAGGCGCGGCGGCGGACGCCGTGGCCGACCTGACCGTGCACGAGGCGGACTCGCTGGACAGCGTACTCGCGGTGCTGGAAGCCGAGCCGGACATCGACCTGGTGCTGCTGGACCTGCACATGCCCGGCAATCACGGGCTGGCCGGGCTGGCGGCGATCCGCGCGCAATACCCGGCCGTGGCGGTGGTGGTGGTGTCGGCCAATGACGATCCGCGCGTGGTGCGGCGCGCGCTCGACCACGGCGCGTCGGGCTACCTGCCCAAGAGTTCCGGGCTGGACGAATTGCGCGGCGCGATCCGTGCGGTACTGGCCTGCGAACAGTGGCTGCCATCGTCCCTGCGTGCGGCGGTATCGCGCACCCAGAGCTCCAGCACCGACGCCGACCTCGCCGCGCGTCTGGCCAGCCTGTCGCCGCAGCAGTTCCGGGTGCTGACCTTCGTCGCCGAGGGGCTGTTGAACAAGCAGATCGCCGACCGGCTCGACGTGCAGGAGCGCACGGTGAAAGCGCACCTGTCCGCCATTTTCGAGCGCCTGGGCGTGCGCAACCGCACCCAGGCCGGCGTGGTGTTGCGCGAGCTGGAACTGACCGATCCGGCGCGCCAGCTGGAAGGCTGAGCGGCTTTGCCGGGGATGCTCTGAGCAATCCGCTTTTGATCGTCACTCCCGCGTCCGACTGGACTTCCTACGGTCGTAGGCGGGACAAGCGCGCAGCGCGCAGATCGTCCGAAAAGGACGACCCGCAGGGCGAGCACAGCGAGTCGTCCATGGACGTTGCCAATCAACGACTTGACGTCCATGGATCTTGCGATCCCCGGCCCGCGCGCATAGCGCTTGGGCGTTCGATCGGACGCGAGCCAGTGGCTCGCAAACGCCCGACCTCACCCCCGCCTTCGCGGGGATGACGGCAGTCGTGGGGATGACGGCAGTCGAGGAATGACGGCAGGATCCGGGCTTCCCTAATCCAGCCGCCGGCTGAAGCGCAGGATCGCCACCGTCATCATCACCGCGGTGAACGCCGCCAGCGCGAGCATCTCCAGCCACATCTCGCCCAACCCCGCGCCGCGCAGCATGACGCCGCGGATCAGGCGCAGGAAATGGGTCAGCGGCAATACCTCGGCAAACCAGCGCGCGGCCGCCGGCATGCCGTTGAACGGGAACATGAAGCCCGACAGCAGGATCGATGGCAGGAACACGAAGAACGTCATCTGCATCGACTGGAACTGCGACTTCGCGCGCGTCGATATCAGCAGGCCCAGGCTCAGGTTGGCCAGTACGAACAGCCCCGACGCGAGGTAGACATCCAGCAGGCTGCCGCGCACCGGCACCTGGAATATCCACATCCCCAGCAGCAGGATCAGGGTGATCTGCACCAGCCCGATGCCGATGTAGGGCAGCACCTTGCCGATCATCAGTTCGGCGGTGCTCAACGGCGTGGCGATCAGCAGCTCCATGTTGCCGCGCTCGCGTTCGCGCACGATGGCCACCGCGGTGAACATCACCATCGTCATGGTCAGGATCACCCCGATCAGGCCGGGCACGATGTGGATCGCCGAGCGGCGTTCGGGGTTGTAGAAGCTGACCACGTTGATGGCCGGGGCCGGTGGCGATGACGTGAGTGGCCGGACTCGTCCGGGGTCGTCGAGCGGCATCTGCGCCAGCTGCCTGGCCGCGCTCTGCACCGCGGTATCGCTGCCGTCGACCAGCACCTGCACCGCTTCGCGACCCTCGATCCGGCGGCGATCGAAGTCGGGCGGGATCACGATGCCGATGCTGATTGTTCCGCGGCGGATCAGCGACATCAGCTCCTGCGGGGTGTCGGCCTGGGCGACCGGCTTGACCACGCCGGTGGCGAACAGGTCCATCACGACCGCACGCGAGGCCGCGGTGTTGGCCTGGTCCGCCACCGCCGCCGGCAGGCCGCGCAAGGTCATGTTGATCGCGAATCCGAACAGGATCAGCTGGATCACCGGGATGCCGATGATCATCGCCAGCGTCATGCGGTCGCGGCGGATCTGGCGCAGCTCCTTGATCGCCACCGCCGCGAGCCGGCGCCAGTTCATTGCCGCGACTCCGGCGCGGAAGGCAACGAATCGTCCGGGGTTCGCTGGCGTGCCGAACCCGCTGCCTCCGCTTGCCGGCCTTTGCGGGTCACGTCGACGAACACGTCCTCCAGACTGGGCGGGCTGGCGACCAGCTCCGCCTGCAGACCGGCATCGGCCAGCGCCTGGCGCACGCGCGGTGCCGCATCGACGCCTTCCCCGGCCAGCACCCGCAGCTTGTTGCCGATCTGCGCGACGCTGAGCACGCCGGCCACACCGACCAACGCGCGTTGCGCCTGCCGGGGCTGTCCGGCCTGCACCTCCACCGTACGTCCGTCGAGGCGGGCGGTGAGTTCGTCGGGCGTGCCGTCGGCCACCAGTCTGCCTTCGTCGAGGATCGCCAGCCGATGACAGCGCTCGGCCTCGTCCATGTAGTGGGTGGACACCAGGATCGTGGTGCCGGCATCGGCCAGCTCGAACAATTTCTCCCAGAAATCGCGGCGCGACTCGGGGTCCACCGCGCTGGTGGGCTCGTCCAGGAACAGCAATTCCGGCCGATGGACGGTCGCGCAGGCCAGCGCCAGACGCTGCTTCTGGCCACCGCTCAGGCTGCCTGCGAGCTGCTCCTGACGGTCGCCGAAGTGGTATTGCGCGACCAGATCATCCACCCGGGTGCGGGCCTCGGCTTTCGACAGCCCCTGCACCGCGGCCATGAACTCCAGGTTCTCGCGCACGCCGAGGTCATCGAACAGCGAGAACTTCTGGGTCATGTAGCCGATGCGCTGGCGCAGCTGCGCGGCCTGCTCGGGAATGCGCAGACCCAGCACCCGGATGTCGCCGTCGGTCGGGGTCAGCAGCCCGCAGAGCATCCGGATCGCGGTCGATTTGCCCGAGCCGTTGGGGCCCAGGAAGCCGTACACGCTGGCCTTGGGAACGCTCAGGTCTACATGGTCGACGGCAACCACCGGGCCGAAGTGCTTGGTCATCCCGCGCGCGAGAATGACGGGCTCGCGGCGTTCCGGATCGCGCCCGGCTTCAACCGCCCTCGCCGGCGCGTGCTCCGCCATCAGTGTCTGCCTGGCAGGAACTCGACCCGCACCGGCAGCCCGGCGGGCAATGACGCCGCGTCCGCCGCGGTGAGGTCGATCTCGGCGAGGTAGCTCAAGCGCGCGACATCGTCCCCGATCAGCGCGTAATACGGGGTGAAATTCGGCTCGCTGCGCAGCATCCGCACCTTCCCATCCAGCGCCTGCGTACGGCCGTCCACGAACACCTTGACCGGCTGCCCCACCGTGACGTCCGCGCGGATGGGCTCGGGCACGTAGACCCGCGCATACGGCGCGTCGCCCACCAGCATCACCGCCAACGGCGCCCCGACCGGGGCCTGGTCGCCCAGCCTGTACGGCAGGCTGTCGATCACGCCTGCGCGCGGCGCCACCACGCTCAGTTTGTCGAGGCTCACCCGTTGCGCGGCGACCTGCGCGGCGGCCGCTTCCAGAGCGGCCGCACCCTGCGCGATCCGCTCCCTGCGGGTGCCGTGCTCCAGCTCGTCCAAGGCCGCCTGCGCGGCGCGGGCGTTGGCGGCGGCGGTGGCGGCCGCAGCGCGTGCGTTGTCGACATCGGCGGCGGCCACCAGTTGTTGACGGCCAAGCGGTTGCAGGCGGGCGTAATACGCATCGGCCTCGCGGGCGTGCGCCTGTGCGGCGGCGACTCCGGCGCGGGCGCGGGCGATTTCCTCGGCACGCGGACCGGCCTCAAGTTCGTCCAGTGCGCTGCGCTGGCCCGCTGCCTGGGCCTGCAGTGCGCGCGCGGTCGAGCCGGTGGCGGTCTGTTCCAGCTGCAGCACCGGTTGCCCCGGGACGACCCGCTGCCCCTCGCGCACATGGATCGCTACGATCCGCTCGGCCGCCGGCGCCGGCAGCGTGATGCGGTCGAATTCCAGCGTGCCCAGGGCCTGCGGTGGCGGCTCGGCGCAGCCGGTCAGCAGCACGGCCACCACTCCAGCCATCGAGACGACGCGCCAGTGGAAGCACTTCAGGCGGACGGACGGCATGCATCGACTCCTCGGGTTGATCTGTGCACCCGGACAGGCGCGGACCAGACTACGGCGCAAACGGTAAGGTGCGGCCTGTCGGAGCCGGGTGAGCCGCGGTTGTGATGCCGCTTCGCACCTCGCTCGCGGCCAGCAACCGGTCGAGCACGGATTTCAGCGCCAGCGGCTTGAGCGGTTTGGCCAACAGCGAATGACCGGCCTCCATCACCGCGCGACGGACGGCATGGCCGGTATCGGCACTGAGGATCAAGGTAGGCCGCGCGCCGTGGATCCCGGACAGGTCGGCCGCCAGGCCAACGCCGGTATCACCGTCGTCAAGGTGGTAATCGAACAGCCACAGCGCGACGGCGGACTCGGCCATGTGCGTCTGCGCGCCGGCCCGATCGGCGGCATCGAGCACCCGGCAACCCCAGCCGCGCAGGATGCCGGCCAGCGCCGACAGGGCCTGCGGGTCGTTGTCCACCAGCAGCACGGGCAGGCCCGCCAGGCCGCGCGTCACCGGCGATGTCGACACGGCAAGGGCCGAAGCCATCGCGACCTGCACTGCGAACACGGTGCCCCGCCCCGGCGTGCTGCGCAGGCTCAACGGCGCATGCAGCAACTGGGCGATGCGATCGGCGATCGACAGGCCCAGTCCCAGCCCTTGCCCCGGTGCATCGTCGCCGCGACGGAACTCCTCGAAAATCGCCGTCTGCATCGCAGGCTCGATGCCCGGCCCGGTGTCGTGGACTTCGATCCGCCACCCGCCACCACTGCGGCGGACACCCAGCAGCACGCTGCCGGCCTCGGTATAGCGCACCGCGTTGGCGAGGAAATTCTGCAGCGCCCGCCGCAGCAGTTGCGGATCACTGTGGACCCACGCAGCGGTGGGGACGAAGCGGAACGCCAGCCCACGCGCCGCGGCAATCGCGCTGAACTCCGAGGCCAGTGGCTCCAGCACCTCGGCCAACGGGAAATCCCGTGGCTCCGGCACCAGTCCGCCCGCCTCCAGTCGCGACATGTCGAGCAAGCCGATCAACAGGTCGCTGGTCGAATCCAGCGCGCCGCCGATCTGCGCCAGCACGTCGCGCTGCGCCTGTCCGGCCAACTGGGTGGACAGCGCGTCGGTGAACAGCTGCGCGGCGTGCAACGGCTGCATCAGGTCGTGGCCGATCGCGGCCAGGAAGCGGCTCTTGGCGTCGTTGGCGCGCTCGGCCTCGCGGGTGGCGATCTGCAGGTCGACCGTGCGCTCGGCCACGCGGTGCTCCAGCGTCTCGTTGGCCTGCAGCAGACCCGCCTCGGCGCGACGGAAATCGGTCACGTCGGTGAAGGTCGCCACAAAGCCGCCGCCCGGCATCGGGTTGCCGCGGATCTCGATGATCGCGTCCTCCGCGATGCCACCGTCGGCGGTCGCGGCACCCGGCATCACCCGCTCGGTCAGGTGCGGCGTGCCGGCGCGCATGAACGCCAGCCGCCGTTCCAGCGCACGTTCGATATCGCCCTGCGGCGGCAGCTTTTCCAGCGCCCAGCGCGACAGATCGGCGATCGGCCGGCCGACCTGCAGCAATTCCGCCGGATACTGGAACAGCTCGGCGTAGCGCCGGTTCCACGCCACCAGCCGCAGTTGCGCATCGACCACGCTGATGCCCTGGCTCATGTTCTGCAGCGCCGCCTCCAGCACGCGCTGGTTGAAGCGCAGGTCGGCCGAGGCCTCGCCGACGATCGTCGCGACGGTGTCCAGATCGCGCCCGGTTTCGCGCCGCGCCGCATCCAGCAACACCCGTGCCGACGCCGAGCCGAGCACGGCCGCCAGTTCACGCTCGATCCCCGCCTCTACCGGCACCGGCACCGCACCGGCAGCGGGCACGCCACGCAGCAACTGCAGCACCCGTTCGCGCGGCAGGAACCGCAGGCTCGCATCGCGCAAGGTCTTGGCATCCAGACCGCGATAGCTGCGGCGCGGGGTATCGCGACGCCAGATCCAACCCAATACCGTGGCGAGTGTTCCCAGGAACAGGCTCGCCCCCACCGCGCGTCCGAGCCGGCTCCAGCCGGTCAAGCCGAACAGGCCGTCGGGCGACAGCAGGTGCAGGCCGAACGGCCCGGCTTCGATCCACGCCGGCGGCGACCCGCCCAGCTCGAACATCGTCGGCAGCAGCAACACCCACGCCCACGCCGCGAACCCGACCACCACCCCGATCACGGCCGCGCGCGGCGGCGTCTGCGGCCGCCAGACAGCGAAGGCCAGCGCCGGCGCCAGCGTCGCCAGCGCCGAGAACGACACCGCGCCCACGTCGGCCAATGCCTCGCTGCCGCCAACCAGCCGGCTGTAACCCCAGGCCAGCAGCATGATCACCACGATGCCGCCACGACGCAGCAGCAACACGCTGCCGCGCAGGTCGCTGCCGTCGTTGCGCGACCATGCGCCACGCAGCAGGCCCGGCGCGAACCAGTGGTTGCCGATCATCAGGCCGAGCGTCAGCGTGCTGACCACGACCATGCCGGTGGCCGCGCTCAGCCCGCCGAGAAACGCGAACAGCGCCAGCCCCTCGTGCCCCTGCGACAAGGGCAGCGCCAGCACGTACATGTCCGATGGCACCGTATCGCCCAGCAACGCCGCCCCGGCGGTCGCCAACGGCAGCACCGGCAGCGCGATCAGCACCAGATACAGCGGGAACTGCCAGCGCGCGGTGCGCACGTCACGCTCGTCGCGGCACTCGACCACGCCGATGTGGAACTGGTGCGGCAGGATGAACATCGCCAGCGCGCCCAACAGCACCAGCGGCACAAAACCGCCCGACGGCTCGGCGGGAATCGCCTCCTGCAGGGGCGGCAGCGCTGCGCCGCCTACCGAACCCGTTCCGGCCATGTCCAGCCCGAACCAGACAAACGCGCCGATCGCCAACATCGCGGCCAGCTTGAACACCGACTCGAATGCCATCGCCAGCACCAGCCCGCGGTTGTGCTCTGCCGCACTCGCCCGCCGGGTGCCGAACAGCATCGCGAACACCGCCATCGCCAGCGCGACGTACAGGGCACTGTCCTGCCAGGCCGGCGCGGTGCTGCCCGCATTGCTGGTGGTCAGCATCGCGAAGCTCATCGCCACCGCCTTCAACTGCAGCGCGATGTAGGGAATCAGCCCGAGTGCGGCGACCAGGGTGACCGTCGCCGCCAGCCACGCATCCTTGCCCAGCCGGGTGGCGATCAGATCGGCGATCGAAGTCGCATTGGTCTCGCGCGCCAGCCGCACCAGCTTGACCATGAAGCCGACCGCCAACGCGTACAGCAGGATCGCGCCGAGAAAGGTCGGTGGCAGCGGCCAGCCATACCGCGCCGCCTGGGTGACGGTGCCGTAGAACGTCCACGAGGTGCAGTGCACCGCCAGCGACAAGGCATACACATGCCGCCAGTGCCGCGCGAACACCGTCGGGTGGCGCTCGGCATACAGCGCCGCCCCGAACATCAGTCCAAGCCAGGCCAGACTTGCGAGGGCGACGACGGTGAAACTCAGCATCGGGCGAGCATAACGCGGCGCTGCGCGTTTTCAGGCGTGGTGATGCGCCAAACGCGATGGCCGCCACCACCCGGCTTGCGCAGGAGCGACATCAGTCGCGACCTGCACAACGCAGCCGGCATTCGTCGGCTCGGATCCCGCAAACGCTACGACGCGGAGGGAATTCCGATACCCATCCCGGCCCCACCCGCCAGCTCGACGAACCCCGGAAACGACGTGGCGACATTCGCGATGTCGTTGATCCGCACCTCGCCACCGGCCAGCTGCGCCGCGACCGCGAAGCTCATCGCGATGCGGTGGTCGCCGTGGCTGTCGATGCTGCCAGTACCGAAACGTCCGCCCTCGATCACCGCGCCATCCGGCGTTTCCTGGATCGCGATGCCGAGCGTCCGCAGGCCGGCCGCCATCGTCGCGATGCGGTCGGATTCCTTGACCCGCAACTCGGCCGCGCCACGCACCACGGTGGTTCCGCTCGCGCAGGCGGCGGCGACGAACAGCGCGGGGAACTCGTCGATCATGTCCGGCACCAGTGCCTCGGGAACCTCGATGCCGTGCAGCGGTGCATGCCGCACGATCAGATCGGCGACCGGCTCGCCGCCGTTGTCGCACGGGTTTTCCTCGCGGATATCGGCGCCCATCAAGCGCAACGCTTGCAACAGGCCCGTGCGGCGGGGGTTCATGCCGACCGCTGCCAACCGCAGTTCCGAACCCGGGACCACGGTGGCCGCGACCAGGAAATACGCCGCCGATGAGAAATCCGCCGGAACATCCACCCGCGTGGCGCGAAGGCGATGGCCACCACTCAGCCGGGCGATGCCGGGACCGAACTCGATCGGCCAGCCGAAGGCCGCCAGCATCCGCTCGGTGTAATCGCGGGTCGGGTGCGGCTCGCGCACGACGGTCTCGCCGACGGCGTACAGGCCCGCCAGCAGCACCGCCGACTTCACCTGCGCGCTGGCCACCGGCAGGGCGTAGTCGATGCCGTGCAGCGTCCGGCCACCGGTGATGTGCAGTGGCGGCACGCCATCGGTGCCCGTCCGGATCCGCGCGCCCATTGTCGCCAGAGGCCCGGTCACCCGCCGCATCGGCCGCTTGGACAGCGAGGCATCGCCGACCAGCACGCTGTCGAACGCCTGCCCCGCCAGCACACCGGCGAGCAGGCGCATGCCGGTGCCGGCATTGCCGCAATCCAGCGACGCAGTAGTGCCCCGCAAACCATGCAGGCCGACGCCATGGACGGTGCAGCGGGTCGCTTCGGAGGTGTCGATCCGGACACCCAACTGGCCGAAGATGCGCGCGGTGGCGCGGGTGTCCTCGCCTTCAAGGAAGCCGTGGATCTCGGTGACGCCATCGGCCAGCGCACCCAGCATCACCGCCCGGTGCGAGACCGACTTGTCGCCGGGAACCCGCACCACGCCCTGCATCGCGCGGCCGGGCATGGCGACCCAGTCCTGACGGGCCGGGTCGCTGCCGGACACGCCGTTACTGCCGCCGCTCATGCCCTCACTCATGTGATCGCCACCGGGTAGGAGCCGAGCACCCGGACCTGTTCGGTGAACTCCTCCAGCTCGGCCAGCGCCAGCCGCATCGCCTCCTGCTCCACGTGGCCACCGACATCGACGAAGAACGCGTACTGCCAGCGGCCGGTGTGGCCGGGGCGGGATTCGATCCGGTTCATGCTCAGGCCGTGCCGCGCGAACGGCGCGAGCACGTGGTACAGCGCGCCCGGCTGGTCCTTGATGAAGATCAGCAGCGAGGTGCGGTCGTTGCCCGAGGACGGGAACAGCTCGCGCCCCAGCACCAGGAACCGCGTGGTGTTGTCGGGGCGGTCCTCGATCGGGCCGGCCACCGCTTTCAGGCCGTACACGGTGGCGGTGCTGATACCGGCAATCGCCGCCGCATCGTCGGCGTTGCGGGCGCGGCGCGCGGCTTCGGCATTGCTGCCCAACGGGATCTTTTCGGCATCCGGCAGGTACTGCCGCAGCCACGCCTTGCACTGCGCGAAGGATTGCGGATGGGAATACACCCGCTCGATGTCCTCGATGCGCCCGCTGCGCGACAACAGGTGCTGGTGCACGCGCAGCTCGACCTCGCCGCAGATCTTCACCTCCGAGCTCAGGAAGGTATCCAGCGTCGACTGGATCGTGCCCTGGGTGGAGTTCTCCACCGGCACCACGCCGAAATCCGCCGCGCCCGACTCGACCTCGCCGAACACCTCCTCGATGCTGCCCAGCGGCAGGCCGTGGATCGAGTGGCCGAAGTGCTTGTAGACCGCCTGCTGCGAATGCGTGCCTTCCGGGCCGAGGTAACCGATCTTGAGCGGCTCCTGCTGGGCCAGGCAGGCCGACATGATCTCGCGGAACACGCGCACCAGCACCTCGTCGTTGAGCGGGCCGTCGTTGCGGTCCACCACCCGGCGCAGCACCTGGGCCTCGCGCTCGGGCCGGTAGTAATCGATCGCCGCCGCCAGCGGGCCCTTGGCCTTGCCGATCTGGCTGGCGAACCGGGCGCGCTCGGCGATCAGGGTCTGGATCGTGCGATCGATGCCGTCGACGCGCTCACGCAACACCCCCAACTCCGGCGTGGTGGGCTTTGCGGGTCTGGCAGATTTCCCGGCGGTTTTTGCGGGGGCCGGATGCGAAGGCGCGGCCTTTGTGCGCGCGGATGTTCCCTGGCCCTTCGTGCCGACAGCCGCTTTGCCGGCAACCACTTTCTTTACTGCCTTGACCGTTGCTGGGGCGGCAGGTTTTACGTTGCGTGCCGACTTACCCGACGACTTGTCCGCCGCGGACGTCTTCGTCTTGCCGGCCATCTCAGCCATTCCTCCTGCAGAAGTCGACCATGAATCCGGCCAGCGCCTGTGCGCCGGCTTCGGGCATCGCGTTGTAGATCGATGCGCGCATCCCGCCCAGCACGCGGTGGCCCTTCAGCGAGATCAGTCCAGCCTCCCTGGCCTCAGCCAGGAAGCGCGCATCCAGCGCATCGTCATGCAGCGAGAAGACGACATTCATCCGCGAACGCGCGTCCACCGCCACGGTGTTGCGGTAGAAGCCAGCAGACCCGTCGATCGCCTCGTACAGCACCGCGGCCTTGCGCGCGTTGCGGCGGGCGAATTCCGCCACGCCGCCTTCGGCCAGCATCCACTTGAACACCAGTCCGGCCAGATACCAGTTGAAAGTCGGCGGGGTGTTGAGCATCGAGCCGGCACGATCGTGGGCGCGGTAGTCGAGGATCGGGGCGCGCGGCTGGCCGGCGCGCTCAAGCAGGTCGCGCCGCACGATCACCACGGTGATCCCGACCGGGCCGAGGTTCTTCTGCGCTCCCGCATAGATCACCCCGAAGCGGGATACATCCAGGGGCTCGGCGGCGATGCTGGAGCTGAAGTCGCCAATCAGCGGTACGTCGCCGACATCGGGAATGTCGCGGAACTCGACGCCGTGGATGGTCTCGTTGGCGGTGTAGTGGACATAGGCCGCATCGCCGGAGAGGGTCCACTCTTCCCGCGCGGGCAGGTCGCGATACCCGTCGACCGTCGTGTCGGCGGCGATATGCGCTGTCACATAGGGCTCGGCCTGCTTCAGGGCCGTCGCCCCCCAGTGGCCGGTGAGCACGTAATCGGCCGCCTGTCCGGGATCGGCGAAATTCAACGGAATCAGCGCCTGCTGGGTGGTCGCCCCGCCCTGCAGGAACAACACGGCGTAGTCGTCCGGGATCGACAGCAGCGTGCGCAGGTCGGCTTCCGCCTCTTCTGCCACCTGCATGAACTCCGGCCCGCGGTGGCTCAGCTCGAGTACCGATGCGCCTGCGGCGCGGCGGTCGAGAAATTCGGCCTGGGCCTGCTGCAATACGGCTTCCGGCAAGGTCGCCGGACCGGCGCTGAAGTTGTAGGGGCGGGGCATGGCGGCTTTCCAAAGGGTGTCTCCCAAAGGTATGCCGCACCGCAGCAACATGCAAAGCCCGAGGGCCGTCCCCTGCCCGGGTCAGCGCGCCCCGTACAGCAGCAACAGGGCCAGTGCGCCGGCAAGCAGCATCGCGGCCAGCAACAGCCACGGCATGCGTCGCATCGACGAGGCCACCGGCGAGCGGGTCGGCTCCGCGGACGACGGGGCGTCCGCCATCCCGACGGCGGTGGGCGCCGCCGCCGCGAAAACGGGCGATACGTACGGGGCTTCCAGCAGGAAGCGCTGGTTCGCGCCAAAAACGATCTGGTCGCCCGGCAGCAGCAATCCTTCGCGCACCTGGTAGCCATTGACCACGCTGCCGGCAGGTGATCCCAGGTCGCGCAACACGATGCCTTCGGGGTGCGGTTCCAGGCGCGCATGGCGGTCGGCGAATCCGGGCTCGGCAATGCACACGTCCGATTCCGCCAGGCGTCCGACCAGACAGGGCCGGTCGAGGTTGAAACAGCGTCCGTGATGGATTCCGCCCACACCGCGCAGCACCACATGGCGCAACACGTCCGGCACGACGGTCGGGGCATCGGGCAGCGCCCGCGGTGACGGTCCCAACAGGATCAGCTCGACACCGTCCATGTGCACCGTGTCGCCAGCGCGCAGCATCGCCATCCGCCGCACCGGACGACCGTTGACATGCAGGCCGCGCGCGCCTTCGCGCAACTGCAGCCAGGCGCCACGACGGTCGACACAGAACTGGATGCGGGCCTGGTCCGCACGATCCACCAGACAGGGTTCGCCGTCGGCGTCATGGCCGACCGCGTGCACGCCCCGGCTCAGGACCAGGTCGGCACGTTCACGGTTGGGGAATCGCAGTCTGAGGGTATCCACGCGGGCAAAATCTAGCACGGCCACGCAGCCGCGCCCATCGCCGCCGACGTGCCGCTTTGAGCCGGCACGCCGCACCGCCACAATACCGGCTTGCCCGAGGAGACCTGCATGGCCCGCATCGACATCCACCACCCCCACACCCTGGCGCCAGACCGCGCCCGCCAGTCCGTGCAGGAGGTGGCCGACAAGTTGACCGAGCGCTTCGGAGTCGACTGCCGATGGGACGACAACACGCTCCACTTCACCCGCAGCGGTATCGAAGGCTGCATCGCGCTGCTGCCGGACCAGTTGCACGTCACGGCGGATCTGGGGTTCCTGTTCGGCGCGATGAAGGGCCCGATCGAGGCCGAACTGCGCCGGGTCCTGAGCGAACGGTTCAGCTGATCCCCACACGACTCAACGTATATTTGGCCGCCCGCGCGAGCCACCCGCCGGTCTTTCCACTACTTGTGAGTCCCGCATGCCAAGTGCCTCCTTCCTGACGACCGTCCTGCTGATTGCCATGGTGCTTGGCGGCATCGCCAGCGCATGGCTGTGGATGGTCTACAACCGGAAACAGGTCACTGCCGGCGGCCTGCGGGCCCTGGCTGCGATGCGTTGGCGCGAGTCCTCCCGGTTCATCATCGAGGCACTGGAAGACCAGGGTTTCACCGCCAGCCGGTTGTCACCCGATGCCGACCGCGGACAGAACGCCGACCTGCTGCTCAACCGTGGCGACCAGACCTGGCTGCTCAGCTGCAAGCAGGGCGTCGATTACCGCGTCGACGCGTCGATGGTCGACCAGCTGTCCCGCGCCGTCCGTGACAGCGCCGCCAGCGGCGGCATCCTCGCCACGCTGGGCCGCATCCAGGCCGATGCACGCAAACACCACCAGGACATCGAGCTGATCGATGGCGCGACCTTGTGGCCCTTGATCAGCCCCCTGCTGCCGCCCAGCCTGCACAGGGATCTGGTAGCGCGCGCCCGTACCCGCACCGTGCGTGCCACCCTGGCGGCATGGTTGCTGGCCCTGATTGCCGGTGTTGCCGTTGCGGCCGCACTGCCGGACCAGGACAAGCCACAGGTTCCGGCCGCACAGGACGCCAGCCGTCCGACAGCACCCTCGCCGTCGGCCGTCGCCACTGCGGGCGCAGGCAGTCAATCAACGCCAGCCGGATCACTGCCGCCGGCACTCAGCGAAGAAGAACAACGCAACGACGTCGTCCGCGCGGTCTCCGCCCTGCCCGGTATCGACCTTGCGTCCTGGGCCACCCGTTCGACCCTGCTGGTGCAGGTCCAGGCCAATGCAAGCCAGCAGCAGGTCGACGCTGTCTGCGCCGCGCTCAAGCGTCACGAAACCCTGAGCAGTTCACGGGTCCAACTGCAGCCGCCACCGGACAGCGATGTCCCGGTCAGGTTCCTGCAGTGCGCGCCGTACTAGGTATCAGGATTGCCCGGGCAACACGTCACGCTTCCTGACCACCGCCTGCGCTACGTCGTCATCCCCGCCGAGCGCATCAGCAGCTTCAACGCATAGGCCACCACCGCCAGGCTCGCCACGCTGGCCAGCCAGATCAGCACCAGCCAGCCGATGCGTTTCCACCAGTGGCGCGATGGCGACGGCCGCATCAGTGGTATCCCTCACCGGCCTTGACCTTGCCGCGGAACACCCAGTACGCCAGCGCGGTGTAGCCCAGGATGACCGGGATGATGAGCAAGGCGCCGACCAGCGTGAAACCCAGACTCTGCGGCGGCCCGGCGGCCTGCCAGAAGGTGATGTCGGGCGGCAGGATGTTCGGCCAGATACTGATGCCCAGACCGCTGTAGCCGAGAAACACCAGCGCCAGCGTGAGCAGGAACGGCGAGAGGTGCGAGTCGCCCTTCAGCGCGCGCAACAGGCCGTACATCGCCACGCCGACCAGCAGCGGCACCGGCGCGAGAAACAGGAGGTTCGGCAGGCTGAACCAGCGGCGGGCGATGGCCGGATGGGCCAGCGCGGTCCAGATGCTGACGATCACGATGGCCGCCAGCAACGCCCACACCCAGTGCCGGGTCCGCAGACGCAGGTCGCGGTGAAGCTCGCCTTCGGTCTTGATCAGCAGCCACGTGCTGCCCAGCAGCATGTAGGCGACCACCAGCCCGACACCGGTGAACAGCGAGAACGGGGTGAGCCAGTCGAACGCACCGCCGACAAAGCGGTCCCCGTCCATCGCAAAACCGTTGATGAAGGCACCCAGCACCACGCCCTGGCAGAAGGTCGCGCCGTAGGATCCGGCGATGAAGGCCAGGTCCCAGACCCACTCGCGCCCGGCCGCCACCTTGAACCGGAACTCGAACGCGACGCCGCGGAAGATCAGCGCGACCAGCATCAGCACCAGCGGCAGGTACAGCGCACTCAGCACCACCGCATAGGCCAGCGGAAAGGCCGCCAGCAGTCCCGCGCCGCCCATCACCAGCCAGGTCTCGTTGCCGTCCCAGACCGGCGCGACGGTGTTCATCATCACGTCGCGGTCGTGCTTGGCCGGGAAGAACGGGAACAGCATCCCGACGCCCAGGTCGAAGCCGTCCATGACCACGTACATCATGATCGAGAACACGATGATCACGCCCCACACCAGTGGAAGGTCGATACCCATCAGGTCGCCTCCTCCTGCGATCCGGAACCCGTACCCGCTGCGTAGACACCAGCGAAGCCGGCGCCCGACGCCTCGCCATCGGTCGCCGCGGACATCGGCCGCCCCGGCTGATGCAACTGGCCGGGGCCACCCTCCGATGGCGAGTCTGCGTCCCCCGTGGACGGGCCGTGGCCGATGATGCGCAGGGTGTACACGGTGCCCGCGCCGAACACCAGGAAATAGACCACCACGAAGATCGCCAGCGACACCCCCATCTGCGCGGTGCTGTGCGCGGACACGGCATCGGCGGTTCGCTGCAGGCCCTGCACGATCCACGGCTGGCGGCCGATCTCGGTGGTCGACCAGCCGGCCAGGATCGCAACCAGCCCGGCCGGCCCCATCCACAGCGCAAAACGCATCAGCGGCCGGGACGCGTACACCCGGCCGCGCCACCGCAGCCACGCGCCGCACAACCCCAGCGCGATCATCAGTACGCCCAGTCCGACCATCAACCGGAAGGTCCAGAACACGACCGTGGAGTTGGGCCGGTCCTCACGCGGAAACTCCTTCAGGCCCGGAAACTCGCCGTCCAGGCTGTGGGTCAGGATGAGGCTGCCGAGCCGCGGAATCTCCAGCGCGTACCGGGTCCGCTCCTGCTCCATGTCGGGGATGCCGAACAGCGCCAGCGGCACGCCCTGCCCCGGCCGGCCCTGGTCTGACGCGTTCTGCCAATGGCCTTCCATCGCGGCGATCTTGGCCGGCTGGTACTTCAAGGTGTTGAGGCCGTGGAAGTCGCCGATCACCGCCTGCAGCGGCGCGGTCATCAGCACCATCCACAACGCCATCGACCACATGGTCCTGACCGCGGGCGTGTCGCGTCCGCGCAACAGGTGCCAGGCCGCGCTGGCGCCGACCAGCAGCGCCGTCGCCAGGAACGCGGCCACCACCATATGGGTCAGCCGGTACGGAAACGATGGATTGAAGATCACCATCAGCCAATCGACCGGCACCACGCGGCCGTCGATGATTTCATGCCCCTGCGGGGTATGCATCCAGCTGTTGGAGGCGATGATCCAGGTCGAGGAGATCAGCGTCCCGGCCGCCACCGCCGCGGTGGAAAACAGGTGCAGCCCCGGGCCGACGCGCTTCATGCCGAACAGCATCACGCCCAGGAAACCGGCCTCCAGGAAAAACGCGGTCAGCACCTCGTAGGTCAACAACGGTCCGGTGATGCCGCCGGCGAAACGCGAGAACCCGCTCCAGTTGGTGCCGAACTGGTACGCCAGCACGATGCCCGACACCACGCCCATGCCGAACGCGACGGCGAACACCTTCAGCCAGAACTGGTAGAGATCCAGATAGACGCGGCGCTTGGTGTACAACCACGCGCCTTCCAGCACCACCAGATAACTGGCCAACCCGATAGTGATGGCCGGGAAGATGATGTGGAACGAGATCGTGAAACCGAACTGGATCCGGGACAGCAACAGCGCGTCGAGTTGCATGATCGCTTCGGGCCCGCCTGCGAAGACCCGCGCATTGTCCTGCCACCCCGGTCACGGCCGCGTGTGCGGCCGCCGTGCCTGGTCTTCGGGAGCTACTCTTCCGGGTAGCCCTGGTACAGCTCGATGATTTCCTTGCGCAGCAGGTGCTCGATGCGCATGCGGTCGCGGAACGACAACTGCTGGGCCATCTCGCTGAACAGGTAATCGTCGAGGTTGAAGTTTTTCAGGTGCATCTTCGTGTGGAAGAGGTTTTCCTGATAGACGTTCACGTCGCGGCACTCGTACTTGTCCAGCAACCGCTTGTGGATCGACTCCTGGATCGAGTTGATCTTGTGGTCGATGAACAGCTTCCGGCCCTTTGCGTTGCGGGCAAAGCCACGCACGCGGTAATCCATGATCACCACGTCCGAATCGAACTGCTTGATCAGGTAGTCCAGCGCTTCCAGCGGCGAGATCAGGCCGCAGGTCGCCACGTCGATATCCACCCGGAAGGTCGCGATCCCGTTGTGCGGATGCATTTCCGGGTAGGTGTGGACGGTGATGTGGCTCTTGTCCAGATGCGCGACCGTGCGCTTGGGCTTGTCGTTGGACGCGTTGTGCTCCGGCAGCGCCGGACGGTCGGACATCAGGATCGTCACCGACGCGCCCTGCGGATCGTAATCCTGCCGGGCGACGTTCAGCACCGTGCCGCCGATGATCTCGACCACGTTCAACAGGATCTCGGTCAGGCGGTCGGCGTCGTATTCCTCATCGATGTATTCGATGTAACGCTGGCGCTGGGTCTCCGACACCGCGTAGGAGATGTCGTAGATGTTGAAGCTCAACGACTTGGTGAGGTGGTTGAACCCTTCCAGCTTCAGCTGGCCGCGGGGCTTGCCCATCAATCTTGCCCGGGGTCGTGCATGACTTCGGCGAACGCCGCGGCCACGCGGTCGACGTTGTCGTCGCGCAGGCCGGAGACGCAGATGCGCCCGGAATTGACCGCATAGATGCCGTGCTCGGCCCGCAGCCGCTCGACCTGCGCCGCGCTCAGGCCGGTGTAGCTGAACATGCCGCGCTGGCTCAACAGGTAATCGACGTTCAAGGACGGCGCGCGGGCCTTCATGCCGGCGTGCAGGCGCTCGCGCATCCGCAGCATGCGGGTGCGCATTTCCCCGACTTCGTCCATCCAGTCCTGGCGCAGCGCCGCATCGGCCAGCACCCGCGCGATGATCTTGCCGCCGAAAGTCGGCGGGCTGGAGTAGTTCGCCCGGATCGACATTTCCATCTGGCTGAGCACGCGCTTCGCCTCGTCGGCATCCGCGCACACGCCCACCAGCGCGCCGCAACGCTCGCCGTACAGCGAGAAGGTCTTGGAGAACGACACGCTCAGCAGCAGCGAGATCCCCGCATCAACCATCGCGTGCACCGCGTAGCCGTCCTCGTCGATGCCTTCGGCGAAACCTTGGTAAGCCATGTCCAGGAACGGCAGCAGCTTGCGCTCGGCAATCACCTTGACCACCGCGTCCCACTGGTCGCGGGTCAGGTCGGCGCCGGTCGGGTTGTGGCAGGCCGGGTGCAGGATGACGATGCTGCGTGCCGGCATCGCCTGCAGGTCGGCCAACATGCCGTCGAAATCGACCCCGTTGGTGCTCGCGTCGAAATAGCGGTAGCTGCCGACCTTGAAGCCGGCGGCCTCGAAGATGGCCTGATGGTTCGGCCACGACGGCGCGCTGATGCACACCTGTGAGTCGGGAAAGTAGCGCTTCAACAGGTCGCAACCGACGCGCAGCGCGCCCGAACCACCCAGCGACTGGATCGCCACCACGCGCTCGGCGACCTTCTGGTAACGGTCGCTGCCCAGCACCAGCTCCGTGACCAGATCGCGGTACGGCTTCGACCCGGCAATCGGCTGGTACGGCGTCGGGCCCAGATCGGCCGCCAGCGCCGGACGCACCGCAGCCACCGAGCGCAGGGTCGGGATCGCACCGTTCTCGTCCTGATAGGCACCGATACCCAGGTTGACCTTGTCGGCGCGGGGCTCGGCCAGGTACGCCTGCTGCAGCGAAAGAATGGGATCACCGGCGTAAAGCGGCAAATGGCTGAACATGTCCAGCTCCTGATAGGAAAATTGTGGGCGGGAGGCACCGGCCTGGCGACGGAAGCGCCGTCGCGGATCAAACAAGCGGCAGGGCCAGCGCGCTATTGTCGCGCAGCTGGCGGGGAATAGCAGCCGAAAGGGTAGCTATGCCGTGGCCGGGTGGTTGATGACGGTAATGACCACCACGATCGCATCGGCATCACCGACCCGGAACATGCTATCCAGCTACATGGCCGCGACAGTTGGCGCACGTCAAGACACTTGCCGCCTCACACCCGCACCCGCTGCATCAATGGCTCGAAACGGTATATCGCCGAGCGCCGCCCCGCAGCCTCACGCACGGTTTGCAGCAACCCTTCCTGCAACAACACACGACTGAAGCGCGCGGCCGTTTGCGCCGGGATACCCGCGGTGCGCGTAAACCGGCTGTTGCTGAACACCGGATGCGTGAACAGGTAGTCCAGCGCCGCTACCGCGTATTTGGACGCAAGCACTTCGGCAAACCGGGGTTTCATCTCGGCATAGAAGTCGCTGATCGTGCGTGCCGCTTCCAGGTTGGCGATGGCCTGCTGCTCCACGGCGGCCAGGAAGAACTGGCACCAGCCGTTCCAGTCGTCATCGGCCGACACCTGGCGCAGGCGCTCCAGGTACTCGTCCTTGTGGTCCTCGAAATACCGGCTGATGTAGAAGTGCGGCGCGGCGATGGCTTTGCCCTGCCACAGCATCAACGTGATCAACATGCGGCCGACGCGGCCATTGCCGTCCTCGAACGGATGCAGCGACTCGAACTCGACATGCGCCAGCGCGGTGCGCAACAGCACCGGCACGGACTCGTCACCGATCAACCGGAACAGGGCCTCCATGCCACCGGCCAGATGCTCCGGCGCAATGGGCACGAAACTCACCTTGCGGTTGCCACGCTCACCGATGTAGTTCTGCTCACGCTTGTAGGCACCCGGCGACTTGCCGGCACCGCGCCCGAAGGAAAGCAACTGCCGGTGGACGCTTTTCAGCAGCGATTCCGTCAGCGGCTGGCCCTGCTCCAGGCGAAGCTGGGCAGTGTTCAGCGCACGACGGTACAAAGCGGTCTCGATCGCATCCGAGCGAAACTCCAGCGCCGCCCCGGCATCATCTTCTTCGTCGAACTCGGCCTCCAGTTGCAGGATCTCGTCGAGGGTGCTGATGGTGCCTTCCATCCGCGAGGAAACCACCGCTTCCTGTCCCCGCAGCGGTGCCAGAAACAGCTCGCTGTTGTGCAGGCTGCCCAGCATCTGGTCATAGCGCGCCAGTGCAGCGGTTGCGCCCAGCAGGCTCGGCAGCAGGCGCGCATAGTCCAGCGCGGCAGGTGGAAATTTGCCCAGGTGATAGGGGACGGCCTGGCTGGTATCGACCATCATGTTCAGCATGAATTCCGCCCTCAAGACTCGTTGTCAATAATAAAAGAAACGATACCAATGACAAAAAGGATTGTCACTCACGCATGCCGGACAAACCAGCCTGTCATCAAAATTTGCCGATCAATGAATGACAACATGTGTTGTTGTTGATCAATGAGGGGCAAGCGTTGTTGTTGTCAACATAGCAACGAATTTCAACAACAAGTGCCGTGAACGGCAGGCCACCAATGAATTCAGCCAGTTCATGCAAATTGGTCTTCTTGGCGCGGACGACAGCAGGCCGGTCACGCGGACAGTGGCGACCAGCGGGACCGGGAACCGGAAGTCGCCTCGATCACCGCGGAAGTCCATCGGTAGAATCCAACGCTCCGGTGCCCCACCCCATCATCAGAGTCACGTCCATCGACACCCCACCTTTTCTTGCCGCGACGCCGAGCCGGCGCGCCATGCATCCGTGGCTCCATCCATGCATCTGATCCTGCTGAGCGCGCTGTGCAGCGTGCTGGTCTCGGTGCTGCTGAAGCTGGCGCCGCGTGGCCGGCTCGACGTGGCGCAGATGGTCACCTGGAACTATCTGGCCGCCGCGGTGCTGTGCGCCTTGCTGTTGCGGCCGGATCTGGACGGCCTGCGCGGTGGTGCGCAATGGCTGGTGCTGTTGGCACTGGCGGTATTGCTGCCAACGCTGTTCCTGGTGTTGGCCGCGGCGGTGCGACAGGCGGGTATCGTGCGAACCGATGTCGCCCAGCGGCTGTCGCTGCTGCTGTCGCTGGTGGCAGCCTTCACCGTGTTCGGGGAACAGGCCGGAGGCATCAAGCTGGCCGGACTGGCGCTGGGTCTGATCGCGGTGGCGGGGATTGTCATGCGCCCCGCCAACGGCGGTGCGACGGGTCCAGGCGCTTGGCTGCCGTTGCTGCTGGTGTGGGTCGGCTTCGCCGTGGTCGACGTGCTGCTGAAACTGGTCGCCCAGTCCGGCACGCCTTCGATGGCGTCCCTGCAGGCCGCGTTTGTACTGGCGTTCGTGCTGATGCTGGGCTGGCAGATTTCACGCCATCTGCGTGGCGCCTCACGCTTCGGCATGACGAATCTGGGTGCCGGACTGCTGCTGGGCCTGCTCAACTTCGGCAACATCGTGTTCTACGTCCGCGCCCACCAGGCGCTGCCGGACAGCCCGGCGGTGGTGTTCGCGGCGATGAACATCGGCGTGGTGGTGCTCGGAACACTGGTCGGGGTGTTGGCATTCGGCGAGAAAACCAGCCGTTGGAACCGCGCAGCGATCGGTCTGGCGATCCTCGCGATTGCGCTGATCGCCTACGCGCCGCGTCCCTGACGGCTGCCTCGACCGCGACGCGTCTACAACGCCAGGCGCAGGTGCTGCAGCTCCGCGCCCGCCGCACCGCGCAGATGCACGTCGGCCAAGGCCTCGTGCTCGCTCGTCCCCGGATCGATCAGCAGGACCCGCGCGCCGTTCTGGCGGGCCAGCGCCACCAGCGACGCGGCCGGCTCCACAACTCCGGAAGTCCCCACGACCAGCAGCAGGTCACAGTCGCGAATGCAGGCCTGTGCCTGCTTCCAGATGTCTTGCGGCAGGCTTTCGCCGAACCAGACCACGCCCGGGCGGATGAGACCGTCGCAATGCCCGCAGCGCGGCGGCGGCACGCGCTGTTCGGGCCCGAGTGACGGGGGCGGCGCGACGAAATCGGCGCCGGGCCGGTTGCATGCGAAGCAGCGCAGCTTCAGCAATTCGCGATGCAGATGCAGCACCCGCGTCGAGCCGGACCGCTCGTGCAAGTCGTCCACGTTCTGGGTGACCACGGTGAACCCGGGCCAACGTTCCTCGAACGACGCCAGTGTGCGGTGGCCGGCATGCGGCTGGACGCTCGCCAGCTGGGCCATGCGCGCCGCGTACCAGCCCCAGACCAGTTCCGGATCCGCCTCGAATGCCTGCGGCGTGGCCATCTGCTCGGGCTTCCATTTCGACCACAGGCTGTCGCTGCCGCCACGAAAAGTCGCAATCCCGCTTTCGGCGGACATGCCTGCACCGGTGAATGCGGCCGGGCGCTGGCTGGATCGCAGCAGTTCCACGGCGGCGGAAAACTCCGTCACGGCGATCTCCCCGCGTCTTTACACTCCGCCAGCTTCGCGGCCACCCCACCCTGTCGTTGGACGCTGTGCGTGACCGCCGTGGCCAATGCCTCGTCCGCCGCCCACAGCTCAACCGACAGCTTGGCGCGGGACACGCCGGTGTAGAGCAGTTGGCGCGACAGGATCCGGCTCTCGGCATCGGGCGGCAGCAGCACGGCGACCTGGGCGTATTCGGACCCCTGACTCTTGTGGATGGTGATCGCGAAGGCGCTCTCGTGCGGCGGCAGGGCGTTGGGAGCGAAGCTGCGGAACCGCCGGGCAGGCTCCGCGTCGTCGCCCGCCGCGGATTCGGGGCTGCCTTCAAACCAGACCCGCAGCTGTCCGTCCGCGTCGGCCAGGCAGATGCCGACGTCGCCGTTGAACAGGCCGGCGGTGTAGTCGTTGCGGACGATGATCACGGCGCGGCCGGGGTACCACTCGCGGCCGGGCTCCTCGCCCCACTCCTTGCGCAGGCGGTGTTCGATGGCCTGGTTGACCGTCGTGGCGCCGTACGGGCCTTCGCGCATGGCGCACAGCAGCTGGCGCCGGGCGAGCGCGGTCAGGGCGACCTCCGCCGGACCCTTGCCGCTTGTGTCGGTGACACCGTCGCTGGAGGCACGCAGCTCCTCGGTCTTTGCGATCCGCTTCGACCAGCGTTCGACCTGCCTGCCGAGCTCCTGCGGGGTTTCGATGACGATGTGCTTTGCATGCTCCGCGGCGGCCGTCATCGCCAGTTGAAGCGCTTCGGCATCTCCGGCGTTGATGGCCTGGTTGATGTCCACCAGATACCGCTCGGCGCGGAAGCTGTGACGCAGCTTCACCAGATCGTTGGTGTCCGTTCCAGCGTCAGCGCGCTCCTCATCGGCATCTTCCTCAGTGGCAGGATCCATGGCGGTGACCAGGTCCATCAGCACCGAGCCGGCGGCGACCGAGGTCAGCTGGTCGGCATCGCCGACCAGGATCAGCGTGGCATCGGGTCGCACGGCGTCGAGCAGGCCACGCAGCATGGCCAGATCGACCATGGACGCTTCGTCGACGACCACGATATCGGCGGGGATCGAGTCTTTCGCATCGCGCGCGAAGACGTTGTCGTACGGCCGGTACCCGAGCAGGCGATGCAGGGTGAGCGCTTCATGGTCGGGCACGTTTTCCAGCAGCGGGAGCCAGTCCGCGGGCAGTGGCTTGTCGGCGTGCCGACGCAGCTTCTGCTTGCCCTCGCGCAGGGACTGCACCAGGCGCTGGGCGGCCTTGCCGGTCGGCGCGGCGACCTGGATCGTCAACGGTCGGGACGCGCGGCGTTGCAGCATCAGCAACATACGCAGCACGGTGGTGGTTTTTCCGGTACCCGGCCCGCCGGTCAGCACGAACAGTTTGCGCCCCGCGACGCGGCGGACCGCGAGCCGTTGCTGCGCGACCGTGTCGTCGTCGATGCCGTGGAACAAGGTGTCGATGTCGTCTTCGGCGACGATGACGGCATCGGCCTGATCACGCCGTCGCATGACCGCATCGGCCACCGCGACTTCGTGCCGGTAATTGCGCCACAGGTAGAACCGGCCGTCGGCATCGAGCACAAACGGAACAGGAGTCGCGGCATCGGTGTCCGGGCTGCCGACCATCGGTTCGTCGGCCAGCGCGGCAATCTCAGCCCCGTTCAATGCCGGCATTTCGCCGCCGCTTTCGACACCGCCGGACAGCCACAGGGCGGTGTCGCCGCGGCCATCGGCCAGACTCGCCCAGGCGGCCACCCTGGCCAGCAGCGTCGAGCCCTGATGGCCGATCACCCAGCGGTACAAAGCGCGTTCCAGCGGGCGCCAGGCCTCGGCAAACGACCCGGCGGGCAACGCGTCAAAACCGTAGCGGCTCATGCGGCCTCCTGTATGCGGTTGGCGAGGACGGTATCGACCGCATCGATCAGCTCATCGCTGAAACGGTGGGCCCAGATCCCGGCGCCGGGCACCTGGGTCGGGGCCACGCCGACCGCCCGCACGAACAGGTAGATCGCCTCGCCCAGTTGCGTGCTGCGGTCGTAGGCCGGGCCGATGCGCTGGCGCAGGTAGCGATCGACCGCGATCACGTACAGCAGGGCCTGGAAGCGGTAATGGCTGGCGTCCATCGCCTGCCGCAGTTGCGCGGGCGCGTACATCGACAGCAGGCCGTCCTTGCCCAGTTGGTTGCCCTTGTAATCGAGCACGTAGAAGCGCCGGTCGTGCTGGAACACGAGGTCGATTTTTCCGTTCATGATCCCGCGCAGGTGATGGCGCGAGCTTCGGGGTATCAGGTCGGGCTCGCCGGCATCGGCGCAGGCCTGACGCAGACGCTGCATCGCCACGCCGTCCAGCGCGTAGTCGAAACCCATTTCCGCGCGCAGGTGCTCTTTGGGCAGCTCACCCAGCCGGACGGTGTGGCCGCCTGACAGTTCCATCGGCGTGTCCAGCGTGGTCTGGATGCGGCGCGCCAGCCGCTTGACCAGCAGTTCCAGATCGATGTCGCCGAGCCGCACGCCGCTGTCGAGCAGGTGGTGGCGGATCAGTTCGTGCTGCGCCGACATCGGCTGGCCGACCTGGCGGAACTCGAACATCGCGTGCAGCGCGTTGCCAAAATCGGCCCCGCCGACCGGGGCGAGTTCAAGCAGTTCGCGGTTGGGGGTTTCGCCGGTTTCCGGGGTTGTTGCTGACCCGCGGGGAACCTCCGTGAACGCGCCCGTCTGGTCCGCTTCTTCGGCACCGCCCGCTTCATCGCTGGCCGGGCCGTCCTCGGTCGTACCGTGTGCGAACCGCGACCGGGTCAGGCTGGTGAAACTCCACTTGAACTCGAACGGGGTGTTGCGGGGTTCGGACAGGGCCTGGCGGATGACCGGCCCGGCTTGCAGCGGCTGCTGATACACGCGGTCGGGCCACAGCCAGTCGTTGCGGTTCCAGGCGATGTGTTCGTGCAGGGACGACGGCGGCGCGGCTTCGTCGAAGCCCGACAGCAGGCGCTCGATCATGGCGTCCAGTGGTGCGCGGTGTGGGTCCGTATTGGCGGCCCCACCCTTCTTGTCCTTCGCGCGATCGGGCGGCAACACGTACACGTGGCAGGCATACCGGGCCCGCGTCACGGCGACGTACAGCAGGCGGAAACGCTCGTCCTGGCCCTCCTGGCGGTAGCGCGCCCTGTCGGCGTCACCACAGCCCGGCAGGCGCTCACCGCTTTGCGCGTCGTGCAGTATCTCGATCGTGTCGTTCATGCTCTGGGTGTTCGCCCACATCAGCGGCAGCATCACCACCGGGAACTCCAGTCCCTTGCTGGCGTGCACGGTCATCAGCCGCACGCGGGCGGCGTCGGATTCGATGCGCAGCTGCATCTCGTCCGCCGCGTCGCCGTCATCGGCCTTGCGGCGCGCGCGCTCTTCGGCCAGCCAGCCCAGCAGTTGCTCCGGACCGGCAAACTTCTCGCTGGCGGTCTGCAGCAATTCACCCAGATGGCGCAGGTCGGTCAGGGAACGCTCGCTGTCACCGGAAGCAAACAGACGCGGCGTGGCCTGTCGGGTCACTTCCTGCACCAGTGCCAGGACACCGCGGGTGCGCCAGATGTCGCCCAGCGCTGCGTAGTCGTCGGACAGCGCCTGCCAGTGCTCGGGGCGGTCACGAAGCGCCAGCAGGTCCGCGTACGTCGTGCCGCCCAGCCGCGTTGCCAGGGCTGCCTGCACCGCGCCTTCGTCGCGAGGGTATTGGGCGGCGTACAGCACGATCTGCAGTTCACGCGCCCAGTCGGACTCGAACACGCTGCTGCGGACCGAGGACACGCACGGCACGTTGCGCTCGCTCAACAGCCGCCGCAACCGGATGATGTCGCCGTTGGCCGGCAGCAGCACGGCGATATCGCCCGGCACCAGCGGAACGCCGCCGATGCGGTGCCTGCCCGGCGTCAGCAGTTCGACAATCTGGTTGGCGCAACCTTCCAGCGCGGCACTGCGGCGACTGTCGGCATCATCCGGGCAATCGGGCCAGTAATGCAGTTGCAGGGGCCGGGTGCAGAGCTGCCCATCCACTTCGTACGACGCGTCGTCGCAACGGGCACTGGCGTTGACCGGCTCGTAGCGGATCTCATGCCCGTCATCGGTGCTCAGCTGGGCGCCGGCCAGGCCGTAGAACGCATTGCAGGCGGCCACCATCTCGCGCGAGGAACGGTAGTTGGTGTCCAGACTCAGGTGGCTGCCGGCATCGCGGCGGGCCTTGAGGTAGGCGTGGATGTCGCCGCCACGGAAGCGGTAGATGGCCTGTTTCGGATCGCCGATCATCACCAGCCGGCCCCGCTGCCCACCGTCGGGCGCGCGGTAGATCCGGTCGAGGATGCCGTACTGCAGGGCATCGGTGTCCTGGAACTCGTCGACCAGCGCCACCGGCCAGGCCGCGAACAGACGCTCGGCCAGCGCGCTGCCGCCTTCCGGCAAGGCGCGGGCGACCCGTTCGATCAACTCGTCGAAGGTGACCTGGCCGCTGGCGGTCAGGCGGTGGTGACGCCAGGTCTTGATCTGCTCGACCCAGTGCTGCCAGGCGGCGAATCTGGCTTCGTGCTTCGGCCATTGCGCCTGGTCTTTCTGATGGATCGCCAGCGGCTTCAGTGCCTCGGCAGCGTCTGCTGCGAAGGCGAGGATCTTCTGGATGTCGGGATCATCGAGATGGTCGTCGGCGATCTGATCCGATACCGGCTCGGGCGTGAGGTTGGCCAGCGACTTCGGTATCAGGTCTGGATCACGCGGCTGCGATTCGAGGAAATCGGCCAGTTGGGTCAGCGCGCTTTTGAGTGCTGTTTTTCTTGGCTGGAATATCTTCCTGCCCACCAGTTGCCGGATCGGATCGACCCAGTCCGACGACAGAACAACCTCCGGCGCCTCCGTCAACGCCCGCAGCCGCACCGACACGCCCGGGGCCGAATATGCCTTGAGGTACTGTTTCAGCTTGCCGATCGAATCGACATCCAGCACCGGCAGGCCCGACTCCGGCGCCTGGGTCTGCTGCCGCCACACGTCCTCGGCGAGGGTCTGCAGCATGCTTTCGGACGACACCAGTTCGCCCAGGCCAAAGGCGCTGCCGCTCTCGAACGGGTAGTCGACGAGGATCTTCCGGCACAGGCCGTGCAAGGTGCCGATGGGCGCGAGGTCGAGCTCGGCCTGGGCCAGGCGCAGGCGCTGGATGTCGTGCTGGATGCGTTCCCGGGCCGCGGCGCCATCGTCCGTGCCGGTCCAGTGTCCGTACAGCCATTGCCGATCCACCGGGTCGCTGTCGTCCGCTTGCAGGCCGTTGTCCAGCAGGCTGCGGCCGTACCGCCCGGCCTCGATCAGACGGGCACGGATGCGCTCGCGCAACTCCCCCGCCGCCGAGTCGGTGAATGTTGTCACCACGATCTGTTTCGGCGACAAGCCCTGCTCCAGCAGCAGACGCAGGTACAGCACCGAGATCGTCCAGGTCTTGCCGGTGCCGGCGCTGGCCTCGATCAGGCTGCGGCCGCCGGCCTCCAATGGCAGGTTGCGCCAGCTGTCCGGCTGCAGCTGTTCCGTCGGGTGCTGGGCCGGGTGTTCCATTGATGCGACGGCGCTCATTCGGCGACCTCCTGTGGCACCACGAGGGTGATCAGCTCGCGCAGGCGATTGGCCGTCTCCAGCAGTGATTCGTAGCTGTCGGTGTCGTCGAACTCGCGCTCGCCGGCCAGCAGGCGACCGTAGCCCGGGGCGTAGTCGCGCTCGCCGGTGTTGAAACCACCGACCCATGATGCGCGGGCCTTCTCCGCAGACTCGACGGCCGACCACGAGGTCCGGGGGAAATACCGCAACGGCGCCGTCCGGGCCTCGCGATAGAAGTCGACCAGCCCTTCCACCTGATCCTCCAGCTGGGCCAGCATCCGCCGTCGCAACGCATCGTCCCCGTTGCGTACGGCCTGCATGAACACGTCGTTCCAGACATCGAAGCCGCCTTGCCAGACGCCGATGCCACCACCCTTTTCCGGCGCAGCCACCACACAGGCCCGGACCTCGAACTTGCCGGCGGGATCGTCCAGCCGCGCCAGTGCCCATTCGAGGAAAAACGCCACCCGCTCCTTGAAGCCCAGATCCTTCTCCGCCTTGCCCGGAAACACCTCGTGGACCCAGCGCGTGCCGTCGACGTCGTAGACCTTGCGCAACTCGCCCTGCAGGCGGGCGCCGTCCGTCCCGCGCAGCGGGCGATCGATCAGCAGCGGCGTCGCTTCCGGCAACGCGGGGTCGAACAACGCGTGTCCATCGATGGTCGCCAACAATGCCGTGACCTCGTTGCGGGTCGTGGACCAGGCCTCATCGCCGAGCGTCCCCGGCGGCACCATGCCGGTCAGCCGCATCCACTCCGGGACGTCTTCCGGCACCGTTTTTTCCGGCACGGACACGGCGGCGTTGAACACGCGCTTGGCGATCTGGTCCAGGCTTTCGAATTTTGCTTCCAGCCGTTCGCGGTCGCGCAGGCGGTCCTCGCTCAACGCGTCCAGCCGCAGATGGAGCCCATCGGCCAGCAGGTGCTTGGCGGGGTCGCGGAAATAGGCGAACACCTGCCGCAATGCGATGGGCAATGACGTTTCATCGGCCGCGTCCACGGCCGTGCCGTCGACGAAGGACCATCCGGACAACGCCGCGCTGTCACCGGCATCCATGGCCGCGTGGCTCTGGCTGAACGAGAACAGCGCCCGGTCGCTGCCATCGAAATAGCGCGCATCAAACGGCTGCAACGGGTGCTTGATGTGCCACGGCGGATCGATGTCCGCGTCGCCGGATTGCGTTGCGGCAGCGCTCTCCAGCGCGTCCAGCAGTTCGGCCAACGGTGCGGCCGGATTGCGCGGCTTGCCGTCGCGCACACCCTCGCCGATGTAGCTCAGGTGCAGCATGTCGCGCGCGGACATCACGGTTTCCAGGAACAGGTAGCGGTCGTCGCTGCGCACGTCGCGGTCGCCGAGACGCCGATGGCTCGTCATCAGGTCCAGACCGCCATCGCTGCCGGCGCGTGGGAAGTCGCCGTCGTTGAGGCCGAGCACCGCCACAACACGGAACGGAATGGCGCGCTGCGGCACCATGCCGCAGATGGTCACGCCGCCCATCAGGAAGCGCTGACGCTCCGGCGTGGCCGCCAGGCGTTCCAGCAGCACCTCACGCACGACGCTGAACTCCAGTTCCGGATCAAGCGAAGAAGCCGGATCACCCTGCTGCGGCTCGCTGGCAATCGCGCGGATGAACCGGCGCACCTGCACCTCGGCCTCGCGCGCGCTGGCGTCCCGGGTGTCGATGCGGAACAGGGCGTCAAAGACCTGCTCCAGCCACGTGGCCCATTCACTGGCCCGCCGCGTCTTTCTGTCGGCCGCGTGCAGGTGTGCCAGTTGCACCAGCAATCCATCGAGCGCACCAAGAAGCGCGGCTTGCGGACCGTGGACGCCGGCCAGCGGCGCGAGCGTGCTGCCATCGGGCAGCGTCACCGCATTGGCGCCGGCATCGGCCGCGGCGCCCATGAGGTAACCGGCCATCATCCGGTCCATGCCCCAGGCGAAGGTGTGCTCGTTGATCGCCGGCACGCCCAGGTCGCTGCGGAACCTGCCATCCAGCGCCCAGGCGACCCGGCTGTTATGCAGCCAGCCGACCAGCACCTCGATGTCCGCATCGGCCAGTTCGAAACGGCGGGCGATTTCCGGCACACCCAGCAGGTCGACGACTTCGGGCGCGGTGATCCGCGACTGGGGCAGGTCCAGCAGCTGGCGGAAGGCTTCCAGCAGCGAGTGCGAGCGCGCCACCGCCACGTCGGCGATGTGGTACGGCAACGGCCCCTGATGCTCACCGGGCGCACCGAACACCGCCGGCAGCAGCGGCACATAGGCCTGGACGTCGGGCGCCATGACAACAATGTCACGGGGCAGCAGGTCTGGATTGTCCAACCGCGCCTTCAACAGCGCGTCGCGCAGCACCTCCAGCTCGCGCAAGCGGGTATGGCAGGCGTGCACCCGGAGCGAGGCGTCGTCGCGCTGGCTGGCGACATCGCCCACCGGCGCCAACAGGTCCGGGGCGAATCGACGGATGCTTTCCTGCAGCCGCGGCAGGCGTTTTCCGTCCGGCGCCTCCTCGGACTTGTCACCCCAATGGCGGATATCGACGCTGACCTCCAAGCCGTCCAACGCCAGCAGGAAGTGCTGCCCCATCCGGCCCCAGGCGCCCAGCAGCGGATGGCGTTGCTGCAGAAAGAGGCTTTCGGTTGCATGCCCGTAGGGGTCCGCTTCGACCTGTTGCCGCAACGCCTCACGGTCGCCGCGCTGATCGAGCCAGTACTCCCGGCACGGGTCCGGCACGTACAGCACCACCGGCCGGCGCTGCGCCACGGAGGCCAATACGCCCAGTTCCGACGGCGCGAGATGGCTGACGCCGAACACATGCAACGGCTCGGCTTCATCGACGATCGGTTGTCCGGCCAGCAAGCTCGACCGCACCTGCTTCAACAACTCGCCGCGATGCGGATGCCCGACCTGCTGCCGCAGCTTTTTCCACAGCGACGCCAGCAGATCGTGCTCGCGCGAATCGCCACCCGCCAACTCCGGAAGACGCCTACCGGCGGCCCACGCATCCAGCCAGTCGGGCCGGTACACGATGTACTGCGTGTAGATGCGCGCCAGCCGGTCGGCCAGCTGGAACCGTCGGCGCGCCTGATCGCTGCCTTCCAGATACCGTTGCACCTGCTCGTCGTGCAGCGTCGGCAGGATTTCGTGGATGCGCCAACGCAGGCCGCCACGCTGATAGGGCACCAATGCGACCGCCGACTCGCCCTGTACTTCCATCGCCAGCCGGTCCAGCCAGGCGCTGGGCAGGACGATGTCCAGATTGGCCGCAATGCCACTGGCACCGCCCACGCAGCGCCGGCGCGCCAGCTCGGTGGAGAGCCACTGTTTCATCCCCGGATGGGCCGCGATCACGGTCTGCGGCGCGAGCACCTGGCTCGGCGGGTGCTGGTCGATGAAATACGACAGCGCTTCCAGCAGCCCTTCCAGCCGGCTGGCCCGGTAGACGATCAGTCCACGGTCGATTTCTTCCAATGCGGGCCCCTGCGGATCAAGACGGTGCGGTCATTCCCGACCCGCCCCGTGCCGACCGGCATGGGCGGATCGGGTTGCGGGGTCGTGATCGGGCGAAGATGATTTTTGCTGCGCCAACGTACTACGGACGCATCTCATTGGGTGAGACGGGAGGGGCGCACTGGCGATAAACCACTTGCCAAAAATCCCCCGCTTCGCTGTATACTGCGCGGCCCTTGGGGCGGTTAGCTCAGCGGTAGAGCATTGCCTTCACACGGCAAGGGTCGCAGGTTCGATCCCTGCACCGCCCACCAGGACAATCGCGAAAAAGCCACCTTCAGCGGGTGGCTTTTTTGTTGTGGGTCCAAGTCCGGCGAGCGAGGAGCCTGCTTCGACCATCGCGTCGTCGCGCCGGATGGCTGCGGCTACGATAGGTGCCCGATCCACCGGCACTGGAGCCCCCATGAACGACACCCGGCTGTACCACAACCCGCGCTGCTCCAAGTCACGCGGGACACTGGAACTGCTGCAACAAAACGGCATCAGCCCGCAGGTCATCCACTATCTGGACACGCCTCCCACCGCGGCTGAGCTGCGCGAACTGCTGCGGATGCTCGGCGTGCCGGCGCGCGAGCTGCTCCGTACCGGCGAGACCGAATACGCCGAACTCGGCTTGGCCGATCCGGGCAAATCGGATGCGGAACTGATCGAGGCGATGGTCTCCCATCCGCGCCTGATCGAGCGGCCGGTCTTCGTCCATGGCGGGCGGGCAGTGATCGGCCGACCACCCGAGCGGGTGCTCGAACTGCTCTGAGCTGCCCATCTGGACCGGACTGATCGCCTCAGCCCGCGTGGCGCGTCGCTAGTACGACTTGCTCTCCCGCATCGACTGCACGTGGGTGGGGGCCGCAAACGAGTCACTGCGCGCACCGGCCCAGTACTTCTGGAACACCGCGTGCTCGGGAATGCCGGTCAGCAGCTGGCCCGGCTTGAGAAACCGGTACAGCGCGGCCAGCGAGCGCACCTCGATCGGCGACACCCGGCGCAGGATGTGCTCGGGTCCGACCTCGCCCGGGCTGCTCAATCCCGCCGCACACAGCAGGTCGCGCAACGCGATCATCGTGTTGCGATGGAAGCCATGCACGCGGATTGACTTGTCGGTGACGTCCAGGCCTTTCCAGCGCGCCGGGTCCTGGGTCGCCACCCCGGTCGGGCAGCGGTCGGTGTGGCAGCTCTGGGCCTGGATGCAGCCGACGGCGAACATGAAACCACGGCCGGAATTGCACCAGTCCGCCCCCATCGCCAGGGTGCGGACGATGTCGAAGGCACTGATGATCCGTCCCGCACCGCCGATCCGGATGTCATCACGCAGGCCCAGTCCGACCAGGGTGTTGTGCACCAGCATCAGCGCTTCGTGCATGGGCAGGCCGACGTGGTTCATGAACTCCGCCGGCGCCGCGCCGGTTCCGCCCTCGGCGCCGTCCACGACGATGAAATCCGGCAGCAGGCGGGTTTCCTGCATCGCCTTGGCAATGCTGAACCACTCCCACGGATGACCGATCGCCAGCTTGAAACCGGTCGGCTTTCCGCCCGACAGCTCGCGCAGCCGGGCAACGAATTCGAGCAGTTCGATCGGCGTCGAAAACGCACTGTGCTGTGCTGGCGACACGCAATCCACACCGGCCGTGACACCCCGGGTGGCCGCAATCTCCGCACTCACCTTCGCCGCCGGCAGCACCCCGCCGTGACCGGGCTTGGCGCCCTGCGAGAGCTTGATCTCGATCATCTTAACCTGCGGGTCGCGGGCGTTTTCGGCGAAGCGCCCGGCATCGAAACGACCCTCGCCGTCGCGGCAGCCGAAATAGCCCGAACCGATCTCCCATACCAGGTCGCCGCCGTGCTCACGGTGATACGGCGAGATCGAGCCTTCGCCGGTGTCGTGATAGAAGCCGCCCAGCTTGGCGCCCTTGTTGAGCGACCGGATCGCATTGGCCGACAAGGCACCGAAGCTCATCGCCGAGATGTTGAACACGCTGGCCGAGTACGGCTGCGCGGTCTTCGCGCCGATCAGCACGCGGAAGTCCGGGTTGCCGTGCGGCGCGGGCGCCATCGAATGGTTGATCCATTCGTAATCGTTGGCGTAGACGTCCTGCATGGTGCCGAACGGGCGGGTGTCATTGACCGACTTGGCGCGCTGGTACACCAGTGCCCGCTGCAGCCGCGAGAACGGCACCTCGGCGGTGTCGGCCTGGATGAAGTACTGGCGCATTTCCGGCCCGATCGATTCCAGTCCGTAGCGGAAGTGCGCGATCACCGGGTAGTTGCGCCGCAACGCGCTGGAACGCTGCAATAGATCGCAGGTGCCCAGCACCGCCACGCTGCCGGATATCACCACTGCCCAGATCCACTGCGGCGACACGAACACCGCCAGCAACGCCGACAGCAAGGTCAGCGCGAGGCTGAGGAGGTAAGGGGCATAACGCGACATGGAGGTAACCGCTGGAAGGGCTCAGCGGACGAGGATACCTGCGGACGGACACGGGTCGCCCGGCCTGGAGCACGTGGCCGCTGGGTCCGGCTGTGCCGCCCCCGTTTCCGCCTGGCTTGATTGCAGGGCCCGCAGGATCGCCTGACCGGCCCGACCGTCCGGCGGCAGGCCAAGGCGCACCTGCTCTGCCTGGATCGCCGCCCGGCTGGCAGCACCGATCATGCCGTCCACCTCGCCGATGGCATGCCCGCGCTGCAGCAGGAACGTTTGCAACTGTCGCCGCTCACGCCGCGACAGGCCGGGATCACCGGTCGGCCACGCGACAACCAGCCCACCCTGCCCCCGCAACCGGTCCGACAACAGGACAATCGCCAGCGCGTAGCTCTCGGCCGCGTTGTAGGAATAGATCGCATCGAAATTCCTGAACACCAGGAATGCCGGCCCCATCCGCCCGGCAGGCAGCAGCAAGGCGGTCGCCGCATCCGACGACGCAATCGCGCTGCCATCCACCCGCGTGATGCCAAGACCGGTCCAGTAGGACAACGGCCGTCGTGCCGTCCGCCCCGTCGTTCCTGCGTTGAACCCCGTCGGCAGTCGCACCTCGTAACCCCAGGGCTCGCCGGTACGCCAGCCCGAACGCTTCAGGTAGTTCGCCGTCGATGCCAACGCATCGGGCACGCTGCCCACAAGATCGCGCCGCCCATCGCCATCGAAATCCACCGCGATGCGCCGATAGGTCGATGGCATGAACTGGGTGTGGCCGAACGCACCGGCCCAGGAACCGACCAGCTGGTCCGCCGCCACATCGCCGGCCTGGATGATCTGCAACGCAGCCAGCAACTCGTCGCGGAAGAACGCCTGCCGCCGGCCCATGCACGACAGCGTCGTCAACGAGCTCAGCAACGGCCGCTTGCCGAACGTCCGGCCGAAATCGCTTTCCACGCCCCACACGGCCACCACCGTGGCGGGGTCGACCCCGTATTGCGCCGCCACCTGCGCCAGCGTGTCTGCGTGCTGTCGCAGCATGGCCTGGCCGTCTTCGACCCGCTCCGCGTCCACCAGCGCGGCCAGGTAATCCCATATCGGCGTCTTGAACTCCGGCTGGCTGTCGAGCAGCTTCAACACCGACACATCCGGGACAATCGGGCGGACATGCCGGTCGAAGACGGAACCGCTTATGCCCGCAGTCCCGGCCTGCTTCTGCAGCTGGTCGAGGCAGCGGGCGAATCCGGCGGCGTCATGGCTGATCGTTTGATCAGGCGTGAGTGGCGAGGACGGTGGCGCACCCGCCAAGACGCCCGACATCGTGAACAGGACCAGCAAAGTGACGAGCCGCAAAGCCATGTCGAACCCCCGCGTGCGTGAGCCAGGTGTCGATGCAGGTCCGCCATTGCCTTCCCGGCAGGACGCGATCGACTCCGTGTACCAGAGTGCTCGTCACTTCGGGGCTTGTCGACCCGGCGCGCCGGTAACCGGGCCATTCCCGTTCGACAGGCATTGGCGGGTCGCGACGCCGATCCATCGCTGGTGCCCGGACCGGGAATCGAACCCGGATAGCCTTGCGGCCGACGGATTTTAAGTCCGTTGCGTCTACCAGTTCCGCCATCCGGGCGGATGGGTCGCGACAAAAGAAAACCGCGCCGGAGCGCGGTTTTCAATTTGGAGGCCGAGGTCGGAATTGAACCGGCGTACGCGGATTTGCAGTCCGCTGCATAACCACTCTGCCACCCGGCCGGATGACGCGCGTCGCAAGCATACCGCCTGTGACCACGGTTGCGCGAGGCAACCGCCTGATAAAACAAAACCCCGCGAACGGGGTTTGTTTCGTTACCGCCCCGGTGGACCGAAGCGGTGAATCTGGAGCGGGAAACGAGACTCGAACTCGCGACCCCGACCTTGGCAAGGTCGTGCTCTACCAACTGAGCTATTCCCGCTGACTGAGCCGCCCATTGTAGGCACGAAAAAAAATGTGTCAACTATTTTTTGCGTCCGCCTTCAGCGACGGCCAAGCGGCCCGCAGGTAGGCGAAACCCGACCACAGAGTAAGCAGCGCGGCCCCGGCCAGCAGCCATTCGCCGATGGTGAAGATCGGCAGGCCGAACAGCGGCGCCTGGTACAGCAGGAAGATCAACGCGACCATCTGCACGACCGTCTTGACCTTGCCGATGGTGGCGACTTTCACCTTCGCCCGCTGGCCCAGCTCGGCCATCCATTCGCGCAGCGCGGACACCGCGATCTCGCGGCCGATGATCACCGCGGCCCACAGCGCCATCCACACGGTCGGATGTTTCTGCACGGTCAGCATCAGCGCGACTGCCACCATCAACTTGTCGGCAACGGGGTCGAGAAACGCGCCGAATGTGGAGAACTGGTTGTAGCGGCGGGCAATCCAGCCATCCGCCCAATCGGTGAACGAGGCGAACGCGAAAATCGCCGCGGCCGCCACGCTGGCACCCTTGATCGGCAGGTAGAACACCAACACCAGCACCGGGATCAACGCCATCCGCAGCAGGGTCAGCATGGTGGGTACCGTCAACTTCATCCGTCACTCCGTGTCGCGTCATTGCCCGGTCCGCTGGTCGCGGGGTCAAGCCCGTGCAGGGTCGCATAGATGCGTTCGGCGAGGGCGGCATTGATGCCTTCCACGCGCGATATTTCTTCCACGCCGGCAGCCTTCAAGCCGCCCAGGCCGCCGAAATGCCGCAACAGGTTACTCCGTCGTCGTGGCCCGATGCCGGGGATGTCTTCCAGCCGACTGGTATTGCGAATCTTCTGGCGACGTCCGCGATGACCGGTGATCGCAAAACGGTGCGCTTCATCGCGGACCTGCTGCACCAGTTGCAGCGCGGGCGAATCGGCGCCGGGGTGCAGGCTGCGACCATCCGGCAGCAGCAGGTCCTCATCGCCGGGGCGGCGCGCCGGGCCCTTGGCGACACCCACCAACACCACGCTGTGGATGTCGAGCTCGTCCAGCACCGCCCTCGCCTGCGCCACCTGCCCCGCGCCGCCGTCGATCAGCAGGATGTCGGGCAGCACGCCGGCCGGCTTGTCCGCGGTCGCCATGGCGCGCCTGAAGCGGCGGCTGAGCGCCTGGTGCATCGCGGCGTAATCGTCGCCGGGCTCGATCCCGCTGATGTTGAAACGGCGGTACTGGCCGCGCACCGGCCCTTCGGCATCGAACACCACGCACGACGCCACCGTCGCCTCGCCCATCGTGTGGCTGATGTCGAAGCACTCGATGCGGCGCGGCAACTCGTCCATTCCGAGCATCTTCTGCAGGTCTTCCGCGCGCGCCAGCTGCGCGGCCTGGCTGGTCTGCTCGCTGGCCAGAGTGATCTGCGCGTTGCGCCGGGCCAGATCGAGGTAGCCGGCACGGTCGCCACGCACGCTGAAACGCAGTTGCACGCGCCGCTCACCCGCGCTCGACAGGGCCTGCTCGATCAGCGCGCGATCGGGGATGTCGCGGTCCAGCACGATCTCCGCCGGCGGCAACTGCTCGCCGTAGTACTGGGAAACAAACGCGGCCAGCACTTCCCCGGGGTTGTCGCTGCCGTTGGTGCGGGGAAAAAACGAGCGCGTGCCCAGGTTGCGGCCGTCGCGGAACGCCAACAGCACCACGCAGGCCGCCGTGCCCTGCATCGCCACCGCCAGGACGTCCAGGTCGGCGGCGCGGCCGTCCACGTACTGGCGTGCCTGCAGGGTCCGGATCGAGCCAAGCAGATCACGCAGGCGAGCGGCTTCCTCGAAGTCGAGGCGCGCGCTGGCCGCCTCCATTGCCGCGCCGATCTCGTCGGTGAGGTCGTCACTGCGGCCTTCCAGCATCAGGGTCGCGCGGCGGACGTTCTCGGCGTAGTCCTGCGCCGACACCAGGCCCACACAAGGCCCGCTGCAACGGCCGATCTGGTACTGCAGGCACGGCCGGGTGCGGTTGGCGAACACGCTGTTTTCGCAGCTTCGCAGCTTGAACAGCTTGTGGATGAGGTTGAGCGTGTCGCGCACCGCACCGACGCTGGCGTACGGGCCGAAATACCGCCCCGGCACCGAGCGTGGCCCGCGGTGCATCGTGATGCGCGGCCACTCGTCGTTGGTCAACAGGACGTAGGGATAGCTCTTGTCGTCGCGCAGCAGCACGTTGTAGCGCGGCTTCAGCGACTTGATCAGCTCGTTTTCGAGGATCAGCGCCTCGGTCTCGGTGCGGGTGACCGTGACTTCCATGCGCACGGTCTGCGCGAGCATGGTCATGATCCGGGTCGATTTCGGCGTCGCGTTGAAATAGCTGGAAACGCGGTTGCGCAGCGCGCTGGCCTTGCCGACGTACAGCACCTTGTCCCCGGCGCCGATCATCCGGTACACCCCGGGCGCGGTGCTCAGCGCCTTGGCGAAGGCCTTGCCGTCGAACGCCGGCACCGGCTCAGCCATGACGATGCTCCCGAGCGGGCAATCGAGCTGTTGATCGGGCTGTCGATCGACCGGGCGACACCCGACGGCTGGCACCCGACCGGGGACGGCACTGGACGGACAGAAGAGAAAAAGCGCGCATGGACTCCATGGATGGGGCAGATTATGCGTCAGGGCAAGCCCTCCGGAGACCGCCAAGCCGCTCATGCTGAACCACTCCCCCAGCCCTCATGACCACTGAACCGGACGAATCGGCGCATCCACAGGCCGGCGATCAGGCCACGCCCCTGCCCGACCGCGCGACGGCGCTGGCACGGCGCAAGCGCATTGCGCTGGTCATGCTGGCCGTGGCCGCGGCGGTATTCGCGATCGGCACATGGTTGCGCATCAGCCGCCCACACTGGGGCTTCGACCTGCTGGTGGCGATGGCCGAGGCGGCGATGGTCGGCGGCCTGGCCGACTGGTTCGCGGTGGTCGCACTGTTCGGTCATCCGCTCGGGCAGCGCTGGATCCCGCACACCGCCATCATTCCGAACAGGAAGGACGCCCTGGGACGCGCACTGGCCAACTTCATCTGCGACCACTTCCTGGATCCGCGGGAAGTGCTGCGCAAGCTGGAGCAGTTCAATCCCGGATCCCGCCTGGCCGCGGCGCTGGCCGATCCGGTTCACGCCGCCAGGGTCGGCGGCTTCGTGGTCAACCTGGCACCGCACCTGTTGGCGTTGCTCGACAGCGATCGCCTGCACCGGTTTCTCCATGGTCTCGCCCGCGAGCAGTTGCAACGCACAGACGCCGCCGCGCTGGCCAGCCAGCTGCTGGAAGTCCTCACCCGCGACCGGCGCCACCAGACCGTGCTGGACAGCGTGCTGCGCGACCTCGGCGGGTTGCTCGGCAACGAGGACACCCAGCACATGATCGCCGGCAAGATCTCGCCGCAGTTGTGGTCGATCCTGCGACTCACTCGACTCGATGACCCCGTGGCCGAAAAACTGGCTGCGAAGATCGTTGCCGGCGTCAGCGACCTCATCAGCGAGATGGCCGATGCCCCGGATCATGAGCTGCGCCTGCGTTTCGATGGCTACGTGGCGGAATTCATCGACCGGCTGAAAACCGACCCGTCGCTGCAACGCAAATGTGCCAGCCTGCGGGACCGGCTGCTGGACGACCCGGCATTGCCGCGCACGCTGCGCAAGCTGTGGTCGCAGGTATTGGACTGGCTGCACGACGACCTGCAACGCGACGATTCCGACATCGCCCGCAAGGCCGCAGAAGGCGCGCGGCTCATCGGCGAAAAACTCGCCAGCGATCCGGTGATGCAGCAATGGCTCAACCACTGGCTGATCGGTACGGTGGAGCCGCTGATCGGCAAATACCGCGGCAACATCCGCGACTTCATCGTCGAGCGCGTCGCCCGCTGGGACACGCGCGAACTGGTGCGCGAGCTGGAGCTCAGCGTCGGCAGCGACCTGCAGTACATCCGCTACAACGGCACCGCGATCGGCGCGCTGATCGGAGGGTTGTTGTACGGCTCGGTGCGGGCGATCGAGTGGCTGGCGATGCGAGCGGGCTGACGCTCAGGCAACAACAAAAACCGGACCGAAGCCGGCTAGCGAATGCGCGCCAGGACACCCTCCGCGGCGCGGTCAAGCATCTCCCACACCTGCTCGAAATGTCCGGCGCCGCCGGTATACGGATCCGGGATCTCCCCCCCGGCCTCGACGCCGGCCCAGTCCAGCAGCAACGCGACCTTGTCGCGCGCCGTGGCATCCGGCGCCAGCGCCCGCACGTCGCGCAGGTTGCTGCGGTCGGCGCACAGCAGCCAGTCGAAGCGGTCGAAATCGGCGCGCGAGATTTGCCGGCCGCGCAGGCTGGCGATATCGATACCGTGGCCTTTGGCGGTGCGGATCGAACGCGGATCGGGCGGATTGCCGACATGCCAGTCGCCGGTACCGGCCGAGTCGATCTGGACGCGCCGGCCCAGCCCCGCCGCCTCGATCCGCGCGCGCAACGCTCCTTCGGCCATCGGTGACCGGCAAATATTGCCCAGGCAGACGACCAGCAGGCGCACTGGCTCAGCCATGGCCGCTCATCCGGGCCTCGGCGCGGGCCAGGTCTTCGGGGGTGTCTACGCCGGGCGGGAACGGCTCCGGCGTCAGCGCGACGGCGATGCGGCAACCGGCTTCGAGCACCCGCAACTGCTCCAGCAGTTCGACCCGCTCCAACCGCCCCGCCGGCATCGCGGCGAAGCGCTGCAGGAAGCCGGCGCGGTACGCATAGATGCCGATATGCCGCAGCCAATGGCCGCCTTCGGGCATCGACACCGGATCGGATGCGCGCGCCTTCGCAAACGCCTCGCGCGGCCACGGGATCGGCGCCCGGCTGAAATACAGCGCATCGCCGCTGTCGGCGCGCACCAGCTTGACCGCGTTGGGATCGAGCAGGGTTTCCACGTCGGTCACCGGCGCGGCCAGGGTCGCCATTTCCGCGCCGCTGTCGCGCAGCAACTCCGCCACCGCGCGGATGCCGGCCGCGGGCGCGAACGGTTCGTCGCCCTGCAGGTTGACCACGATGGTGTCGTCGCTCCAGCCGGCGATGCGCGCGCACTCGGCCAGACGATCGGTGCCGGAGGCGTGGCCGATGGAAGTCATCGCCACGCGCACGCCGGCATCGGCCAGCGCCGCCGCGATGCGCTCGTCATCGGCGGCCACCCAGACCTCACGCGCGCCGGCCGCGAGCGCACGGCGGGCGACGTGCAGCACCATCGGTTCGCCGGCAATCAGCCGCAGCGGCTTTCCCGGCAACCGGCTGGCGTCATGGCGCGCGGGAATCGCGACGACGAAATCCGTGAAAGCCTCTGCCGCAACGCCGGCCGCTGCCATGCCCATCGCATCAGGACCCATGTTTTTTGACCTGCGCCAGCTTGTCCAGCAACGACACCCAGAACGCTTCCGGCAGTTCGGCGCTGACCGGCACGCTGTAGAACGCATCGGTCGCGAATTCGGCGCACTTGACCGCGTCCTTTTCGGTCATCAGCACCGGCAACGGGCTGCCGAACTCGAAATCCTCGGCGCGATAGCGGTGGTGGTCGGCGAAGGCGTGCGGCACCACCGCGATGCCCAGCCCGCGCAGCATCGCGAAGAACCTCTCCGGATTGCCGATGCCGGCGACCGCATGCACGCGATGCCCGGCAAAAGTCGGCAACGCGCGCGGACGGCCTCCACGCACCGGCACCGCGCGGTCGGCCACCAGCCGCATCGGCCATTCGCCGAAGCCGGTCTGGCTGCCATTGGTATTGCCGTTGCCGCCCGGTGTATTGGCGATGTTGATGACCCGGAAGTCGCACCGGGTGCCGCGCTCCGGCCGCTCGCGCAGCGGCCCGGCGGGCAGCAGCAGGCCGTTGCCGTAGCGGCGGCGGCCATCGACGACCTCGATCTCGATATCGCGCCTGAGCCGGTAATGCTGCAGGCCGTCGTCGCACAACACGATGTCGCAACCGGCCTTGGCCAGCGCCTTGGCCGCAGCGGCGCGGTCGCGGTCGGCCCGCAGCCTGACGCCGGTACGACGCGCAATCAGCACCGGCTCGTCGCCGCCGATGGTGGGCTCGGTGGTCGCCTCGACCCAGACCGGATTGGCCGCATCGGCGCGACCGTAACCGCGACTGGCCACGCCCGGGTTCCAGCCCTCACGACGCAGGCGCTCGGCCAGCGCGATCGTCAGCGGGGTCTTGCCGGCGCCGCCGGCGGTGATGTTGCCCACCACCACCACCGGAATGCCCGGATGGCTGCGCCGCAACACGCCGACGCGGTACAGCCAGCGCCTGAGGCCGCTGACGGCGGCGTACACCCCGGCCAGCGCGCGCGCGTACAACGGTACCGGCGCATCGCCGTACCAGTACGGAGGCTGGTGCTCGCGACGGACGCCGGGGCCGACGCTCATTGCGGCTCCCGGAACTGCATCCGGTGCAGGTGCGCGTACAGGCCGTCGAGTGCCAGCAGCTCCGGATGGGTGCCGCGTTCCACGATGCGGCCCTCATCGAGCACCAGCACCTGGTCAGCGTGCTCGATCGTCGACAGGCGGTGGGCGATCACCAGCGTGGTGCGGTCGGGCATCAAACGCTCCAGTGCGTCCTGCACCAGCCGCTCCGATTCGGTGTCCAGCGCGGCGGTGGCTTCGTCGAGGATAAGAATCGGCGCGTCTTTCAGCATCGCCCGGGCGATCGCCAGACGTTGCCGCTGGCCCCCGGACAGACGACCGCCCTTGGGGCCGATGGCCGTCTCCACGCCTTCGGGGAGGCGCTCGACGAACTCCATCGCATTGGCGCCGCCGATGGCCTGCCCCAGCGCCTCGGGCATCGTCTGCTCCAGTTCGCCGTAGGCCACGTTCGCGGCCACGGTGCCGTCGAACAGCATGACCTGCTGACCCACCAGGCCGATCTGGCGGCGCAGGTCGGCCAGCGGGTAGTCACGCAATGGATGGCCGTCCAGCAGGATCTCGCCCGACTGGGCTTCATAGAACCGCGGAATCAATTTGATCAACGTCGATTTGCCGCTGCCGGAGCGGCCGACGATCGCCGTGACCGTGCCCGGCCGGGCAATGAAGCTCGCATTTTCCAGCGCCGGCCGGGGCTGGCCCGGATAGCCCGCGGTGACGTTGCGGAACTCGATCAGGCCGCCCGTTCGCTGCAGTGGCCGGGTTCCCTCGTCCACCTCGTCCGCCGCCCCCAGCACATCGAACAGGCGCTCGGCCGATGCCACGCCACGCTGCAGCATTCCCTGCACGTTGGTGAGCTGCTTGATCGACGGGATGATCGCCATCATCGAAGTCATCAGCAACACGAAACCGCCCGCCGTCAACCGCCCGGCCAGTGCTTCCCGGCCTGCCATGAACAGCAGGGCCGCCAGGCCGACCGCGCCCATCAGCTGGACCATCGCCGAGGAGATGCTGCGGGTGGATTCCACCTTCAGGCTGAGTTTGAGGTGCGTGTTGGCCTGCGCGGCGTAGCGGTCGAGCTCGGTCCGCTGGGCCCCGTAGACTTTCACTTCCTGCTGGTTGGACAGCGACTGGTCGGCCAGTTGCAGCAACTGCGCCCCGCTCTCCTGGATCCGATGGCTGATCTTGCGGTAGCGACGACCGACCTTGTCCATGACCCAGGCCAGCGGCGGCGCCAGCAGGAACACGGCGACCGTCACCTTCCAGCTGGCCCAGAGCATCACCGTCAGCATGGCGATCACCTGCAGCGACTGCTGCAGCATCACCTTCATGGCGTCGATGGCGGCCTGCGCCACCTGGTCGCTGTCGGAACCCAGCCGGGTCAGCATCGAGGACACCGGCTCGGTGTCGAAGCGCAGACCGGGCAGGCGGAGGTACTTGGCCAGCACCTGCACCCGCATGTCGCGGGCGATGCTGCGGCCCGACCGCGCCATCGCCATGTCGGTGACATAGCCGGCGATGCCGCGCAGCAGGAACAGGCCGACGATCGCCAGCGGCAGCAGCACGCTGAGCTGCGCATCCTTGTTGATGAAGGTGTCGTCGATGATCGGCTTCATCAGCCAGGTGAAACCGGCCCCGGCCGCCGCTTCGATCACCATGCCGGCCAGGCCCGCCAGCAACAGCAGGCGATACGGGCGTGACAGGCCGATCAGGCGGTGGTAGGTCGGCCACGGAGACACCGGGGCGGTCACGGGGATGCTCCGGCGTCGAGCCCGGATGTGGCCGGTGATGCAGTGGCGCTCATGATGCGGCGGAAGCCCAGCTGGCCGAGCGCGTCGTACACCGTGACCACAGCCTGGTAGGGCGTGCGGGCGTCGGCGCGCAGCATCACCGGGCGCTCGCGGTCGCTGCCGGCCACTTCGGCGATGGTCGCCTTCAGCGACTCCACATCATCGCGCAGCACTTCGCGGTCATCGACGAAATACCGGCCCTGGGCATTCACCAGTACGACCAGCGGCTGCACCGCGTCGACCTGCTCGCCGGTCGCGCGGGGCAGTTCGAGCTGGATCACCGAACGCGCGTCAAAGGTGGCGGTGACCACGAAGAAAATGATCATCACCAGGATCACGTCGATCAGCGGAACCAGGCTGATCTCGGGCTCGTCATCGCCACGGTGGTCGCGAATGCGCATGCAGGGTCAGTCGGCCAGCGCGACGGCGCGAGGCCGGGCCTTGTCCGCAGCCGGCTGGGCGGGCGCGTCGAGGGTATCCAGCAGCTGGATCGCCTCGTGCTCCATGTCCACGATGTAGCCGGCGATGCGGCCGCGGAACCAGCGGTGCGCCATCAACGCGGGAATCGCGACGACCATGCCCGCGGCCGTGCACACCAGCGCCTTGCCGATGCCTCCGGCCAACTGGTTCACGTCGCCGATGCCGTGGTCGAGGATGCCCAGGAACAGCTGGATCATGCCGACCACGGTGCCGAACAGGCCCAATAAGGGTCCGGCGGATGCGATCGAGCCCAGGGTGTTGAGGTGGCGCTCCATGCTGTGCACGAGATGCCGGCCGACGTCCTCGATGCGCTCGCGGATCTGCTCGCGCGGGCGGTGGCGTACATCCAGCGCTGCCGCCAGCAGCGCACCCAGCGGCGACGTGGCCCGCAACGAGTCGATATGCGCCGGATCGAGCTTGCCGCCACTCGCCCAGCTGCGGACTTCCTTGCCCAGTCCGGGTGGCAACACCTGGGTGCGACGCAAGGTCCAGGCACGTTCGACGATCAGCGCCAATGCCAGCGCCGACAACAGCAACAGCGGGATCATCGGCCACCCGCCCGCCTTGACCAGTTCCAGCACGCGCCAACCTCCGGCCCGGGGCCGATTCAATCCGGCCGATAGGATAGCTCAGCCGTCCCGTCCGCCGACGCTCCGTTCGCACGCCGTACCGCATCCCACAACCGCGGGTGTGCGCGGCGTCGCGTTTCCAGCATCACGCCAGCCACCGCGAACCGCACCCTCAACGCTCCACCCTCCGCGGTATCCAGCGTCTGCGCGCCACCGGCCTGCCAACGGGCCAGCACCTCGGGCCGGGGATGGCCGAAGCGGTTGCCGTGGCCGGTGGAGACCAGCGCATGACGCGCCCCAGTGGCGGCAATGAAACCCGCGTCCGAGGCGCCGGCGCTGCCATGGTGGGCGATCACCACGACATCCGCAGCCAACCCGGCTTCCGGGTCTTCGAGACTGCGGCGCACCAGGTCGCGTTCGATCACTTCGCCGATGTCTCCGGTCAGCAAGGCGTTGCCGTGCGCGGTCTCGATCCGCAGCACACAACTGGCCTCGTTGCCCAGATAGGGAAAATGCGGCGGCGGATGCAGGAAACGGAAGGTCACGCCATCCCACTGCCAGCCCTCGCCCGCCACACACGACCGGGTGTCGGCCACGCCGGAACCCTCCGGCGACAGCGCGACCGGTACCGGCACCTTGACGCGGATTGCCGGAAATCCGCCGGCGTGGTCGTTGTCGCCGTGGCTGGCGATCGCGCGGTCGAGCTGCCGCACCCCAAGGGCGTGCAATGCCGGCATCACCACCCGCTCGCCCGCATCGAAGCCGTCGCGGGTGGCCGGCCCCATGTCGTACAACAAGGTGTGGCCGGCGGTCCGCACCAGGACGGACAGGCCCTGGCCGACGTCCAGCACCCGGATTTCCGCCTCGCCCGGCCCGGGCAGGCCGCGTGCCGGCCACAACAGCGGCAACCACAACAGCAACGCCAGCGGGCGGCCCGGCAGGCCGCGTGGCAACAGCAGCCAGAACGCGCCGAACATCGCCAGCGGCAACGCGAACCAGCGCGACTCCCGCAGCCACCACAAGGCCAGGTCGCTGCCGGCCAACCACTCGAACAACGGCCAGCTCAGGTCGAAACACCACGCCGCCGCCTGCCAGGGCCATGTCCCCCAGCCGTCGCGCAGGAACTCCAGCCCGGTCCCGGCCAACGCCAGCGGCACCACCACCAGGCTCCACCACGGCACCGCGAGCAGGTTGGACAGCGGCCCCACCACGGACGCCTGGTCGAACAGCACCGCGCTCAACGGCAACAGGCCGACGGTGGCGACGCCCTGCGCCGACACCAGATCGCGCAGCGGATTGCGCCCGGCCGTCGGCAGGCACCACAGCAACCAGGCCACGCCGAAGAAGCTCAGCCAGAAGCCGGCACTCAAGGCGGACAGCGGATCGACCAGCAGGACCGCGATTGCCGCCAGCGCCAGGGCGTCGAACGCCGTCGACCTGCGCCGCGTCCCGCGCAGCCCGGCGACCACCGCGATCATCAGTACCGTACGCACCGTCGGCAATGCGAACCCCGCGACCGCCGCATACAGGGCGGCACCCAGCAAGCCGGCCACCGCAGCGGCCACCGGACGTGGGCAGCGCCGCCCCAGTGCGGGCCACAGCCACCAGATGCCAGCGACGAGCAAGGCGAAAAATCCCGCCACCAGTCCGACATGGAAGCCGGAAATCGCGATCAGGTGGGTCAGGCCGTTGGCGCGCAGGAGGTGCCAGTCGATGTCCTCCAGACCCCGCGTGTCACCCAGCGCCAGCGCGGCAATGAAACGCGCCGAGGTTGCGGGAGTCGCCGCCACGACTTTTTCGGACATGGCTTCGCGCCAGGCATTCAGGCCTTTCGCAGGGGCCAGCAAGCGGGCTGTTTCCGGACTGCGCACGTAGCCGGTGGCGGTCACACGGCCGGCGAAGGCGTGCTTCTCGCTGTCGAAGCCGCCCGGGTTGCGCAGCCCGCGCGGAGCGCGGACGCGAACCGTCAGTTGCCAGCGTTGCCCCGCCCGCAATCCATCACGCCCGGTGCCGGTTCCGTCATGCAGGTCGTACCACGACAGACGCAGCAACCGGCCTCGAAGCGGCTCGGGCTGGACCGGATCGTTGTCGACACGCAGCAGGAAGCCGGTGCGGCGCGGCTGGTGATCGGGCAACTCCACGATGCGCCCCTGCACCGTGATCTCGCGTTTTTCCCAGTCCACCGGAAGCTGGATCGACAGCGCGTGACCGGCATGCAGGCCTGCCAGGGCAAAACCGAGCAGCAACGGGCCAAGCCAGCGCAGCCGCCCCGCCCGCCACCACATCCACCCACCGGCGATGGCCAGGGTCAGCAACAGCGGCAATGGCGCCAGCGCGGGTAACCACAGGGCGGCGGAGATGCCCGCCAGCAAGGCCAGCGCGACCGCCACGCCAAGCGGCGCGGGTCTCGTGAGATCCGTTTGCGTGGCCGTCCTGGCGCTGCGAACCGCATCGAAGGCAATGGCCTTCGCCGGTCCGGACGGCGGCGTCCCTGCCGCATCGTTCATGCTCTATACCTGTTGTTCCGGCTTCCGGTAATACATCGCAGGCCGAGGCTCCCTGGGTCAGGCGTCCTGCCTCGCCAACTCGTGCAACTTGCCCTCACGCAGTTCCAGCACCCGGTCCAGACGCCGGGCGAGGCGCCGGTCGTGGGTCACCACCACCAGACTGGTGTGTTGCTCGCGGTTGAGTTCGAGCATCTGGTCGAACACGTTGGCCGCGGTCTTTTCATCCAGGTTGCCGGTCGGCTCGTCACCCAGCACGCAGGCCGGCCGGTTGACCAGCGCGCGCGCCACTGCGGCCCGCTGGCGTTCGCCGCCCGACAGCTCGCCGGGCTTGTGTTCGAGTCGATGGCCGAGTCCGACGGCTTCCAGCAATTCCCGCGCACGACGTTCGGCTTCGGGCACCTTGGCGCCGCCCAGCAGCACCGGCAGCATCACGTTCTCGAGCGCGGTGAACTCGGGCAGCAGGTGGTGGAACTGGTAGACGAAACCCAGTGCCCGGTTGCGCAGCCTGCCGCGCGCGGTGTCGGACAGCCCGCTCATCTTCTGCCCGGCCACGAACACCTCGCCTGCAGTCGGCGTATCCAGGCCACCGAGCAGATGCAGCAGCGTGCTCTTGCCGGCACCGGACGCGCCGACGATGGCGACGGTCTCGCCCTTGCGGACCTCCAGCTGCAGTCCGTCGAACACCGGTGTGCGCAGCTTGCCCTCGGCGTACACCATGCCCAGCCCGCTGCAACCCAGAACCGGACCGTTGCCGGTGTCGTACATGGCCTCACTCATAGCGCAGCGCCTCCGCCGGCGGCGTGCGGGCCGCGCGCCAGGCCGGGTAGATGGTCGCCAGGAACGCCATCACCAGCGCGACGGCTGTGATCGCCAGCACGTCTTCTGGCTTCAGGTCGGTCGGCAGGCCGGTGATGTAATAGACGTCCTCGGGCAGCAGGCTGACGCCGAACACCTTTTCGATCGCGAACAGGATGTTCTCCAGATTCAGCGTCAGCACGATGCCGCTGATCACGCCGATCAAGGTGCCGATCACGCCGATCAGGCTGCCCTGCACCATGAACACCTGCATAACCCCGCGCGGCGACAGGCCGAAGGTGCGCATGATCGCGATGTCGGCCTGCTTGTCGGTGACCAGCATCACCTGCGAGGAGACCAGGTTGAACGCGCCCATCGCGATGATCAGCGACAGCAGGATCGCCATCAGGGTCTTCTCCATCTTCAGCGCACGGAACATGTTGGCGTTCTCGGTGGTCCAGTCGCTGACGCGGTACGGGCCGCCGAGTTCGAGCGCCAGATCGCGGGCGACGTCCCAGGCCAGGTTCATGTCGTGCAGCTTCAGGCGTACGCCGGTGACCCCTTCCTGCATCCGCATCAGCCGCTGCATGTCGGCCATGTTGGTGAAGGCCATGCTGCGGTCGTATTCGTTGTAGCCGACCTCGAAGATGCCGCTGACGGTGAAGCGCTTGACCCGCGGCATCGCGCCCACCGGGGTGCTGTTGAATTCGGCGATGGTCATCACGACGCTGTCGCCGATACCGACGCCGATCCAGGCGGCCAGTTCGCGGCCCAGCACGATGTTGAAACTGCCCGGCTCCAGCGACTCCAGCGTGCCGGCGACCATCTTGTCGCCCAGCACCGACACCGTACGCTCGTCGGCCGGCACCACGCCACGCACCATCGCCGGCTGCTGGCGGGGGCCGTTGAGCAGCGCTTCCTTCTCGACGTAGGGTGCGGCGCCGGCCACGCGCGGATCGGCCAGCGCCAGGTCGACGGCACGCTGCCAGTCGGCCAGCGGTTCGCCAAAGGCACTGACGGTCGCATGGGCGGCCATCTGCAGCATGCGGTCGCGGATCTCCTGCTGGAAACCGCTCATCACCGCCAGGGTGGTGATCAGCGCCGCCACGCCCAGCGCGATGCCGAGGATGGAGGCCAGGGAGATGAAGGAGATAAAGCCATTGCGGCGTTTGGCGCGCAGGTAGCGCAGGCCGATGGCGACAGGAATGGGTTTGAACATAGCCGGCTATGGTGCCATCGAACGCGCGGCACGGGCAGGAGTTTCGGGCGGTGCGGCCAGCCGCAGTTCACGACGCTCCGCTGCAGCGAGCGTATCGGGCCACCAGACCAGTCGCCGCATGCGTGGTGATGCACCGCGTTGTCGCGATCCACGGTGTTGCGGCGCCTGCCAGCGCACAAATGCGAGCGAGCCGCGCCAGTCAGTCCGGAACCGGTCGACCGGCTCGCCATCCACGGTCACCACGCCATCACGGATGCTTAGCGTGACCGTCGGTTTACCGGCTTCCCGCCGGGCGAGCCACGCGCCATAGGCCAGCGCCACCACCGCAGCGGGCCAGGCGGCCATCGATGGCAGGTCGGCGGCCAGCAACGACAATGCGGCGGATATTCCGAGCCCGAGCAACAGGCCGGTCAGCCAGCGCGACGGCCGCCACTCAAGCCGGCAGGTTGCGGATGCGCTGGACCAGGGTGGCAAGTTCGACATCGACGGGAGTCTCGTAGCCCATGAACCACTGCCAGAGCTTATCGTCCTCGCAATCCAGCAAGCGTAGGAAAACCCCGCGTTGCGGCTCGGGAGCCTGCCGCCATTCGCGATCCAGGTAACGGCCGAACAACTGGTCCAGCTCACGCATTCCGCGACGGCATTTCCAGCGCAGGCGGCGCAGCTCCAGTTCGTCGGCGTCGTTCATCGCAGCAGTCCCACCGCCAGGAGCATCCAGATCGCCCACAGCACCATGCCGCCGGCGAGGTAGGCCTTGAAGCGGTGCATGACCTTGTTGTAGGTGCAGTGGATCGTGCTGTGCAGCACCCGCAGGGCAACGAACAGCCACGCCAGCACGAGCAGCGTGCCGGTCACCAGCCCCGACACTTCTGCCACCACCAGCGCGAGGTAGAACAGCACCGGCAACTCGAACAGGTTGCGGAAGTTGTCGGCGGCGCGGCTGTCGGTCAGCAGCGCGGCGGACCGGGCGGAGCTGGCCACGGCCTGTGGATGGATGCGATCGCGCTTCATCTGGGCGACGCGCGTGAAGTACATGCGGAACCAGACCACGATGGTCAGCGCCACCATCGCCAGTGCCGGCAGGAATATCACCTGATCGTTCATGCGTGCCTCTCCATGCGTTCCTTCCAAAGGAAAAGGGCGCGCATCGTGCGCGCCCTTGAAACCATTCCCTGCAGCCGCCCGATCCGGATGGTCGGATCCAGATGGTCGGATCCGGACGGTCAGGTCCGCCGGGCCACCATCAGCTTCTTGATCTCGCCGATCGCCTTGGCCGGGTTCAAGCCCTTCGGACAGGTGCGGGTGCAGTTGAGGATGGTGTGGCAGCGATACAGCTTGAACGGGTCTTCCAGATCATCCAGGCGCGCGCCGGTGTCCTCGTCGCGACTGTCGACGATCCAGCGATACGCCTGCAGCAACACCGCCGGGCCGAGGTAGCGGTCGCCGTTCCACCAGTGGCTCGGGCAACCGGCGGTGCAGCAGCCGCACAGGATGCATTCGTAGAGGCCGTCGAGCTTCTTGCGGTCCTCCGGCGACTGCAGGCGCTCACGGTCGCTCGGTGCCGGGCTCGCGGTGCGGATCCACGGCTTGATCGATGCGTACTGGGCATAGAAATGGGTCAGATCGGGCACCAGGTCCTTGACCACTTCCATCGCCGGCAGCGGATAGACCGGCACGTCGCCGCTGCTGCAGTCCTCGATCGCCTTGGTGCAGGCCAGCGTGTTGGTGCCGTCGATGTTCATCGCGCACGAACCGCAGATGCCCTCGCGGCAGGACCGGCGGAAGGTCAGGGTCGGGTCGATCTCGTTCTTGATCTTGATCAGCGCGTCCAGAACCATCGGGCCGCAGCTGGCCATGTCCACCTCATAGGTGTCCACGCGCGGATTCAGGCCGTCGTCGGGGTTCCAGCGATAGACCCGGAAGGTGCGCGGCTGCTTCGCGCCCGGCGAATCGAAATGCCGGCCTTTCTGGATCTGCGAGTTTTTGGGAAGCGCGAATTCGGCCATTGCTGCACCAGTTCCGTATCAAGGGCGCCCCGCTCCTCTCGGAAACGGGTACGCCGGGGAAAACCAGACCTCTCCGGACGTCCGCATTGCGACGTCCTTGTGAGCCAAAACGTGTCGAGCCAACGTGCCGGTCAGTACACCCGCTTCTTCGGCGGAACCACGTCCACCTCGTCGGTCAGGGTGTACATGTGCACCGGGCGGTAATCGATCTGGGTATTGCCCTTGTCGTCGACCCAGCACAGCGAGTGCTTGTGCCAGTTCACGTCGTCGCGCTCCGGGAAGTCGTCGCGGGCGTGGGCGCCGCGCGATTCGGTGCGGTTCTCGGCGCAGACAATCGTCGCCAGCGCCTGGCCCAGCAGGTTGGACAGCTCGAAGGTCTCGACCAGGTCCGAGTTCCAGATCAGCGAGCGGTCGGTGACCTTGACGTCATCGAAGGATTCGCGGATCTCGCGGATCCGCTTGACGCCATCGGCCAGCGTCTCCTCGGTACGGAACACCGCGGCGTCGGCCTGCATGGCGCGCTGCATCTGATCGCGGATGACCGCGGTCGGCGTGCCGCCGTTGGCATTGCGCAGCTTGTCCAGGTGCGCCAGCGAGGCGTCACAGGCGTCGGCCGGCAGGTCCGGATGTGCGGCGCCGGGCGTAAGCGTCTCGGCGCAGCGGTTGGCCACCGCACGACCGAACACCACCAGGTCGAGCAGCGAGTTGGAACCCAGCCGGTTGGCGCCGTGCACGGACACGCAGGCGGCCTCGCCGATCGCGTACAGGCCCGGCACGACCGCATCGGGATTGCCGTCCTTCAGCTGCACCACTTCGCCGTGGTAGTTGGTCGGCACGCCGCCCATGTTGTAGTGGACGGTCGGGATCACCGGAATCGGCTGCTTCTCGACATCGACGTTGGCGAAGATGCGCGCGGACTCGGCGATGCCGGGGAGCTTCTCGTGGATCACTTCCGGACCCAGATGGGTCAGGTCCAGCAGCATGTGGTCCTTGTGCTCGCCGACGCCGCGACCCTCGCGGATCTCCATCGTCATCGCGCGGCTGACCACGTCGCGCGAGGCCAGGTCCTTGGCGGACGGCGCGTAGCGCTCCATGAAGCGCTCGCCATTGGCGTTGCGCAGGATGCCGCCCTCGCCCCGGACGCCTTCAGTGATCAGGCAGCCGGCACCGTAGATGCCGGTCGGGTGGAACTGCACGAACTCCATGTCCTGCAGTGCCAGCCCGGCACGCAGCGCCATGCCGTTGCCGTCGCCGGTGCAGGTATGTGCGGAGGTCGCCGAGAAGTACGCACGGCCGTAGCCGCCGGTCGCCAGCACTGTGCCCTGGGCACGGAACAGGTGCAGGGTGCCTTCGGCCATGTCGAGCGCGAGCACGCCGCGGCAGACGCCCTCGGCGTCCATGATCAGGTCGAGCGCGAAGTACTCGATGAAGAATTCCGCGTGGTGCGCCAGCGACTGCTGGTACAGCGTGTGCAGGATCGCGTGGCCGGTACGATCGGCTGCCGCGCAGGTGCGCTGGGCCGCCGGGCCTTCACCGTACTTGGTGGTCATGCCGCCAAACGGACGCTGGTAGATCTTGCCTTCCGGGGTGCGCGAGAACGGCACGCCCTGGTGCTCCAGCTCGATGATCGCCGGGATCGCCTCGCGGCACATGTACTCGATCGCGTCCTGGTCGCCCAGCCAGTCCGAACCCTTGATGGTGTCGTAGTAGTGGTAGCGCCAGTCGTCCTCGCCCATGTTGCCGAGCGCGGCGGCGACGCCCCCCTGGGCGGCGACGGTGTGCGAACGGGTCGGGAACACCTTGGTGACGCAGGCGGTCTTGAGCCCCTTCTGGGCGAGGCCGAAGGTGGCGCGCAGGCCGGCACCACCGGCGCCGACCACGAGCATGTCGAACTTGTGCTCGGTGATCTTGTAATCAGGGTTCTTGGATGCAGCGACCATGGTCGATCAGGCTCCCAGCGAAATACGGATGACGGCGAGCACGCTGGCAAGTCCGGCGAGAGCGCAAACGAAGATGACCGCGAGCTGCGAGACAGCCGCCAGCCACGGGGTATGGACGTAATCCTCGACGATCACCTGCATGCCGAGCTTGGCGTGCCAGAACGAGGCGACCAGGAACGCCACCAGCAGCAGCGCATTGCACGGCTGGGCAACGGTCGCGCGCACGGCGGCGTAGTCGGCACCGATCAGCCAGACCACCAGCCCGACCACGTAGATCGACAGGAACACCAGCGCGATCGCGGTGATGCGCTGGATGACGAAGTGGCCAGTACCGTCCTTGGCCGAACCCAGTCCGCGGGCGCGCTTGAGCGGCGTGCGGAGCTTGTCGGTGACCTTCATACGCCACCCCACTGGCTCATCGCCGCCATCCAGATCAGCGCGGTCAGCACAAGGCTGCCGACGACCGAGATCCAGCTGTTACGGACGAAGCTTTCGATCCGGAAACCAAGCCCCGCGTCCTGCAACAGGTGGCGGATGCCGTTGACCAGGTGGTAGGCGAGCGCCCAGCTCCAGCCGAACAGGATCAGGAAGCCGAAGCCCGACCGGGCGAAACCGCTGAACCCGGCCCACTGCTCGGGACCGGCCGCAAGCGACCACAGCGCCCAGACGATCAACAGGCTGCCGACGGTGAGGATGATGCCGGTGGCCCGGTGCAGGAGCGATGTCACCATCTGCACCTGCCAGCTGTAGACCTGCATATGGGGTGAAAGGGGTCGCGGGGACCGGGGTCGTTCGCTGTTCGCCATGCGCTGGCTGTCTCGGCTGGGCGGCCGGGGCCGCGTGGCAGGAGTGGATCTGGAAATCACTGTTGGGCTTGGGTCGGGCGGTCAGAAGTCTATGCAACGACCGTTTTTTTCCCAGTCACCGAAGCGGGTCGGATCGGGCCCGGCGCGCCCGCCAAACTCCTCGGCGACCGACGCGGTTTCGGAGCGTCGGTCGGATGGCCCCGTTTCCGTCGCCCCGCTCGGCTCGGCGGCGGTCGTGGAAGCGGGGTCGGGAGGGGTTTGGCCTATCATCACAACAACGAAGCTTAATTGCCGCCCCCCATGCATGACAAGTCGCCGGCTCCCGCCAACCCGATGTTTGCGCTATCCGGACAGCACCTGATCGCGATGGACGGACGCGATGCCGCGGCGTTCGCGCAGGCCCAGTTCATGAACGATCTCAACGGCTTGCAACCGGGCCAGTGGCACTGGAACGGCTGGCTTACGCCGAAGGGTCGTGTGCTGGCGCTGTTCGCGTTGCTGAAATGGTCGGAACAGCGCGTATGGCTGTTGGTGCCCGATGCCGACGCGATTGCGCTGGCCGAGGGGCTGAAACGGTTCCTGTTTCGCAGCAAAGTAGCGATCGAGGTGCGCGACGACCTGCAGGTGGCCGGCGCATTCGCCCCGCCCGCGACCGCGAAGGGCAACGCGTTCTCCGGTGACGAAAACAGTAGCGTGGAACTCGACATGGGCGCCGAGGGCGGGGCGCGCTGCCTGCGGATCATGCCGCGCAGGCAGCCATCGGGTGCTTGCGCCGTATTGGAGGAACCCGGCGAGATTGCCCGGTGGAAGTCATTCGATCTCGAGCACGGCCTACCCCGCCTGCCGGCGTCCCAGGTCGAGCACTGGACGCCACAGCAGCTGTCGCTGGATCGACTTCACGGTTTCAGCGTCAAGAAGGGTTGCTACCCCGGACAGGAAATCGTCGCGCGGACCCACTTCCTCGGCAAGGCGAAGCGTGGCTTGGCGTTGCTGGAAGGTGATGAACCGATGACGCCAGGGAACGAGGTGCGCAATAGCGATGCCGCGCTGGGACCGGTGATCGCCAGCGCCGATGCCGACGGCCGACATATCGCGCTTGCAGTACTGCCGCTTGAACGCGAGGCTTCCGCGTTGGTCGTCGACAGTCAGCCGGTGCGTGAGGGCGCATTGAAGGCGGGACTGGCGCGCTGAAGGACGAGGCCAGGCTCTTGTAGGAGCGACGTAAGTCGCGACTTCCCGAACCTCCGTGACGATGTACAGGTCGCGACTTGCGTCGCTCCTACCCGAAGCGCTCTGGCGATACTCAACCGGCCAGGCGATCGGCGGCGGCGACGATGTCTTCCTCGCCGGGAATCACCAGGAACGCTGCGCCGGCCAGCGGGGTGTAGGTGTCGACGCCGACCACGCGCTGGAACGGACGCGCGCCGAAGCCGCCCTCGGCGATCGCGGTGATCACGCCCTCGCCGACGCCGGCGCTGCGACGTCCTTCATCGACAATCAATATGCGCTTGGCGTTGCGCGCCTGCTCGACGATGAACCCGTCATTGAGCGGCACCAGCCAGCGCAGGTCGACCACCCTCGCCTTCCAGCCATGTTTCTGCTCGATCTGGCGCGCCGCACGCAGGCTCATCGGCACGCCGTTGCCGTAGGTGAAGATCACCAGGTCGTCGTTGCCCTCGTCGTAGACGCGTCCCTCGCCCAGCTCCATCGCCTCGCCGGGCGCCGGGAAGCCGGTCAGCCAGCCGCCGTCGCCGGCCTCGTGCAGGTCCTTGGTCATGTACAGCGCGATCGGCTCCAGCAACACCGCGACGCGTCCATCGACCTTCGCCAGCGCGGTCAACGTGCGCAGCATCGTCACCGCGTCGTCGCCGCGCGACGGGCAGCCGACGACGAGGCCCGGAATGTCGCGCAACGCGGTGATCGAGTTGTCGTTGTGGAAGTGGCCGCCAAAACCGCGCTGGTAACCAAGGCCGGCGATGCGCACCACCATCGGGTTGCGGTACTGGTCGTTGCTGAAGAACTGCAACGACGCCGCCTCGCCGCGCAACTGGTCGCAGGCGTTGTGGAAATACGCGAGGTACTGGATCTCCGGGATCGGCAGGAGGCCGACGTTGGCGAACCCCTGCGCCATGCCGAGGATCATGGTCTCGTCGAGCAGGGTGTTGAACACCCGGCGAGGGCCGAAGGCCTTCTGCAGTCCGCGGGTGACGGTGTAGACGCCGCCCTTCTGCGCCACGTCCTCGCCGAACAGCAACGTCTCCGGGTATTTGGCGAAGGTGTCGTGCAGGGCGTTGTTGATCTGGATCGCCAGATGCCTCGGCGGCTGGTTCTCCGGCAGTTTGTCGTCGCCACCAAATACCTCCAGTCGGCGCGCTGCATAGTCGGCGCGCTCGGCCTCGGCCTTCACTGCGGCCGGGGTATACGGTGCCAGCGGTGCGATCACGTCGTCGAGCTTGTCGAGCTTGGGCCGGCGGTCGGCCTCCTCGGCGGCGGCGAAACAGCGCTTGCGGGTGGCCTCGTACAGCGCCAGCACCTGGTCCTTCGACATCAGGCCCGACTGCAACGCGATCGCGGCGGAGCGCAACAGCGGGTCGCTGGCCTCGACCGCGCACAGCTCCTCGATCGAACGCCATTCGATCTCGAAGTCGGTGCCGGCGTGGCCCATGATCCGGGTCGTGCGCAGGTGCAGGAAGGTCGGGCGACGGGTCTTGCGGCAATGCTCGACCGCGCGCTGCACGTCGGCATAGCCGTTGGCCAGATCGAGGCCGTCGGCATAGAAATAATCGAGGTCCGGGCGCTGCGAGAAGTTGCGCTCGACCCAGCCGTTCGGGGTCTTGACCGAGATGCCGATGCCGTTGTCTTCGCACACGAACAGCACCGGTGCCGGCAGCTTCTGGTACGCGGTCCAGGCGGCGGCGTTGAACGCGGTCTGGGCGGTGGCGTGATTGCTCGACGCGTCACCGAACGAGCAGATCGCGATGCTGTCGTCCGGGATCGGCAGGTCGTGGCCGAGGCGGCGGCCGGTCTCGATCGCGATCGCGGTGCCGAGCGCCTTGGGGAGGTGCGATGCGATCGTCGAGGTCTGCGGCAACACCCACAACGGCTTGCTGCCCCAGACCTTGTGGCGGCCGCCGGAAATCGGGTCTTCGCTGCTGGCGGCGAAGCTCAGCGCCGAGTCCATCACCGGGTCCATCCCCGGCAGCTTGCGGAAACGCTCGGCCATGAAGCCGCCGCTGCGGTAGTGCAGGAACGCCGGATCGGTGTGGCGGGTCGCCCGGGCGACCATCGCGTTGCCCTCGTGGCCGGAGCTGCCGATCGTGTAGAAGACCTTGTTCTGGACCCGCAGCACGCGCGCCATCAGGTCGAGGTGGCGGCTGATCAGCTGCGACTCGAACAGCTCGCGGAAGCCTTGCGCGTCGAGCGCGCTGCCGTCGAGGATGGGTTCGTGTGGCGCCGGCGCCGCCTCGACATCGCCGTCCCAGTCGCGCACGAACTCGCTGAAGTTGACGTCGCATATCTCGGCGCGGTTGAGGCCCTTCATGCGCGCGGGAATTCGGTTCGGAAGTATGGACATGGTCGAATGGTGGTTTGTAGGAGCGGCTTCAGCCGCGATCCGAAAGTCGAGGGGCGACCGGAATATCCGATCGCGGCTGAAGCCGCTCCTACAGGAAGGCGGCGCCGGTCATCCGCGGGGTCGACGCGCGAACCATTGCTCGCGCGACTGCCCCCACATTTCGACCGGGTGCACGTCCAGCGGCGGTGGCAACTTGCCCGGGCCGCGAACCTGCGAACCCAGGCGCTTGGCCACCCCCTGCGAACCGGTATTGGCCGGATCGATGCAGTGGATCACGTCGCTCCAGCCCAACGTATCGAAGGCCCAGTCGATCGCCGCAGTGCAGGCTTCGGTGGCATGGCCCTTGCCGCGCGCATCCGGGTGGAAGGAATAGCCGACCTCGTTACCCGGCCAGCCATCGGGCTTCCACGGCCCGGCCTGGCCCAGCCACTGCCCGCTCGACTTGTCGATGATCGAGAACATGCCGAAACCCTGCAGCAGCCATGCACCGGGCACCTGCAGGAATCGTCGCCAGGCGTCGCCGCGGGTCAGCGGACCACCGATGAAATGCGAGCTGTCGTCCGCGAACGCCTCGGCGAAGCGGTCGAAATCCTCGATCCGCGGCACGCGCAGGATCAGTCGCTCGGTTTCGATGACCGGGCTGTTGGTGATCTCAAGCTTCATTCGACACGCCCCCGGGGCAGCCCCAATCAAAATGCGTTGATGCCGGTCAGTTCGCGACCGACCACCAGCTGGTGCACGGTCTCGGTGCCCTCGTAGGTGATCACCGACTCCAGGTTCAACGCGTGGCGGATAGCGACGTGTTCGGTGGTGATGCCGGCGCCGCCGAGCAGGTCGCGGCACTGGCGGGCGAT
>DASTUE010000054.1:0-4680 GCA_035759805.1 Lysobacter sp. | reverse complement strand
CAGCGGCAGGCTGTCGTACATGCGGAACAGCACCGTCTCGTAACCGCTCGCCAGCGCGCCGGCCATGTCCACGCCAAAGAACAGGTGCTCCCACAGCGCGGTGCCGCCGAAGGTGGAAAACCAGGCGAAGCCGATCAGGCTGGGCATCACGACCACGCCGAGCACGAACTCGCGCACGCTGCGCCCGTACGACACCCGCGCGATGAACGCGCCCACGAACGGCGACCAGGAAATCCACCACGCCCAGTAGAAGATCGTCCAGTCGGCGACCCAGGTGTTCGCGGAGAACGGCGACATGCGCAGGCTCATCTCCACCAGGTGGTCGAGGTAGCTGCCCAGCGAGGTGGTGAAGGTATCGAAGATGAAGGCGGTCGGCCCGAGCAGCGCCACCGCCAGCAGCAGCACGCCGGCCAGGGCGAGGTTGAAGCTCGACAGCCACTTGATGCCGCGGTCGACGCCGCTGGCGCTGGAAGCCATATACAGCACGAAGCACACGCCGATCACCGCCAGCTGCATGCCCAGCCCGGTAGGCAGGCCGAACACGCGCGCCATGCCGGCGCTGATCTGCATGGTGCCGAAGCCGAGCGTGGTTGCGACGCCGATCGCGGTGGCCACCACGGCGACGATGTTGACCAGCTTGCCCATCCAGCCGAGGTGGCGGTCGCCGATCAGCGGTTGCAGCAGGTCGCTGATCAGGCCGCGGCCGTTGCGGTTGTACTGGAACCAGGCGATCGCCAGCCCCATCAGCGCGTAGATCGCCCACGGGTGCAAGCCCCAGTGGAAGAAGGTGTAGCGCATCGCCGCGCGCGCGGCCTGCGGCGTCCCCGGCGCCAGCCCTTCCGGGGGCGTGAGCAGGTGCGAGACCGGCTCGGCCGCGCCCCAGAACACCAGGCCGATGCCCATGCCGGCGGCGAACAGCATCGACAGCCAGGCGGGCTTGGAGAACTCGGGTTCGGCGTCGCGTCCGCCGATCCGCAGCCGCGCCAGCGGGCCGAATGCGAGGTAGGCGAGGAACACCAGGGCCAGGAACACGATCAGCAGGTACAGCCAGCCGGCATGCTGGATCACCTCCGCCAGAGCGGCATTGCTCATCGCCTCGAACGGCTTCGGCGCGAACCCGGCGACCACCGCCAGCGCGATGACCAGCAGCAACGAGATGCGGAAAACCATGGATGTATCCCCCCGAGGCGTGTGTGGGCACAGCTTAGGCACCGCCGGCCGCGGGACGGGTGAAATAGATGGCGCGGCAGCGGGTTGTCCCACCACAGCTCGCGCCCTGAACAAAAACGCCCGCCGGGGAGAGAGTCCGGCGGGCGTCCGTACCGTGCGTTTATCGGCGTTTCGCGATCAGTTCCTGACCTGCACGTCGTCGATGTAGACGTTGACGTCGTAGGCGGTGTTGGCGTGGTACAGCCAGATCGCGTCGAGCTTGACCGTGCTGGCGGTGATGGCGCCGTTGCCGCCGACCCAGGCGTTCCACTGGGCGGCGTCGGTCAGCGACCAGGACACGTAGGTCCAGGTGTTGGCGGCGACCGACTTGCTGGTGGAGCGCTCGGTGCCGTCGCTGTCGTCGATGCCCAGACCGACGCTGAGGCCGCTGCCGCCGGACCACACCCAGAACCCGACCGAGCCGTTGGCGCGGGTCAGGGCGGTGTTGCTGGCCGGATTGCCGCTGCCCGACAGCAGGCGGACCGCCCAGGCGGCGGAGGTCGCGGTGTTGTCCTTGAGCAGCACCCGCAGCGAGCACGAGCCGTTCTTGCGGGTGGTGCAGTCGCGGGTCGCGGTCGAGGCGGTGGAGATGCCGGTGGTGCTGCCGGAGTACGCCGGGCTGGTGTCGAAGTGGCCGACGCTGCTTTCGAAGCTGTCGAGGATTTTGGTGGTGCCACCGCTGCCCGGGTTCAGCAGGTTGTAGTAGCTGCCCCAGTTCCAGTTGATGCCCGGATCGGTGTGGGTCTGGCCGGTGTAGTGCTGGTGGCCCTTGATCTTGACGCTGGTCGACAGGACGTTGATGCCGCTGGTGGCCGGTCCCTTGAACGCGCTGCTGCAGGGGATGGTGCTGTACTTGGCGCAGAAGTTGCGCACCAGCGCGGCCGACGCGTTGTACATCGCGCTGGTGTACCAGGAACTGTTGTTGACGTAGCCCTCGTGCTCGATGCCCAGGGTGTAGCTGTTCTGGTTGCGCACGTGCCATGCGGTGTGGGCGTTGCGCACCATCTGGGTGACCTGGCCGTCGGAGCTGCGGATCACGTAGTGCGCGCTGACCTGGGCGCTGGCGTTCTTGAACCACGAGATGGTGCCGGCGTAGCTGCCCTGCGCGGTGTGCAGGGTGACCGCGCTGACCGCCGCCGCGCGCGAGGCGGTGTAGTTGGACGCGGAGGCGGGATCCCAGATCGCCGGGGTGTAGTCGGTGCTCTGGATGCCGACGTCGGTGGCCGGCGCCACCTCGCCGGCGGTCGACAGCGGCACGCGTTGTGGCGACTTGGCCCGCAGGGTTTCGCTGATCGGGTCGAGCTCGTAATCGGCGGTCTCGATGCGGTCGTTCTCGACGTCCAGCCGCACCATCGGCGCGCGCAGCTGGATCAGCTGCTCGATATCGAACGCCCGCTCCCACTCGATCGCGCGCTCCGGCACCACGATGCCGCGGTCGTTGACGCCGCGGTCCTGGGCCAGCAGCACGTCGTAGGCAAAGCTGGTGCGGGCGTAATCGCCGACCGCACTCGCGCGGGCGGCCTCGGCCGGCGACGGCGAGAAGCCCGCGTAACGCATCAGCGCCGGGCGGATGTCCTCCGGCGAGCGGGTCACCGCGCCGCGCTTGTCGAGCCGCGTGCGGGCATCGGCTGCGGGCAGGTCCCTGCGGATCTCCGCATCCAGCAGCGCCGCGGCGGCCAGCACGTTGGTGCGCGGGTCGCTGCGGACCAGGCTCGGCGACACGCCCAGCAGGTGCGCGCCTTCGGTGACCTGGTCGGCAAAGCCCTGGCCGCCATACAGGCCCATGACGCCGTACGCGCTGGGCATGTGGTGGTGGGCCTCGTCCCGGGTTTCGCCGGGTTCGGGCTGGAGGTGCAGCCAGCGGCTCTGCACGTAGGCGATGGACTCCAGCGTGCCGGCCGGAATCGCCGGGTAGCGGGCGTAGGCCTGCCGGAAATAACGCTGGAACGCCATGCGCTGCGGCCGCAGTGCGGCTTCCTCGGCATTCAGTTGCGCTGCCAGTGCGGCGTCCTGGCTCTGCACCGGGATGGCGGGTTCCTCCGCCATGGCGGTGGTGGCCAGCAGTGCGCCGATTACCGCGGACAACAACACGCGCGAATATCGCTTCATGTTCGTCAAACTCCCTTTGTGGATGTGCCCCCCCTGCTGCGTCCGCTTCTACACCTCGCAGCCAGCCGGGGTTCAGAAACTTCCGAATGCGTGACCGGACTCGCCTTTCGGCCGTGATACGGCCCGGGTCAATCGGAAAAACCCGCCACGGCGCCCCCGGATTTGCCGCGCTGCATCGACACGCCGCGCAGGACAACCGTATGGAAATAGGGGTGCGGATGGCGGGGCCGGTGGCACGGCGCTGCGGTTTTATCCGGCCGTCGGGACTCGTGCGGCTTCGAGCTCCGCCGCCGACACCGGTCGCAGCGTGAGCGCGCGCAGGCGGTGGGGGCTGGAAACACCGATGCCACTGTCGCGGTCGGCCGTGTACAGGGTGACGTGCGCCGGCGGGATCGGCAGTTGGCGGCCGAGGTGGCGACCCAGTGCGATGTGGAAAGCTGCCATCGCCGGCAGGTCGACCAGTTCGATAAGCGAATGGGCGATGCCGGCGGGGTCCGTCTTGCGCAGCAGCAAGTACCGGCCGGTGCGGGCGAACGACCAGTCACCCGCGTCGAACGCGTTGGTGACCATCCCCGCGGCGACAGCCTGGCCGAAGGTGGCCCGCAGCTCTTGTCCGAGAGCGCTACCGATCAGGGTGATGTGGAGTTCGGGTTTCGGCATCAACGCGATGCCGTCGACGGCGACCGGCGCGGCCGGCGGCGGCCAGTGGCCGGGCGGGATCGGCAGGATCAGGGTCGGGTCGAAGGCGGGGCGCATGCGGGGATCGTGCACGACATCGGCTTGGCGATGCGGAGCGTCGACTTCGTGGCGGCGTGGTCGCAGCATCGCGCGCTTGTCCTGTCTTCGGGGAATGCCCCTGCGGCTCACGATCCGCGGCTGAGCGCAGCCTCGACCAACGGCTTGGCCCAGTCCGGTGTCTGGCCGAGCGAAGCAACGTCGACCGGCCAGGTGCAGCGGCCGCCGCGCATCTCCAGCACCGGCAGCGGGTCGGGGATCGGCTCGCCCGGCGCGACATCGGCGCTGTTGTCGTACACCTGCAGGCGGGCGAGGTGCGGCATCAGGGCGATCAGGTTCTCGCGCGCGGCGGTCCAGCGTTCGCGGACCTTGGTCTCCGGAATGTCGTGGCCGCCGCTGGCGACCCGGGCGCGGATGCGGGCCAGGTGCTGCTCCGGCGAGGACAGGCCGCAGAACCAGACCAGCACGTCGTGGCTGCGGGTTGCGTCCAGGATCCGCCGCGGCACGGTATTGCCGCCCAGGGTGGTTTCGAACGCGTAGTGCGTGCCTTCGGCCAGGGCGGCATCGAGCCGGCGCATGCCTTCCTGCCAGGCCGCCGCGTTGGCCTCGGTCTGGCTGCAGCCGGTC
>DASTUE010000053.1:0-17899 GCA_035759805.1 Lysobacter sp. | reverse complement strand
TGTCCAGCATTGCCACGGCATTGAGAAAGTCCGGCTGCGAGGTCAATCCCCAGGCCGGCGTCCGGTACAGCCGCGAGGCCTTCAGCAAACGGGTATCCGGCAACTCAGCCAGCGACACGAATGCCGCCTGCAGGATCGCCGCGCTGTCACCCAGGTTGCTGCCGAGGCCGACAAAGACCATGGCGGGGCTCATTCGTCGGCGGCTGACGATACCCGGCGGCTTCGACGACGCGGGCGGCGCGGTGCGTCCGCGTCGTCCAGGCCAGGCGGCATCGCATCGGCATCGGCGTCGTATGACACACCGTAAGCGTCGCCCAGCTGCCGTTGCTGATCGAGCCAGAACTCGACATCGGCGGCATGCTCGTCCGACGCGGCCAGGCGCAGGCTGAGGAAGTCGAATGCGGCACGGAACCGCGGATGGGACAGCATCCGCGACACCCGCTTGCCCTGGCGCAACGAGAACCGCGATTGCAGCAGCCAGATTTCCTGCATCGGGATCGAGAACCGTCGCGGCAGTGCAATGGTGGACAGCTGTTGCACCGTGACCCGGTCGGCCGCGCGACGCTGGGCATCCACCGTCTGCACGCCCTGCGCCTGCAAGGCCATCAGCGAACGGCAGTAGGCCGGCCACAGCAGCAATGCAAACAGGAACGCGGGCGACACCGGATCGCCATTGGCCACGCGCTGGTCGGTGCCGCGCAATCCATCGAGCACCACCTTGCGCAACGCGCCGCTGCGGTTCGCCTTCAGCGCGGCGGCGCTGGCGGGCAGCAGCGCCGGCAACAGGCCGTAGCGCTCCAGCCCGAGGAAACTCTCGACCGCATGCCCGGACAGGAACAGCTTCAGGCACTCCTCGAACAGGCGCGCCGGTGCCGACTCCGACAGCAGCGACGCCAGTTGCGGGATCGGCGCGGCGGTCGCCGTCTCGATCTGGAACCCCAGCTTGGCGGCCAGACGCACCGCACGCAGCATGCGCACCGGGTCCTCGCGGTAGCGGGTTTCCGGATCGCCGATCAGGCGCATCAGGCGGTTCTGTACATCCTCGAAACCGCCGACGTAATCGCGCACCGAGAAATCCTCGATCGCGTAATACAGCGCATTGGCGGTGAAGTCGCGGCGCACCGCGTCGTCCTCGATCGTGCCGTAGACGTTGTCGCGCACCAGCCGGCCGCCTTCATGCTGCTCGCGATCGCCACTGCCGTCATCGGTATTGGCGCGAAAGGTCGCGACCTCGATGATCTCGCGGCCGAACACGACATGCGCCAGACGGAACCTGCGACCGATCAGGCGGCAGTTGCGGAACAACTGCTTGACCTCCTCGGGCGTCGCGTCGGTGGCGATGTCGAAGTCCTTCGGCTGCCGCCCCGCCAGCAGGTCGCGCACCGCGCCGCCTACCAGATAAGCGGCGAAGCCTCCGTCGCGCAGGCGATACAGCACCCGCAGCGCACTGGGACTGATGTCCTTGCGAGACACGTTGTGTTGATCGCGAGGGATGACCCGCAGCACGGGATGGGAAAGTGGATTTTGGTCTGGCATCGAGCGGGCATCGCCGCGGTTGGGAATTTTTTGATGATAAACCGTTGCCGACTGCAACAGCGCGCCATATACTAGCAGGCCGCATCACGGTGAGAGTCCGGTGCGGGTTTGCTCCCTTCGTCTAGAGGCCTAGGACGTGGCCCTCTCACGGCTAAAACAGGGGTTCGAATCCCCTAGGGAGCGCCACATACCCGGAAGCCCGCACAGCGATGTGCGGGCTTTCTTCTTTTGCATGCCGCGCGACACCGACCCATCGCCACGGCCTGGGGCGGACCGGCGCGAATCGCTACACTTCCACCGTTGTCATGTCACCGGAAATCCAGTCCATGCCCTTCGTCGTCACCGATAGCTGCATCAAGTGCAAGTACACCGACTGCGTCGAGGTGTGCCCGGTCGACTGTTTCCACGAAGGCCCGAACTTCCTGGTGATCGACCCGGACGAATGCATCGATTGCACGCTGTGCGAACCCGAGTGTCCGGTCAATGCGATCTATCCGGAGGACGACGTTCCCGGTGGCCAGGAAATCTTCGTCCAGCTCAATGCCGAACTGTCGAAGGAGTGGCCGGTCATCAGCCAGCGCAAGGATCCGCCGGCGGACGCGCAGGAATGGGACGACAAGACCGGCAAGCTGCCGCTGCTCGAGCGCTGAGGCACGGCCGGCTGCATACGGCCGGCGACGCTTGCCAGCCTGCGCGGCGAAGGATGAGGCAAACAAAAACGGGCACTTTCGTGCCCGTTCTGCATGGCGACGACAGATCCGTCGTCGCGTCATCAAGGATGCGGCGGGAAGTCAGTGCCCGCCCAGCGCCGTCTTCAGGGCAGCCACCAGCTGCACCGGCGCTTCGCCGGTGGCCGGCATGCCGCGCGGGTCGACCGCGGAGACGTACGCACCGGCTTCGGTCTCGCTGACGCGGACCAGGAAGTTGCTGTCCAGGTAGTTCACGTCGAACGCACCCAGCAACTTGGCGCGGCTGGCGATCGTGAGTCCGTCGACCGCGGTCAGGGCAGCATCGACCTTCTCGAACACCTCGTCCCGGCTGCCGGCAACCACGAAGCCGGTCGAGGTGCCCGCAGCGGGTGCCGCCTGCGCTGCGGCCACGGTTCCCGAAGCGGTTGCCGTGCCTGCCGGAGTGCCGGCCGGAATCTCCATCGCCGAGGTGGTGCGCGGCAGGTCCAGATCCGGCGGCACTTCCAGCGGCCGGGTCTGCGCGGTGTACAACGCGTCGTCCTTGCGCAGCCAGCTGCAACCGGAAACGGCGACCAGGCCGACCACGAGGGCGCCGGCAATTGCGGCACGGGATAACGGGACAGTGGAACGCATAGGGGGAATCTCCAGGTCAACCGGCGACGGCGTCGCAGGCCAGTTCAAGTTCGCGGATGGCCGCAGCAATGCTCGCTGCGGTGTCGTGGTGGCGCGGGGACAGTGGCAACAGAGGCAAGCGCAGGCCGTAGCCGACGCCCTGCGCGGCCAGCAGCGCCTTGACCGGGATCGGATTCGATTCGATACCCAGGAAGGCATACGTCGCCTCCATGCGCTCGTTCCAGCCTTCCGCGGCCTGTTGCTTGCGGTTGCGCGCCAGCTCGCACAGGCGGCGGAACGCGCGTGGCAGCACGTTGGAGGCCACCGAAACCACGCCGTCCGCACCGGCCAGCATGGCCCGGCATGCGGTCGGGTCGTCGCCGCTGAGGACGACAAAATCACTGGACTGCAAGGCCAGCAGCGCCAGCATGCGCTCGGGTTCGTTGCGCGCCTCCTTGATGCCGATGATGCGCGGGTGGCCGGCCAGCTTCGCGACCGTTTCCGGCAGCAGGTCTACCCCGGTGCGGCCGGGCACGTTGTACAGCACCACCGGCAACGCGCCGTCGTCGGCGATCGCGCGGTAATGGGCGACCAGCCCGTCCTGGGTCGGCCGCACGTACGGCGGGGTCACCACCAGCGCCGCATCCGCGCCCAGCGCGCCGGCACGCCGGGTCTGCTCGATCGACTTGGCCGTGTTGGCGTCGCCGGTACCGGCGACCACCGGTATGCGACCGCCCACCTGCTCCACCGCCATGCGCAGCAATACGTCGAATTCAGCGCCATGCAGGGCCGCCGCCTCGCCGGTCGAGCCGGCCACCACCAGCGCCTGCGTGCCGGCGGCCAGTTGCGCGTCGATGAGGCGACGCCAGGCGTCGAGGTCGAGCTCACCGTCGGGATCGAACGGCGTCGCCAGTGCGGTGATGCTGCCGGAAAGTCGCAAGTCGGAGGCCTTTGCATGAGTGGCGGAGGGTGCAGCGCGCAGGACTCTATGGACGGGCTGCAGGCGGCCGATGTTACTTGCGGCGCGAAAGCACGGGCAAGTATGCTGCCTGCAGCCACGCTCCGCTTGCGGATCGTCGTTCAGCTCCCGGGCGATATGCAGTTTGCGTATCGCGCCGAAGCCAGTCCCCTCTTTTGCAGGCGCCGCCTTGACCGACCCCAATCCCCGGCCGTCGCCGAATGAAAACCACCTCCTGATCAACGCCTACTCGACGCATCCGGACTCGCCGTTGTTGCCCGTGTCGCGCCGGATCACCGAAAGCGGCTGCAACCTGGTCGATGCGCGTCTGTCGACAGTAGGCCGCGACGTCTCGGTGACCGCACTGGCGATGGGCTCGTGGGATGCGATCGCCAAGCTGGAAGCGATGCTGACCCGGCTGGAGCGCGAGGACCACATCAAGCTGATCTGGTACCGCACCGGCGAGAAGCAGATCCAGTCCGACCTGCTGCCCTACATCGTCGAGGTGGTGGCGGCCGACAAGCCCGGCATCACGTTCCAGCTGGCCGATTTCTTCGACCGCCAGGGCATCACCATCGAGAGCCTGCACTGCACGCGCTACCGGGCGATGCAGACCGGCGCGGACATGTTCTCGGCGCAGATCACCATCGGCGTGCCGGCCAGCATGCACATCGCCGTGTTGCGCGACGACTTCCTGGAATTCTGCGACCACCTCAACCTGGACGCGATCCTGGATCCGATGAAGTTCTAGAGGAATCAGATCGATGCCCGATACCGGCGACCACGTTCCCGCCGACCTGCCGCTGGACCTGTCCAGCGGCGCCACCGCCACGCTCGCCGACTACCGCGGCCAGTGGCTGGTGCTGTACTTCTACCCCAAGGACAACACGCCGGGCTGCACCACCGAAGGCAGGGATTTCACCGCCCTGCTGCCGCAGTTCCAGGCCGCCGGCGCGCAGGTCCTGGGCGTCTCGCGCGACTCGGTGAAGTCCCACCAGAACTTCATCGCCAAGCAGGGCCTGGGGTTCGACCTGGTCAGCGACGCCGACGAAGCGCTGTGCAACGCGTTCGGGGTGATCCGGGAAAAGACCCTGTACGGCCGCAAGTTCATGGGCATCGTGCGCAGTACCTACCTGATCGACCCCGACGGTGTCATCGCCCGGTCATGGCAGCCGGTGAAAGTCCCCGGCCACGCCCAGGCCGTGTACGAAGCGCTCGCCGGGTACATCGGCGCTGCCGGCGCCACAGCACCCGCCGAAACCCGGTGACCGCCTCGACCGAGCCGCCCTCGCCACCCCGTATCCACGGGCATGTGGTGGCTTGGCCGTGTCCGGTGCCCTGCCCCGGCAATACCCTTGTGAGCCACCCGGCAAGCAAGCTCCTGTTGTTCCATCCCCAGTGGAGTTCGTGATGACGAGAAGCAAGCGGATCTACGTGCTCGACACCAACGTGCTGATGCACGATCCGACCGCGCTGTTCAAGTTCCAGGAGCACGACATCTACCTGCCGATGCAGGTGATCGAGGAGCTGGACAACGGCAAGAAGGGCACCACCGACGCCAGCCGCAACGCGCGCCAGGTCAGCCGCTTCCTCAACGAGCTGGTCGAGGCCGCCGGCACCGGCAGGATCGCCACCGGCATTCCGCTGTCGCCGCCGGGCGGGCTGCAGTTGCGCGGCGCTGCCAGCGCGGGTTGCCTGCGCTTCCAGACCGACCACTTCGATGCCGGCAAGCGCTTCGGCGCGGTGGTGCCGGACAACGCGATCCTCGGCGCGATCCTGGCGCTGAAGGAGGCCGAGCCGGACGCCGACGTGGTGTTCGTGTCCAAGGACATCAACCTGCGGATCAAGTCGGCGATCGCCGGCATCGAGTCGGAGGATTACGAGAACGACCGCGCGCTGGACGACTTCAGCCTGCTCTACACCGGCGCGACCGAGCTGCCGGAGGATTTCTGGAAGCGGCACGGCAAGGAGCTGCGGTCCTGGACCGACAAGGGCCGCACGTACTACGAGATCGCCCGCGTCGATGGCGACAGCTGGTACCCCAACCAGTTCCTGCACCTGCCCGGCAGCGACGAGACCGAGTTGAAGGTCGCCAGCGTCGGCCCCGACAAGGTGGTGCTGCAGATCGTCGACGATTTCCGCCACAACCAGCACGCGGTGTGGGGCATCACGGCGCGCAACCGCGAGCAGAACTTCGCCCTCAACGCGCTGATGGATCCCGAGATCGACTTCGTCACCCTGCTGGGCACCGCCGGCACCGGCAAGACCCTGCTGGCACTCGCCGCCGGCCTGGCGCAGACGATGGACCAGCAGCGTTACCGGGAAATCATCATGACCCGCGCGACGGTCAGCGTCGGCGAGGACATCGGTTTCCTGCCCGGCACCGAAGAAGAAAAGATGACGCCGTGGATGGGCGCGCTGACCGACAACCTGGAAGTGCTCACGCACAACCAGGAAGGCGGCAGCTGGGGCCGCGCGGCGACCAACGACCTGCTGGCCAGCCGGATCAAGATCCGCTCGCTGAACTTCATGCGCGGGCGCACCTTCCTGAGCCGCTGGCTGATCCTGGACGAGGCGCAGAACCTGACCCCGAAGCAGATGAAGACGCTGATCACCCGCGCCGGCCCCGGCACCAAGATCATCTGCCTGGGCAACGTCGAGCAGATCGACACGCCCTACCTCACCGAGACCACCTCCGGCCTGACCTACGCGGTCGACCGCTTCAAGGACTGGCCGCACAGCGCGCACGTGACCCTGCGCCGTGGCGAGCGCTCGCGGCTGGCCGATTACGCCTCCGAGGTGCTGTAAGCCGGTGGCGGAACGGTTCGCCAGCTGGGTCTGGGTGGGTGCGGCGGCGCTGGCCTGCGTGGCCGGCATCATCAACGTGGTCGGCTTTCTGGGTTACCAGCAGCAGGCCATCACCCACCTCACCGGCAACACGTCCCTGCTGGGAGCGGCGCTGGTCGCCGGTGACCGCCTGGCGACCGTCCACCTGGCCGGCATGATCGCCGCCTACGTGGTGGGCTCGGCGCTGAGCGGACTCATCGTCCAGGACAGCACGCTGCAACTGGGGCGTCGTTATGGCGTGGTGCTGGCGATCGAGGCGGCGATGCTGTTCGCTGCGATCCCGCTGTTCCGCCAGCAGCACCTCGCCGGGCCATTGCTGGCAGCGATGGCCTGCGGACTGCAGAACGCGATGACGACGACCTACAGCGGCGCGCTGATCCGCACCTCGCACCTGAGCGGCATGTTCACCGACCTGGGCATCATGTTCGGCCATGCCGTACGCGGGATGCCGCTGCATCGGCGCCGGTTGGCGCTGTGCGTGGTGATCATCGGCTTCTTCTTCGTCGGAGGCCTGCTGGGCGCGTGGATGTTCGCGCGGTTCGACTACGGCGCGCTGTACCTGCCGGCCGTCCTGACCGGCCTCACCGGACTGGGGTATGGCGTTTACCGGCATCTGCATCCGCCGGCGGCGCCGTAGCCTGCGTGACCCGCGCGCAGCCATCCGCGGCCGATTCCGCGACAATGGCGCCATGACCATCGACCAAGACCCCCGTCCCGTCTGCGCGCTCACCATTGCCGGCTCCGACTCCGGCGGCGGAGCGGGCATCCAGGCCGACCTGAAAACCTTCGCTGCGCACGGCGTCCACGGCCTGAGCGCGATTGCCGCGCTGACCGCCCAGCACACCCGCGGGGTAACGGCGGTACACGTACCCGACACCGGCTTCCTGCGCGCCCAGATCGACGCCTGCTTCGATGATTTCCGGATCGGCGCGGTCAAGCTGGGCATGCTCGCCAACGCCGAGGTCATCCACGCCGTCGCCGACGCGCTGGAGCACCACCGCCCCGCGCACATCGTGCTGGACCCGGTGATGGTGGCCACTTCCGGCGCGCGGCTGCTGGAACCTGAGGCACTGGATGCATTGCGCAACCGCCTGATGCCTATGGCCAGCCTGATCACCCCGAACCTGCCCGAAGCGGAACTGATGCTGGGCCATCGCGTCGCCGATGGCGCGGCAATGCGGTCCGCCTGCGCGGAATTGCTGGGGGCCGGTGCGCGCGCGGTACTGCTCAAGGGCGGGCACCTGGAAGACGGCGGCGACGTGGTCGACCTGCTCGCCGATGGTGACGACAACGGGAGCATCGAGTCGATCCGTCATCCGCGTCTGGCGATCGATGCGCACGGCACCGGCTGCACGCTCGCCTCGGCCGTGGCCGCCGGCCTCGCGCTGGGCAGGCCGTTGTCGCAGGCCTGCATCGTCGCGTCCGACTACGTGCACCGCGCGCTGCGCGGCGGCTACCGGCCAGGGCGCGGCGATGTCGTCGTGCTCGATCACTTCGGCGCGGCGCCGGCCATGCCCCGCAGCGGACCGGACTGATGGAGGCGCTGGAGCTGCCGGTCGACGCCGGCCACGGCCATCGCTGGAACCTGCTGGCCCGCATCCCGGAACAGCCCGTCGCCAGCCTGTTGTGGCTGCCGGCGCTGGGCGTGGCGGCACGCCATTACCTGCCGTTGGCGGAATCGCTGGCCGCGCGCGGCATCGCGGTGTTCCTGCACGAGTGGCGCGGGCACGGCAGCAGCAACCTGCGCGCGTCGCGGAAGTGCAATTGGGGCTACGCCGAACTGCTGGAAGCGGATCTGCCCGCCAGCGAAGCGGCCCTGGCCGCCGCACTGCCGGACGGGCTGCCGACGATCATCGGCGGGCACAGCCTCGGCGGCCAGCTCGCCAGTTGCCGCATCGCGATGACACCCGCCCAACATGACCGCCAGCTGTGGTTGGTCGGCAGCGGCGCGCCGTATTGGCGCGCGTTCCCGACACCCACGCGCTGGTACCTGCCGCTGGCCTACCGTTTTCTGCCGTGGCTGGCCAACATCAACGGCGTCCTGCCCGGTCGCCGCATCGGTTTCGGCGGTCGCGAGGCACGCGGCGTGATCGACGACTGGTCACGCACGGCCATCAGCGGTCGTTACGCAGCGCGCGGCAGCGACACGAATCTCGAGGTCGCGCTGGCTGCGTCGACACCGCGAATCCAGGCCGTGCTGTTCGCGCACGACTGGCTCGCGCCCGAATCCTCGCTGCGCTTCCTGCTGGCAAAGATGCCGCGCGCCGACGCATCGGTGAGCATGCTGGACGACGCCATCCTGGGCAGCCGCGCCGACCATTTCGATTGGATGAAGCAGCCCGATGCGGTGGTCGACGCCTTGCTGCGCCAACCGGGCAAAGTCAGCGCCACACCTGCGGCTGGGTGACGGCCGCCGCGGCATTCACTACGGCCGCGGCAGGCCGGAAAACCGCGTCCACCGGCTTCCTTGCCGCCACACGATAGCCATCCGGATTCATCGACTGCCACAACCAGGCATCGCGGCACATCGCGTCCAGATCGAGTTGCGCGCGCCAGCCAAGCAACTGCCGGGCCAGGGTCGGATCGGCGTAGACCTCGGCGACATCGCCGGGGCGGCGGCCCGCGATTTCATAGGGTATCGCCCGCCCCGAGGCACGCTCGAAGGCCCGGACCAGCTCCAGGACACTGATTCCCCGGCCTGTCCCCAGGTTCACGGTCAGGTTGCAGTGGGACTCGCACAGGTAATCGAGCGCATCGACATGGGCACGAGCCAGGTCCATCACGTGGATATAGTCCCGCACGCCCGTCCCGTCGGGGGTGGGGTAATCGTCTCCGAAGATACGCAGCCGCTCACGCTGCCCGGTCGCCACCTGGCACACATACGGCAGCAGGTTCGCCGGCGGCCCCGCCGGGTTTTCACCGATCAACCCGGAAGGATGGGCACCGACCGGATTGAAATAGCGCAGGATCGCCACGCGGAATGCCGGGTCGGCCGCCCCCAGGTCACCGATGAGTTGCTCCATCACCAGTTTGGTGCGGCCGTAGGGATTGGTGACCCGCAGCGGCGACTGCTCGTTCACCGGCACCTGCCCGGGATCCCCGTAGACGGTGGCCGAGGAGCTGAAAACCAGCCTTGAAACACCGGCCTGCTGCATCGCCTGCAACAGGTTGATGGTGCCACCGATGTTGTTGTCGAAGTAGTCGAGCGGACGGGCGCAGGACTCCCCGACCGCCTTGAGCGCGGCGAAGTGGAACACCGCATCGAAATGCTCCCGGTCGAACAACCGGACGAGCGCGGGCCGGTCGAGCAGGTCGATGCGTCGGGATTCCACCGGCCTGCCGATGATCGTCCGCAGGCGGTCGACCACACGGGGCGAGCTGTTGGCGAAATTGTCTGCCACGAAGGGCTCATGCCCCTGCTGGGCCAGCGCCACGCAGGCATGGCTGCCGATGTAGCCCGCCCCTCCGAACACCAGGATCCGCATTGAGCCCGCTCCAGCCGCGATGTCCCTGATTCCAACGCGAATGGCGGGCAACTCCGGCAATTCCGGCAATGCATGCAGCCCTGCGGCCTGACGATGCGCGAAGGACCGCCCGGGTTGCCGAAATCCGTGGCCGCCAAAAATCGGCTTCGGCGTTGATCCAGAGAGCCAACACCGGAGAAGTCACATGCGCACGATATTCCGCCTTGGGGCCGCGGCCCTGTTCCCGCTCCTGCTCCTGGTTGCCTGCGCCAGCACCGGCAACGCCCACCTTGACGCGGCGCCAAACGAAGCCGCCATGGCAGCCGCATCCAGCGAGCCCTACAAGATCGGGGTCGACGACATGGTCAAGGTGTCGGTCTGGCGAAACCCCGAACTCGAAGTCATCGCGCCCGTACGCCCGGATGGCCACATCTCCGTGCCGCTGGTGGGCGACGTGGCTGCCGGCGGACGCACGGCGGCCGAGGTGGCCAGCGAGATCCAGACCAGGCTGTCCGCGTACGTGGTGGAACCGCAGGTGACCGTCATCCTTACGGAACTGCGCAGCCACGAGTACCTGTCGCGCGTACGGGTCACCGGCGCGGTGCGCCAGCCGGTCTCGATTCCCTACCGCCAGGGGATGACCGTGCTGGACGCGGTGCTTGCCGCCGGCGGGGTGACCGAGTTCGCGGCCCCCAACCGCTCCGGCCTGTACCGGCAGGGCAGTGACGGCACCAAGAGCTACTCGGTCGCATTGGGCCGGATCCTCAACAGCGGCGACCTGGCGACCAATTACCGCGTTGCTCCGGGCGACGTCATCACTGTTCCCGAACGCGCGCTATGAAAACCGGCATCGCGACCTGGAGGCCATCGCCACCTCCGAACCCTCGGCTGCCCACGCCGGTAGAGGTCGTGCCGGTGGTGCTGGAAGAAGCCAGGCGGCGCCCGCTGCTGCTGGCCGGAATATTCGCCGCGGTCGCCATCTGCGCCCTGTTGCTGGGACTCAGCCTGCCGAAGGCCTACACCTCCAGCACCACCATCCAGATCTCGGACCACGATTTCAGCGGGGCCTCCAAGGGCAGGTCCGGCGAAGAACTGCTGGACCGTGCGGCTGCGGCGCGCGAGGTCGCCTTCAGCCACAAGGTGATGAGCGAGATCCTCGTCGCCGGCGGCTGGATGGACAACAAGCCCAGTGAAGTCGACCAGGAACGACTGATCAACCAGATCACCGGACGCACCTCCATCACCAGTTCGAAGCAGTTGCCCGACCTGGTCCGCATCAGCTACAGCGACGCCAGCCCGCTGCGCGCCTACAAGGTCACCCAACGCCTGGGCGAGTTGATCATCCGGGAGAGCGCCACCAGCCGGGCGCGGCAAAGCCGCGACGCCTTCAACTTCATCGACAGCCAGGTGGCCGAGTACCGGCAGCGGATGGCCGAGTCGGACGCCAAACTTGCCGACTTCTACAAAGCCCACCCCGAAGCCCGCGCCGGTACCAGTGAGGAAGTGAGCCGGCGCATATCGGACCTGCGCCGGGCGGTCGACAATGCCCGGATGGATCTGGTCGATGCCAGCGCGACGGGCGGAGTGCTGCGCAACCAGATGTCCAGCGAAAGCCCCCTGGGCGTCATGCAGAGCCGCGCCAGCCAGAACCGGGTCCGCATGGCCGAGTTGCAGGCCGAGCGCGACCGCTTGCTGCTCAACTACACGCCCCAGCATCCGGACGTGGTGCGCATCCAGCACCAGATGGATCAGCTCGCGTCAGGTCTGGGCAGCAGCGCTTCCCGGGAAATGACCCTCGTCGTCCCCAAAGGCGCCAGCTCGGGTGGCAATGGCGCAGGCGCGCTCAACCCCGTGTATGGCCAGTTGAAGGGGCGGTTGGCGGAGGCCAACAGCCGGCGCGCCGCCTCCGCATCGCGGGTCGCAATCGGCCAGGGACTGCTGCAGGAGGAGATTTCACGCAGCGAGCAACTGACGGAGACCGAGGCCGCCCTGACCGCCCTGACCCGCGACTACGAGATCAACCGGGGGCTTTACGAGGACCTGGTCAAGCAGCGGGAAAGCGCGCGGGTGGCGATGAACCGGGACTCCGGCCAGACCGGACTGAACTTCCGTGTCCAGGAACCGACCTCCTATCCCTTGCAACCCAGCAGCAAGCTGCGTCTGGCCCACGTCGCCGCAGCCGGGCTCGTCCTGGCCGTCGCGATACCGGTACTGGTGCTGCTGGGCTGGTTGCGCGTGGACCCGCGGGTCCGCACGACCGGCCAGATAGAACAGCTCGCCGGGCTGCCGGTGCTGGGCAGCGTTCCTTCGCAACGCACGCCCGCACGGGCCATGCAGGGCAGGCGGGATCACCGCCTCGCCTACGCACTGATCCTCGTCGTTCCCCTGGCCTATGGCGTTGCCCTCGCCGCCAAACTGATGGGCAATCCATGAACAGGACTTCCTTGTTTCCCCTGCGGGCCGATCTGAGCCCTCCGGCGGCCGCCCACGCCGACCAGAACCTGGCGCAGGTGGGCGAATCGCCGGCGCTGTCGGCAACCGAGCTGCGGGAGCGGTCGTTGATCTGCAACGACCTGCAGCCCCGACCCGAAGTCAACGCGTTCCGTGAATTGCGGACCCGGCTGTTGGCCGCGGCGGGCGAGCGCAGCTTCGTGACACTCGTGGCGCCCGTCAGCTCCGGCGGCGGCGGCAGTTATGTATGCCGCAACCTTGCCGCCGCCTTCGCCTTCGACGAGAACAAGAGCGCGGCCATCCTGGACTGCAACCCCTACCACCCCAGCCAGGCCGAGACCATCAGGATAGAGCCGACCCGGGGCGGGCTGATCGACTACCTGCGCGATCCCGACGTGGATATCGGCGACATCCTCTACGAGACCGGCATGCCCCGGCTCAGGCTGGTTCCTGTCGGCACGCTGGCCGGTTCCGGCAGCGAGCATTTCTCGTCGTTCCGGATGCAGCTGTTGCTGGACGCGCTGCGCGACCGCTACCCCGCGCGCTATCTGTTCCTGGACTGCCCGGCGATCAACACAGGCCCGGATGCGCGGATCCTGGCCGACCTGGTGGATGTCGTGGTGCTGGTGTCTGGCTACGGACGCGACAGTCCGGGCGCCATCGCCCAGGCGGCAGCCAACTTCGACCCCGAGAAGTTTGCCGGGGTGGTGTTCAACCATGGCGCATGAGGCGAAACCGATGACGACCTCCCAAGCCGGATGCTGGCGGCCTGCCGCTCATCGCCCGCACCCGCCACGCAGGCAGCTGGCCGCGGCGCTGGCCGCCCTGATCCTGGTGGCCGCGACACCCGCAGCCGCGTTGGATCTCAAGTACGACCTCGGCGCGTACCTGCGTCACAGCGACAACATGAATCTCGGCGAGACCACCGAAATCAGCGACACGGTAGCGTCCCCGTTTTTCCGTTTCGATGCCGAACAGACCGGGGCCCGGGTGCAGATCCGCGCGCTGGGCGAGCTCGAATACAACGATTACCTCGACGACAGTTTCGATGACGAACTCAACGGCAAGCTCTCGGCCCGGATGAACTGGGCGGTGGTGCCGGAACGGCTGGACTTCGTCATCCAGGACTACCTGGACCAGCAACCGATCGACCAGCTGGATGCGTTCAGCCCGGGAAACCAGCAGCAGGTCAACATGCTGGTCGCCGGCCCGACGCTGCACCTGCGATTCAACCCGGTGACCCGGGCCCAGATCGACGCCCGCTACGGCAATACCTACGCCGAGGACACCAGGTCGTTTCGCGGCGACCGATACAGTGCGGCGGCCCGCCTGCTGCGCGACCTCAACCAGACATCGACGGTCTCCGCGAATCTCGAAAGCACCAAGGTCGAGTACGACACCGCGGGATCGGCTGCCGACTACAAACGCCACGACGGCTATGTCGGCTACGTGCGGCATCGTGGCGACCTGCATGTCGAGCTCGATCTGGGCTATTCGCGGCTTGAGCGGGAGGTCGCCCGCGGCCACTCGTCCTCGGCACTCGTTCGTGCTGATGCCGACTGGAAGGTCTCCGGTCGCAGCCGCGTGCGGGCGAACATCCGCTATCAGTACGCCGACGCGACGCAAAGCCTGATCACGCCGACGCTGGATTTCAGCGATCGGAGCATGACCTACCTGGCCTACCCGGACCTCGTGGTCGATCCGAACGTGTTCCGCGAGCGGGTCGCCAAGGTCTCCTATCAGTTCACCGCCGACCGGACCAGCCTGCGCCTGCAGCCGTATTACCGCCGCGTCGACTATGTGGATGACAGGCTCGACGACCAGGACCGCCGCGGCCTGCTGGCCACCATCGACCATCGCCTGCGGCCGCTGACCACGTTGTCGCTGCTGGTGGGCCACGAGGAGCGCAAATACGACGCCGTCGCCCGCAAGGACCGGGACAACGTGATCAATCTGGGACTGGCCCACCAGTTCACCCGCCACTGGATCGGCCAGATCGACCTGCGCCATTCGGAGCGCGACAGTTCCGCAGCGGGGCGCAGCTACAACGCCAACTCCGTCATGGTCAGCATCCTCTACAGGCGGTGAAGGAGTCGACGCCATGCGGACCTTCCAGCGCCCCTGCCACACGACCGGACCGGGTCCGCGCCTGCAACCTGCCCCGCCGACACGCTGCCAGCGTGCGGGAGGCTGAACATGGCCATCGATCTCTGGTCAAGCGTGCTCTGGGCATGCGTGTTCTGGGCGTGCCTGGGGGTGCTCGCCTTCACCTACCTCGGCTATCCGCTGGTGCTGGCGGTCAAGGCGGCAGGGCGGGCAGAGCCAATGACGCGCATACGTGAGGCTGCCCGGACGGTCCCGGTCGACGTCCTGCTGGTCGTCCACGATGCGGCCCCGCAGCTGGCCAGGAAGCTGGACAACCTGGTGGCACTGGACTATCCGTCCGGACAGCTTCGGATCAACGTCGTCTGCGACGGTTGCACCGATGCGACGGAGGAGGTGGCACGCAATCACCCCTCTCCACGCATACGCGTCTTTGCCTTCCCCGAACGTGCCGGAAAATCCGCCTGTATCGACCGTGTCCTGGCGCGACTCGACGCGGAAATCGTGCTGTTCACCGACGTCCGCCAGCCGCTGGCTTCCAACGCCCTGGATGCCCTGGTGGCAGCATTTGCGGAACCCGGCGTCGGCGCTGCCAGTGGCGAGCTGGTGATCCTCCACCCGGAGGGGTTCGCCCGGGGCGTGGATGCCTATTGGCGCTACGAAAAGCAGATTCGACGGCTGGAAAGCGCCACCGGCTCGATGGTCGGCGCGACCGGCGCGCTGTATGCCGCCAGGCGCAGCGCCATCGGCGACGTACCGGCAGGACTGATCCTCGATGACATGTGGATTCCGCTGCAGATCGCGGCGCAGGGCTACCGCGTGGTCTTCGTTCCCGAGGCCATCGCCTACGACCATGGCAGCCCGGACGCCGCGGCCGAGGAAACCCGCAAACGCCGGACGCTGGCAGGCAACTACCAGTTGATCCACCGCTGGCCCGCCCTCGCCTTGCCATGGGGACACCCGCTGGCCTGGCGGCTGTGGGGGCACAAATGGCTGCGCCTGATCGCGCCCTGGATGCTCCTGTCCGCACTGGCGAGCAGCGCGGTGCTCGCGGTCGGCGGCGATGCCCTCTATCAGGCCCTGCTGGCCCTGCAACTGGCAGCGTATGCGACCGCCCTCGTCGGCCGGGCGTCTCCCCTCATCGCCCGGGCATTCATGCCGGCGCGCCTGGCCGCCGCCTTCCTGAGCCTCAACGCGAGCGCGATGCTGGCGCTTTCCGACTACCTGCGCCGCCCGGATGCACACCTGTGGCAGACCACACGCTATCCGGAGCAGCCGCGATGAGCGCCGGCGCTCCACTGCAGCGTGCCCCGCTGCAGCGCGCCGTCTATGTCGTCTCGCAGTTTCCCTGCCTGTCGGAGACCTTCATCGTGCGGGAGATCACCGCCCTGATCGATCAGGGCGTGGACGTCCGCATCATCTCGCTCAAGCCACCCGCCGAAGGCCCCGTGCAGCCCGAATCGACGGCGCTGCTCGACCGGGTCAGGCATCCGCAGGCCCCCGGCCGGGCGTTGCTCGGGACAGCGCGGGCTTTGCTGACAAGTCCCAGGCAGGTGCTGGGCTCGATGATGGCGATCCTGCACGACAGCCGGCGCCGGCCACAGGTGGCTGCCAAGTCCCTGGCTGCCTTGTTCCTCGGACTGCAGCACACCGGCTGGCTGCAGCGCTTCCGCCCCCAGCTGATCCATGCCCACTGGGCTACGTATCCGGCCACGGTCGCGTGGACGCTGGGTCGCGTGCTGGATCGCCCCTTCAGCTTCACCTGCCACGCGCACGACATCTTCGTGGAGCGCCAACTGCTGACACGCAAGCTGCGCGACGCCGCCCTGGCGGTCACGATCTCCCGCTTCAACGTCGCCTGGCTCCAGGCTCTCGGCGCGGCGGATGCCGGCACCCGGCTCAAGGTCGTCCATTGCGGCGTGAACCTGGAGCGCAGTGCATGGCTGCCGCATGACCGCGCACCCGCGCTGATCCTGGCCGTCGGCAGACTCGATCCGATCAAGGGCTTTGGCACCCTGATCGAAGCGCTCGTGTTGCTGCGCGAACGGGGCGTCCGCTTTCATTGCCGGCTGATCGGTTCCGGCCCGCTGGAGGCCGAGCTGCGCGAACTGGCAGAGACCCACGACATGACCCGGATGATCGAGTTCGACGGTGCCCAGACCCAGGACATCGTCCAGGGCTGCATGAACCGCTCGACCGTGTTCGTGCTGCCCTCGCAGGTCACCGAGGACGGCAACCGCGATGGCATCCCGGTGGCCCTGATGGAGGCGATGGCGAGCGGCTGCCCGGTCATCAGCACTCGCGTATCCGGCATTCCCGAGCTGATCGAACACGGTCGCGACGGCTTGCTGGTCGAACAACGCAACGCCGTCGAACTCGCCGATGCGATCGAGCAGCTGCTGGCCGATCCGGATCTCCGCGCCCACCTTTCGGCCCGGGCCCGGGCCCACGTCGAGCTGGCATTCGACGCACGCAAGGAAGCGGTGCGCCTGCACGGCTACATGGCCGAGGTGGCACATGGCCAGTAGGCGCGTGTTGCTGGTCAGCGACGAAATGGAGATCGGCGGCAGCCAACGCCAGATCGCCCACCTGCTCGCCGGTCTGGACCGCAGCCGGTGGGAGCCGGAGCTGCTGTTTTTCCGGACCCCGTCCTTTCTCATCAGGGAGATCGAACGCCTGAGCGTGCGCGTGCACCACATCCCCAAGCACGGGAAGGTCGATCCGGGTTTTGTGCTGCGCTACGCATCGCTGCTTCGCCACGGCCATTACGACCTGGTGCACGCGTTCTCGTTGACCGCCGAGCTGTGGAGCCTGGTGGCGCGCTCGCTGCCGGGACAGATGCCGCCGCAGATTGCCTCGGTACGGGGCTTGTACCTCAGCGAACCAGCGAGGTTCTGGCAACTCAAGCGTCTCGTCATCCGGCACAGCGCGGCGGTGATCGCCAATGCCAAAGCCTGCGCCGAGGCCACTGCAACCCGTACCCGCATTCCGCTCGAGCGGTTTGCGGTCATCCCCAACGGGGTTGCCTCGCCCGCGCTGCTGTGCGAGCCGGAGCGCAGGAGCCTTCGCGCGCGGATCGGGATTCCTCCGCAACGCAGCTTCGGCCTGTTCGTGGGACGCCTGGTGAAGGAGAAGAACCTCCACTGCCTGCTGCGCGCAATGGCCGGGCTGCCCGCCGGGTTTCGTCCGTTCGTCGCCTTGGCTGGGGATGGGCCATTGCACGGCGAACTGCAGGCGAT
>DASTUE010000052.1:0-8013 GCA_035759805.1 Lysobacter sp. | reverse complement strand
GCGGCTGGAAGATCCGTTCGCGCAGGAATGCCGGATAGTCGTGACCCGAAGCCCGCTCGACGGTCAATGCCAACAAGGCGTAGCCGCTGTTGCTGTACCGGTAGGCGGAGCCGGGAGCGAAATAGGTCCGCTCCTGGGTCTGCAGGATTTTCAGCACATCGGCATCGCCCAGTTGTGAGTCGAGAACCTGCCTGCCGGGTGCCTCCGGCATCACGTCCTCGTAGTCGATCAGCCCCGAGGTGTGGGTGAGCAGGTGGCGCAGGGTGATGGCCTCGCCGGCCACCGGCAACGATGGCAACCATTTGCGCACGGGGTCATCCAGATGCAGCCGATCGTCCTCCGCCAACAACAGGATCGCGGCGGCGGTGAACTGCTTGCTCACCGACGCCAGACGGAAATTGGTCTGCGGCCCGACCGCGGTGTCCTGCTCGAGATCGGCCAGGCCGTAGCCGCGACGCAGCACCGGCTGGCCATCCTGCAGGACCAGCAGCGCGGCACCCGGGCCGCTGCCGTCGTATCGCTGCATCAGACGGTCGACTTCCGCGATTACCGCATCAGCCGCCATCGACTCACCGGAGGAAGCACCGCCGGCAATCGCGAAGGCGGAAGCCAACAGCAAGGCGGGAATACGCATGGTGTGCTCCGGATAACGAAGGCATCGGCGGTTCTCAGCGTCCGGTGCATTCGCCGATGCGGGCAAACGACAGGTCTTCGTAGTCGTAGCTGAAGTCCGCATCGGGATCGACCTTGGCCATGGTGAGGTTCTTCGCCTCGCCATCCTCGCCGCCGGCGAAGAACAGCCAGGCCTCGGCGTCGACCTGGTCCGCATCCCAGTCGACCAGATAACGGTCGTCGGCACGCATCACCACGCCGGTCAACATCGGCGACTTGGCCGCGCTGAACCGCACCACGCCCGATTGCCCGCAGACCGACACCTCGCCGAACCACGGATCGCGCCAGCGCCCCAGCCAGCGCGCCAGGTCATCGACCGAAGCCGGTTTTCGCGCGGCGGCCTCCGGCATCGGGATGGCCGCGGGCGTCGGGGATGCGCGGGCCAGCTCATCGGCATACCGGGTCACGGAGCTGTCCCGATCCGGCGAGGTGAAGTGTTCGACCAGCACCTGGTTGAGCACGGTCCGGGCCGCATCGCCGCTGCCGTTGATCAGCACCACGAAGCCGCTGCGCCGCTCCGGCAGCAGGTGCAGCACGGAGTACATACCCGACAGGGTGCCGGTATGCGAGACGCTCCATTCGCCGTGGATGTCGGCCAGCCGCCAGCCGTAACCGTAGGCGCGGAAGTGGCTGTCGTCCCACGCGCGCTGGCGGCGCGAGATCGGCAACGGCGTGTGCGGCGTCCACATGGCCCGCCGCTGGGTGTCGGAGAGCCAGGCCTGCTGCGCCGTTGTCGGCACCAGCCAGTTTTTCGCCCAGACCAGCATGTCGTTGAGGCTGCAACGGATGCCGCCTGCAGCGGCCGAGGTGATGGCGGCGACCACGGCGTCGTCGCTGCCGGTCACCACGTTGCGCCCGTCCTGGCGCCGGTGTGGCCGGGCGATGTTGCCGACTTCGCGGGCATTGAATTCGCCTACCCGGCAGCGCGACAGGCCAAGCGGCTCGAACACCTCGCGCCGGACCAGTGTCTCGTAGGACGCCCCGCCCGCAGCCGCGGCGACTTCACCGGCGACCACGTACAGCAGGTTGTCGTAGGCGTACTGCGACCGGAAGCTGTACTGCGGCTTCAGGTGCGCCAGGCCGGCGATGATGTCGTCCCGGTCGTAGTGGTTGGGTTCGGGCCACAGCATCAGGTCGCCGGCGCCTTCGCGCAGGCCGCTGTTGTGGATCAGCAGATCGCGCACCTGCATCTCGCGGGTCACCCACGGGTCGTACATGCGGAACTGCGGCAGGTGCTTCACCACCGGGTCGTCCCAGCGCAGCTTGCCGGCATCGACCAGACGCGCGAGCACGCTGGCGGTCATCGCCTTGGTGTTGGAAGCGATCTTGAACAGGCTGTCGGCCGTGACCGGCTCGCCGGAACCGGCCGCCAGTTCCCCCGCGGTGCGGACGTAGACCACTTCGCCGTCCTCGATCACCCCGACGGCGAGTCCCGGCAACTGGTAGCGCGCCATGACCGTGTCGAAATGCTCGTCAAGGCGGTGGTTGCCGGGCGAATCCGCCGCGGCTGCACACAGGGGCAGGCACGCGAGGATGGCGAGGATGGAGCGCTTTGCGATGCGGATCATGCGGTTTGCCAGTTCCCTGCCGGCTGCTCGCCGGCGATCATTTCCTCGAAGGACTGCGGGCGACGGATGACCGCGTAACGTCCGTCGTCGAGCAGTACCTCGGCCAGCAGCGGCCGCGAGTTGTAGTTGGATGCCATGGAGGCGCCATAGGCGCCGGTGGCGGCGACCAGCAGCAGGTCGCCGGCCTTGCAGGCCGGGAGTTCCCGCGCCACCGCGAAGGTATCGCCGGTTTCGCACACCGGACCCACGATGTCGTAGGTCACGGTCGCGCGCGGCGGGCCGGAGACCGGGACGATGTCGTGCCAGGCGTCGTACAGCGAAGGCCGCAACAGGTCATTCATCGCCGCATCGACCACCAGGAACCGGCGCTGTTCGCCCTGCTTGACGCGTAACACCCGCGTCAATAGCACACCGGCCTCGGCGACCAGGTAACGGCCGGGCTCCAGCACGATCCGGCCCTCGAAGCCGGCCAGTGCTTCACGGATCACCGCGACATAGGCGCCCGCCTCGATCGGCCGGTCGTGGCCGCGCCGGTAACAGACCCCCAGCCCGCCTCCCACATCGATGCTGTTGATCGTGTGTCCATCGCGCACCAGCTCGCGCCAGAACTGCGCGACCCGCGCCAGCGCCAGCCGGAACGGTTCCAGTTCGAGGATCTGCGAGCCGATATGCACATGCAGCCCGTCCAGCCGCACATGCGACAAGCCGGCTGCGCTGGAGAACCAGCTGCGGGCTTCCGCGATGCTCACGCCGAACTTGTTCTCGGCCTTGCCGGTGGAGATCTTCTCGTGCGCACCCGCTTCGACATCCGGGTTGATCCGGACCGCCGCATGCGCGAGCGTCCGTTGCGAGCTGGCGATGCGGTCCAGCATCAGCAGCTCGTGATGCGACTCGACATTGAAACGGGAGACCCCCGCAGCCAGTGCCTCGGCGATCTCCTCCCCGCTCTTGCCCACGCCGGAGAAGACGATCCGATCCGCCGGAATGCCGGCCCGCAGGCTGCGCCACAGCTCGCCGCCGGACACGATGTCCGCACCCACGCCGGCCTCGTTCATCAGCTGCAGGATGGCCAGGCTGCTGTTGGCCTTCACCGCGAAACAGATCTGCGCATCCAGTCCGTGCAACGCCGCTTGCAACACCGCGATGCGTTGCCGGATCGCGTTCGCCGAATAGGCATGGAACGGCGTCGGCAACCGGCTGGCGAGATGTTCCAGGTCGACCCCGTCAAAGCTCGCCGCGTCCGGGGTCGGGACTTCGGCCAGCGGGGCCGTATTCGTCATCAGGTTCATGGCTCGATCGATGTCGCGCGGCGGCAAGGCCTCCGCGCCATGGTTGTTCAAAAATGGGATCACGGAAAAAAGGCGGCCCGCTTCCGCAGGCCGCCGTGGGGACACTCAGAAACTCATTGCCCCGGGCGCCGACATCAGAAGTTCCAGGTCACCACCAGCTGCGCGTAGCGCGGCGACTGCCAGCGGGTGCCGGTGCCGAAGGTGTCACGCATCACGCCGGGCGAGGCCTCATAGCGCTGATGGACGTTGATGACGGTCTGGTTGTTGAACAGGTTGAACACCGACAGGCGGGCGGACAGGTCGATACCGTCGACCGGCAGCCTCCAGGTCACGTTGGCGTCCATGTTCCAGGTCCAGGGCAGATCGCCGAAGGCACCGCGCGGCGTGTATTCAAGTTCACGCTCCTGCCAGGTGCCATTGCACTTGGCCACGCAGAGCCAGCCGGAACCGCCGCCGCTGCCTTCGGTGGCAAAGCTGCCGGCCGCCAGGTTGTCACCCGGCCAGACCACGCCGAACGCGGTGATCGGACCACCCGACTGCGCGCGCAGGCTGGTGCCGAACGACCACTGGTCGTTGAGTGCAAACGCACCGCGCAGCTTGAACTGGTGGCGGAAGTCGTTGAACAGCCGTCCGTAGCGTTGATTGACCGCCGGGTGGTCGAAATGCTGGACCATGCCGGTGGCACCGAAGTTGGTATCGGAGTTCACCGGGCCCTCGAAGTTGCCATCCAGCTTCGACCACAGGTAGGACGCGTTGAACATCCACTTGTCGTCCCAGGCACGGTCGATCTGGAACTCGACCGCCTTGTAGGTGCGCTCGGGCTTGGAGTACCCGATCACCTCGCCGTTGCTCTTGCGGTAACCGTCCTTCGAGGTGTCGATGGTGATCCAGCCGTCGGTCGCGCAGCCCATCTTGGCGTCGCCCCAGATGGTCAGGCTCTCGCCGGGGTTGCCGATCGGCCACAGCGTACCGGTCGGACCACAAGGAGTGTGGTTGATGCGGATGTCATCCAGCGCGCGGTCCATCTTGCGATAGGTGCCGTTGACGCCCCACGACCACGCGTCGTTGATCATGGTCTGGAAGCCGAGGATGAACTCGTCCTGGTAGACCGCCTCGATATCGCGGTCCACGCTCTTGCGCAGGTCACCCGAGCCGGTGTTCATCGAGGTGTCGGTCGGTCCGATCTGGCGGCCGATGATCGGCGCGCTGTACGGGGTGCCGGTGACCGGATTGACCTCGACGGTCCAGCCATCAAGCACGTAGTACGCGTACTCGTCGGTCAGGCCGCCGGCGAAGTTGACGTTGATGTTGTTGGACACCGGCAGGTAGTAGCGGCCGAGGTTACCGAACAGCTTGGTGGTGCCATCACCCTTCATGTCCCAGGAAAAACCCAGGCGCGGTGCGATCAGGTTGTCCTGTTTGATGAAGGAACTGCCGTCGGCAACCTTGTTGTTGAAGCTGTCCACGCGCACGCCCAGGCTCAACAGCAGGTCCGGCGTCACCGACCACTGGTCTTCCAGGTAGAACGCATTGGCCACGGTCTCGAACTCGCCGCCGGAGACGTTGCGGCGGGCCATCAGCATCTGGGTGACATCGGCGGGGATGTACACGCCAGCGCCACCGAACACCTCCGAGCCCGGGGTCGGGATATAGGCGGTATACATCCAGCCGCTGCCGGCATAGCGCGAGATCTGCTCGGTGGTCATCACCTCGCGGTCGGCGCCGAAGCGCAACAGGTGATCGCCCAGCGCCCATTCGAAGTCCAGGCGGGCCACATCGCGCGTGTTGGTACGCTCGATGACGTCGCGTTGTGGCGCACACCCGAGGGTCTTGACCGGCATCGTGTTGTAGATCGGCGCGTAACTGGTGCTGCCACTGGTCTGGCGGGTAATGAAATTGCAGATGTCATCGCCCCCCGAACGGGAACGACCCTCGGCCTCGTTCTGCCCGACCATCGCCTTGGCAGTGAAGTTCTGGCCGAACTGGCCGGTGTAGGTCGCAGACCAGTTTGTGCCGCCACCCTTGTTGGTGGAGGTACCGGTCAGGCCGCCAACCTCTTCGGCGTCCCAGTCGTACGCGTAACGGGCGGTATTGGTTTTGCTGTCATCCGAGAACGCCAGCAGCTCCAGCAGGTGGTTGTCGGTGATGTTCCAGTCCAGCTTGGTGCCCCAGAAGCCGTCCTCTGTCTTGCCTTCGTTCCAGCTGTTGCGGCCGTTGGTGTACTCCGAATCCGTGTTCCGGTCCTCGTACATCGCGAACAGGAACAAACGGTCCTGGATGATCGGACCGGAACCCCAGACGTTGGTCTTGAGGAACGTGGACGTGTCGCGACTGGCGAAGTGGCCGTCGACGGTGCTGCCGGGGTGGTAATGGTCACGGCCGGCCGACTTCCATGCGCTCGGCTCGAAGGTGACCTGGGCGCCGCCCTCGAACTCGTTGCTGCCCGAGCGGGTCACCGCGTTGATCACGCCGCCGGTGGAGCGGCCGAATTCCGCCGAGTATCCGCCGGTCTTGACCTGGAACTCCTTGAAGAATGCGAACGGCGGGGTCGAGAAGCCCTGGCGGTCGTAGATGTCGGTGACGTTGAGGCCATTGACGAAGATTGCGTTTTCCGCGACCGATGAACCGCCGAAGGACAGGCCGCCGAAGCTGGAGTTGCCACCCACCACGCCCGGCGCCAACATCGCGACCGAACTCAGGCTCTGCTCCACCGGCATCCGCGCCAGTTCCTCGCGATTGACGTTGAACGCACTCTCGGTGGAGTGCACGTCGACGCGGTTGACCACGCGGTTGCCCACCACCGTCACCGCGCCGAGGTTGGAGATCCCGCCCTCGCTGCCGAGGTTGACCGTGGTCGTGCCGCCCAGGGCGACATTGACCGCGATCGGCTCGCCCACCGGCTGGCCATTGCGGATGAGTTGCAGGTTGTAGTCGCCCACCTGCAGTTGACCGAGCCGGTAACTGCCGTCGGCATTCGCCGTCACGCTGCGGGTCACTCCGGTGCTGGTGCTGGTGACGGTGATCTGGTCACCACTGACGGCACGGCCGGCGACCGAGCCGGTGGCACTTTGCGCCATCACCATCGGTGCCATGGTGGATAGACAGGCCCCCAAGGCAATGCAGAGGGCGGCACGACGGAGTTTGGTATGACTGGCCTTCATTGCGGTTCTCCCCAGAACAGGTGTGCTTGTTGATTGGCTTGTGGCAGCAGTTGCCACTCGAAGTCGTAATTCCACTGGTCGAAATACAGGTTGCCGCCGTCCCACTCGGCTTCGCCGCGCTGCAGGTCGACGGTTTCCGAACGCGGGTGCTGCTTGGCGGGCACGAACCCGCGCGAGTAGTCGTCGTTGAAGGCGATGCGATAGGCATCCAACCCGCCGAGGTAAAACCCGGCGAGGTCCGCACTGGCCCCAGGCAGGCGCCCGAAGGTGACGTCCATCGGCACCCAGCCGTATGGAGCCAGGTACATCCAGCCCCAGTCGTGCATGTTGTTGTATCGGTCGTCCGAGAAGATCCAGCCCGACTGCCAGCGCGCGGGAATTCCGTTCATGCGCAGCAGGGTGATCAGCAGCAGGGTCTGCTGGCCGCAGTCGGCGTGGCCCTGCTCCAGCGCGTGCTGGCCGATGTTGGTGATGGTCGAATACTCGCGGGCGCCGGCCCAGGGGATCGAGTCCACCGCCGCGAACAGCTTCTGCGCGATCCGGTATGGGTTGGTCTCGTCGCCGACCACCTGCGTCGACTTCAGGCGCATCGCATCGCTGAAGACCACATGCGGCGCGCGCTCGGCCACGTAGGGCGCCAGTTCGGCCGTGATCGGCGCCGACACCACCTTGTCCGGGTCGATGTCGACGTACTGGGCGTGGACGGTGAGCTCGTAGCTGACCGAGAATTTCGTCGGCTCGCCGGCCACCGCCGGCGCTTCCATGTACACCGTGCGCTGCAACGTCGACTCTGGTGCGAGCTGGTGGCTTGCCGGCATCGTCGAGTGCAGCGCGATGTCGTCCTGCTGGCCGGGGATCGCCCGCGGGAACGGCAGCCAGGCGCGGACGGTCTCGCCGGCGGGTACGGCGTCGGGCTTCACCGTCAGCGATTGCGTCACCTGCACGCGTCGCGGTGCCACGGCGCGGTCGCCACTGGCCAGTGCGGCCGCGCGTACTTCGGCATGGTGCGGGTGCGCGGCCTGCAGCGGGCTGTCGTAGAACGTCAGCGGCGTGGCCCGGCGCTGGCGCGCCTCCTCGCTCAGACGGTAGAGGTTGGACGGTCCGCGGTTGAACCAGCGGCGCTCGCCATCGATCACCCGCGCCTCGATCAGGCCAGCCGCGTCCCAGCGCGCGAACTCGGCGTCGGTCATGTCCGGAATATCGCGGCGCAGGCGCTCCTTCGCGCCCGCCTCGTCCAGGCGGAAGTCGATCAGGATGCGGCGCATGCGCTCACGTTCAAACAACAGCTGGTTGCGGGCCTCCGCGTCGAGCGAACCGTCCCGC
>DASTUE010000051.1:0-7901 GCA_035759805.1 Lysobacter sp. | reverse complement strand
GCGGCAGCTGGACGCTCGGCCTGGGCAACGGCGCGCAGGTCGTGGTCGGCCGCAGCGAGGCGCGCGCACGGCTCGGCCGGTTCGTGCGGCTGATGCCGCAGTTGCTGGCCCAGCAGGTGCAGCGGCTGGTGCGCGCCGACCTTCGTTACACCAATGGTTTCGCGCTGAGCTGGACCCCGATCACGGGTGCCGGCGCGGCGGACAAGCAGGGAAAGTCATGAATCGCAAAGGCGACAAATCGCTGATCGTCGGGCTCGACATCGGCACCTCCAAGGTGGTCGCGCTGGTCGGCGAGTACTCACCCGGCAATCCGATCGAGGTGATCGGCATCGGCTCGCATGAATCGCGCGGCCTGCGTCGCGGCGTGGTGGTCGACATCGAGTCGACCGTGCAGTCGATCCAGCGCGCGATCGAGGAGGCCGAACTGATGGCCGGCTGCGAGATCCGCTCGGTCTACGCCTCGATCTCCGGCAGCCACGTGCAATGCCGCAACTCGCAGGGCATCGCGCCGATCCGCGACGGCGAGGTCAGCTTCAACGACCTCGACCGCGTGCTGGAGGCGGCCAAGGCGGTCGCGATCCCGGCCGACCAGAAGATCCTGCACGCGATCCCGCGCGACTACGTGCTCGACGACTCGCAGGAGGGCATCCGCACCCCGGTCGGCATGACCGGTGTGCGTCTGGAGGTCCACGCCCACTTGGTGGTCTGCGCGCAGTCGGCGGCGGCCAACGTCAGCAAGTGCGTGCAGCGTTGCGGCCTGCAGGTCGACAGCCTGATCCTGGGCGTGCTGGCGTCCAGCAACGCGGTGCTGACCAGCGACGAGCGCGAGCTGGGCGTGGTGCTGGTCGATATCGGCGCAGGCACCACCGACATCGCGGTGTTCGTGCAGGGCGCGATCGCGCACTCGGCCAGCCTGGGCATCGCAGGCGACAAGGTCACCGAGGACATCGCCCACATGCTGCGCACGCCGACCCCGGAGGCCGAGCAGATCAAGGTCCGCTACGCCTGCGCACTGGCGCAGATGGCGACCGCCGAGGAATCCATCCAGGTGCCGTCGGTCGGCGACCGCCCGCCGCGCCGGATGCCGCGCGCGTCGCTCGCACAGGCGGTGCAGGCGCGCTACGAGGAAATCTTCGAGATGGTCCAGGCCGAGCTGCGCCGCAGTGGATTCGAGCAGCACGTCCGCGCCGGCATGGTCCTGACGGGCGGCGCGGCAAAGATGGAAGGCGTGGTCGAGCTGGCCGAGGAAATGCTGCAGATGCCGGTACGCGTGGGCATTCCGCAGCACGTTACCGGCCTGGGCGAAGTGGTCGGCAACCCGGTCCACGCCACCGGTGTCGGCCTGCTCCTGATGGGCAGCCAACTGGAAAACCCGCACCGCCCGGCGATCAACACCGGACGGGCCGGAACGATGTTCAACAAGCTCAGCGGCTGGTTCCGGAGCCACTTCTGAGTTCCCCCGCAAGACAGCGACAACCCGCGGCACCAGCGACACCCGGCAACACATAACTAGACCAACGAGGACACGGACATGGCGCACTTTGAACTGGTAGAAAACATGGCACCCAACGCGATCATCAAGGTGATCGGCGTCGGCGGCGGTGGCGGCAACGCCGTCGCCCACATGGTCAGCAACAACGTCGATGGGGTGGAATTCATTACCGCCAACACCGACTCGCAGGCGATCAAGAACTGCGGCGCGAAGCTGCAGCTGCAGCTGGGCACCAACGTCACCAAGGGCCTGGGCGCCGGCGCAAACCCCGAGGTCGGTCGCCAGGCCGCACTGGAAGACCGCGAACGCCTGATGGACGCGCTGGAAGGCGCGGACATGGTGTTCATCACCGCCGGCATGGGCGGCGGCACCGGCACCGGCGCGGCGCCGGTCGTGGCCCAGCTGGCCAAGGAGATGGGCATCCTGACCGTCGCCGTGGTCACCAAGCCGTTCCCGTTCGAGGGTCGCCGCCGCATGCAGGTCGCGCTCAAGGGCATCGAGGAGTTGAGCCACCACTGCGACTCGCTGATCACCATTCCCAACGAGAAGCTGATCACCGTGCTGGGCCGCAACGCCACCATGGTGCAGGCGTTCCGCGCCGCCAACGACGTGCTGCTGGGCGCGGTGCAGGGCATCGCCGACCTGATCGTGCGTCCGGGCCTGATCAACGTCGACTTCGCCGACGTGCGTACCGTGATGTCCGAGATGGGCCTGGCGATGATGGGCAGCGGCGCGGCGCGCGGCGACGACCGGGCCCAGGCCGCGGCCGAGGCGGCGGTGCTCAACCCGCTGCTGGACGACGTCAACCTGCAGGGCGCCAACGGCATCCTGGTCAACATCACCGCCGGTCCGGATTTCACCATGGCCGAGTTCGACGAGGTCGGTCGCACGGTCGAGGCGTTCGCATCCGAGGACGCCACCATCGTCATCGGCACCGTGCTGGATCCGGACATGCAGGACGAGGTCCGTGTGACCGTGGTCGCCACCGGCCTGAACCGTACGCCTGGACGCCAGGTCAAGCCGGGCGAAAGCCACCGCGCGCCGATCCAACTGGTCCGCAACGCCACCACCGGCCAGCCCGAGTTCCCGATGGACGAGGCGTTCCCGCCGTCGCAGCCGAGCTTCGGCGGCAGCCTGCGGGGCAGCGCGGGCCAGGCCGAGATGCCGTCGTCGGCGCCCGCCGCCGCCGATTTCGGCAGCGACAACAGCTACCTCGATATCCCGGCGTTCCTGCGCCGGCAGGCGGATTGATCCACAGCCAGTGAAGTAACGCCAACGTCCGGTTCGTCTTGGTCCCGCTGCCTTGTGGCGCGGGGCGTTTGGACCGGTCGCCTGCCTGATCGGCGGGCGGCCGGTCGTTTTCCGGCCAGGCCGGTTCAGGTCGGATTGATCCGGGCCGAACCGCGGCCATGTTAACGTGGCCCGCTTTTTCCGAACTCCAAGGTCTTTCCATACCCATGCTGCGTCAGCGCACCCTCAAGAACGTGATCCGCGCCACCGGCGTGGGGCTGCACAGCGGCGAAAAGGTCTTTCTCACCATGCGTCCGGCCCCGGTCGACGCCGGCATCGTGTTCCGTCGCATCGACCTCGACCCGGTGGTCGAGATCCCCGCGAAGGCCGAGCTGGTCACCGAGACCACCCTGTGCACCGGCCTGAGCCTCGGCCCGGCCAACGTGCAGACCGTCGAACACCTGATGTCCGCCCTGGCGGGGCTGGGCATCGACAACGCCATCATCGACCTGTCCGCACCGGAAGTGCCGATCATGGACGGCTCGGCGGGACCGTTCGTGTTCCTGCTGCAGTCCGCCGGCATCGCCGAGCAGGACGCGCCCAAGCGTTTCATCCGCATCAAGCAGCCGGTGGAAGTGACCGACGGCGACAAGGTCGCCCGCTTCGAGCCCTACGACGGCTTCCGGATCGGCTTCACGGTGGTGTTCAAGCACCCGGCCATTCCCGATTCGCAGTCGCGCGCCGAGGTCGAGTTCTCGACCGTCAACTACATCAAGGAAGTCAGCCGCGCGCGCACCTTCGGCTTCATGCGCGACCTGGAATACATGCGCGAGCGCAACCTCGGCCTGGGCGGCTCGATGGACAACGCGATCGTGCTCGACGAGTTCCGCGTCCTCAACGAGGACGGCCTGCGCTACGCCGACGAGTTCGTCCGCCACAAGATCCTCGATGCGATCGGCGACCTCTACCTGGCGGGCCATGCAGTCATTGGCGCCTACGAAGGCTTCAAGTCCGGCCACGCACTGAACAACAAGCTGGTGCGCGCGCTGCTGGCCGACCAGTCCGCCTGGGACATCGTCAGCTACACCGACGAGGAGCACCCGGTCGCCATCGACACCGCTTTCGGCAGCCCTGCGACGGCCTGATACCACGGCGTGACGGCCCTGCAGCCGTCATGCGCCGTGCTCTCCTTGCGCCCCGTCATCGCCATTCCGCCTGAGCGTGCGGCCCGTCACGGATATGGATGTTTCACCTGAATGTGACATCCGATATGCACAACCCTTCCGGAATTTTAACAAATCGAGGGTTTTGGGGCTTTAGGATTGCCCGTCGATGCTCACCCGGCCTTCACGTAAAAAGCGTGAAAAGCCGGCCACCGAGTCATCCGGCGTCATCCGGCCCATCGGGGTCGGCGGGTTTCAGGGACGCCAGTGCGGACTGCAATGCTTCTTTCGCAGCCGCAGACATGGTCACGGGTTTCCGGGGTGCCGGTTGGGGCGGTGCACCGGGAGCGAAGCTCGTCTTGATGACGAACTCGGCCGCGTCCAGTCCCATGGAACGGGCGCCAACCAGCAGTTCCGGAGCAAGCAGGCGCAATTTCGCCCGCCACACCGGGGAGTCAACCAGATACACGAGCCTGCCGCGCTCGTGATTCGCCAGTCGCGCATGCGCGGCCAGCGGGAACGGCAGGAGTGGGCGTAACCGACGGTCCAGCTCGTCGAGCCAGAGGGCGCGACGAATCGGGTCGCCAGCGGGCTCCGCCAGCAGCGCATCGAGCGCAGCGGTGGGGGTCGAGGGACGACGCGGCGGGTGGGATCGGAATTCAGACATCGGACATATGACCTATCAAGACATCGTAAACAAATCGCGCGGTACCTGGGCTTCCCTGGGCCACCGCGTACTGCAGGCCGGCGGGCAGCGGCCCGTATTGGCCGCGGCGTTGCTGCTCGGCGGCGGTCTGGCCATGGGCCTGGGTGGCGGGTTTGCCGCCAACGCCAGTCTGCGCCACCAGGTGGCCGACCAGCAGGTCCTGATCGAATCCGCCCAGGCGGATGCGCAGCGCGAGATCAACGCGCTGGCCGCCCGTCTGGGCGAACTGCAGGCCGAGGCCAACCGGCTCAACGCACTGGGGGACCGCCTGACCCGCATCGGCCAGCTGCAGGATGGCGAGTTCGACTTCAACGAGCCGGTCGGCGTCGGTGGTGTCGGCCCGGTGGAGGACATGCCGCGCGGCGAGCTGGACGAAGGGCTTTCCGAGCTGGGCGCGCAGTTCCGTGCTTCCGGCGAGCAGCTGTCGGTGCTGGAATCGCTGCTGTTCAACCGCCAGCTCGACATGAACGCGGTGCCTTCGCGCGAGCCGATCCAGAGCTACATCACGTCGAACTTCGGCGGCCGGGCCGATCCGTTCCGCGGCGGTCGCGCGTTCCACAAGGGCATCGACTTCAAGGCCAATGTCGGCGATCCGGTGATGGCGGTGGCCGATGGCGTGGTCAGTTTCTCCGGCGTGCGCTCCGGTTACGGCAACACGATCGAGATCGACCACGGCAACGGTTACGTCACCCGCTACGCCCACAACTCCAGGCTGACCCGCAAGGTCGGCGGTCTGGTGCGGGCCGGGCAGGAAGTCGCCAAGGCCGGCTCCAGCGGCCGCTCCACCGGTGCCCACGTGCACTTCGAGGTGTGGCAGAACGGCAACGTGGTCAACCCGAACAAGTTCCTCAGCCAGCGCTCGCCCCTGCGCGGCTGATCGGGGCGCTGCGGTGCCCGGCACGAGGAGCCTGCGAGGCTGCCGGATCATGGCGGCCGGGTTCCCCCGCGAGGACAGGTTTTCGGCAGGAGCGACATCAGTCGCGACCTGTGCATCGCTGCCCGAGGCCGGACGATCGCCCGTGACGTGCGGCGGAAGGCCGGCCCGCGTGGCCAGGGCCGCGGGAGACAGGGGAGCACAACGATGCCGTGGGTCCTGCGCGTTCGCGACTCACCGGCGGAGACATGCCTCCGCCACTCCTACGACCGAAGCGTCGCGACTGACGTCGCTCCTTGTATCTTTCCTCCTGCCAGCGATGTGCTGGTGATCCGAGGGCAGTCAGCGATGGACAGCGCCGCCCTGGCTTCGCGTAGGAGCGACGTCAGTCGCGACCCCTACGGCGCATCCGGCATCCGCGGGCTCACGACTGGCGTCGTTCCCACGGCGAAGCCGCCGGTTGTCCGGGAGACCTGCCCGAAGCCGACGCGGCCCGGCAATGCCGCCCGTCCTCCACACCACACGCGGGCGCCCACCAGCCCTTGATAGGCGCTCGTCCGCCCCCACGCTAGAATGGGTGTTTGCCAAGACAGGGCGCATGGCGTCCTGTTGTTGCTTTCGCTCCTGTCTTTGCGCCCGTCGTTCCCGTTTCTGTCGGCCGTGCAATCTGGCAGGTGTGTGGCCTGTTTTTGCCTCTGTTCCTGTCGCTGTTCCTGCTCCGGCTTGACCGCCTGACCCGTCCTGGACCCATCAATGCTCACCAACCTGCTTACCCGTGTCTTCGGCAGCCGCAACGAACGCCTGCTGCGCCAGCTGCAACGCACCGTCGTCAAGATCAACGCGCTCGAGCCGGAGATGGAGAAGCTCAGCGACGCCGAGCTGCAGGCCAAGACCCCCGAGTTCAAGCAGCGTCTGGGCGATGGCGCGACCCTCGACCAGATCCTCCCGGAGGCCTTTGCGGTCTGCCGCGAAGCCTCGCGCCGCGTGCTGGGGATGCGCCACTACGACGTCCAGCTGGTCGGCGGCATGGTGCTGCATCTGGGCAAGATCGCCGAGATGCGCACCGGCGAGGGCAAGACCCTGGTCGGCACGCTGCCGGTCTACCTCAACGCCCTGACCGGCGACGGCGTGCACCTGGTCACCGTCAACGACTACCTGGCCCGGCGCGACTCGGCCTGGATGGGCAAGCTGTACAACTGGCTCGGCCTGTCGGTCGGCGTGGTCTACCCGGGCATGCCGCACGGCGACAAGGCCGAGGCGTATGCGGCCGACATCACCTACGGCACCAACAACGAGTTCGGCTTCGACTACCTGCGCGACAACATGGCGCTGTCGAAGGAAGACCGCCACCAGCGCGGCCTGAATTTCGCGATCATCGACGAGGTCGACTCGATCCTGATCGACGAGGCGCGCACCCCGCTGATCATCTCCGGCCCGGCCGACGACTCACCCGACCTGTACATCAAGGTCAACCGCATCGTGCCGTCGCTGACCCGGCAGAAGGAAGAGGACGGCGAGGGCGACTACTGGGTCGACGAGAAGGGCAAGCAGGTCCATCTTTCCGAAGAAGGCCAGGAGCACGCCGAGCAGCTGCTGCGCGGCGCCGGCATCCTCGGCCCGGACGAGGAGGACGGCCTGTACTCGCCGCAGAACCTCGCCGTCGTCCATCACCTCAATGCCGCCCTGCGCGCGCACGCGATCTACCAGCGCGATGTCGATTACATCATCCGCGACGGCGAGGTGGTGATCGTCGACGAGTTCACCGGCCGCACCCTGGCCGGGCGCCGCTGGTCCGACGGCCTGCACCAGGCGGTGGAGGCGAAGGAGGGCGTGCCGGTCCAGCGCGAGAACCAGACGCTGGCGTCGATCACCTTCCAGAACCTGTTCCGCATGTACAGGAAGCTGGCCGGCATGACCGGTACGGCGGACACCGAGGCGTTCGAGTTCCAGAGCATCTACGGGCTGGAAGTGGTGGTGATCCCGCCCAACCGCCCGGTGCAGCGCATCGACAGCCCGGACGCGGTGTTCCTCAACCGCGCCGGCAAGTACCGCGCGGTGGCGGCCGAGATCAAGGCCGCCCACGCCAAGGGCCAGCCGGTGCTGGTCGGCACCACCTCGATCGAGGTGTCGGAAATGCTCAGCGACCAGCTGCGCGAAGCCGGCATCCACCACGAAGTGCTCAACGCCAAGCAGCACGAGCGCGAGGCGACCATCGTCGCCCAGGCCGGCCGTCCGGGCGCGATCACCATCGCCACCAACATGGCCGGCCGCGGTACCGACATCGTGCTGGGCGGTTCGGTGGAGAACGAGATCGCGGTGCTGGAAGCGGAGACCGGCGAGCCCGTCGACGAGGCCACCAGGGCGCGCCTGAAGGCCGAGTGGCAGGTCCGCCACGATGCCGTCAAGGCCGCCGGCGGCCTGCACATCGTCGGTACC
>DASTUE010000050.1:0-4246 GCA_035759805.1 Lysobacter sp. | reverse complement strand
CCCTGTTTCCGGTAATCCCCTTGCGCCGTCGCGAACTCCTGATCGCGGGTCTCACGCTGCCCCTTGCCGCCCTGCCAGGCGTGGGGATGCCGTGGCCACTGCGCGCCCTTGCCGGCGAAGGTCCATTGCAGGACCAGCTGGCGCAGCCATTCACCCCGGACACCGTGCCCAAGCTGGCCCGCGCGTTGGCCGCGCAGCCCTTCCGGCCCGCTGCCGGGATGTTGCCGGACTCGCTGCGCCGGATCGGTTACGACCAGTACCGCGACATCCGTTTCGACCCCAAACAGGCGTTATGGCGCGGACAGGGTCGGCCGTTCCAGGCGGAATTCTTCCATCGTGCCTTCCTGTTCGGCCAGCGGGTGGACATCCACCAGGTGGCCGATGGCAGGGCCATTCCGGTCGTCTATCAGCCGGGGATGTTCACCTTCGGCTCGGCGCCGGCGCCGGCCGAGTCGGATCTCGGATTTGCCGGCTTCCGCCTGCATGCGCCCATCAACACCGCCGACTATTTCGACGAGGTCTGCGCGTTCCTGGGCGCGAGCTATTTCCGTGCGGTCGCCAAGGGGCAGCTGTACGGATTGTCCGCACGCGGGCTGGCCTTGCGCACCGGCGACCCGGCCGGTGAGGAGTTCCCGTTCTTCAAGACGTTCTGGATCGAGCGGCCCGAACCAGGCGCGGCGCAGATCGTGGTGCACGCGCTGATGGACAGTCCCAGCGCCGCGGCGTCGTTCCGGTTCGCGATCCGGCCGGGCGGGGAGACCGTGTTCGATGTCTCCATGCGCCTGTACCCCCGCGTGGCGCTGTCCCGGGCCGGGATCGCGCCGCTGACCAGCATGTTCCAGTTCGACGCCAGCGACCGGGTCGGCATCGACGACTACCGCGCCGCCGTGCACGACTCCGATGGACTCGCGCTGCTCAACGGTGCCGGCGAGCAGGTCTGGCGACCGCTTCGCAACCCCGCGACCCTGCAGGAAAGCGTGTTCGGGGATCGCGGTCCGCGCGGCTTCGGGCTGATGCAGCGCAAGCGCGACTTCGCCGACTACGGCGACAGCGAGGCCCGCTACGACCGCCGCCCGGGTGCCTGGGTGGAGCCGCTCGGCGACTGGGGCAAAGGCGGCGTGCATCTGTTCGAGATGCCGACCGCCGACGAGTACCACGACAACATCGTTGCGTTCTGGCGCCCGCGCGAACCGTTGGCGGCCGGACGTGAACACCGTTTCGACTATCGCCTGCACTGGTGCGACCGGCACCCGTGGAATCCGGCGCTGGCGCGGGTGGAGCGCACCCGTATCGGCGCGGCGGGCGCCGGCACGCGGCGCATCGTGATCGACCTGGCCGGCGGCGCGCTGGCGGACCTCGCGGTTGCCGCAGCACCGCGCGCCGAGGTCGGCTCGAGCCACGGACGCGTGGCCAATGCCGTCGCCCACGCGGGTGCCATCGCCGGCCGCTGGCGCATCGCCTTCGAACTGGACCCGCAGGACGCCGCCGTCGTCGAACTGCGCGCCCGCCTTCTGGCCGAAAACGGCTCCCCCCTTTCCGAAACCTGGCTGTACCGATGGACTCCATGACCCCTGCCGATGCCGACGTGGCGTCGCACGCCGCGCCTCTGCTGCCGCCGGAAGCACCGCTGGCGATGCCGCTGCAATCGTTCGACGAGGCCGCGCCGGCGTCGCAGCGGTTGCCCGGCACGCCGGCCGATATCGTCTGGCGACGCGCCTGGGTCCTCGGCGGCACCGCGGGGCTGACCCTGCTGGCGACCTATCAGCTGTGGTGGGCCCTGCGCGGCGGCGGCCACGGTCCGTCCGAGTGGCTGGGCCTGGGGCTGTTCGCCTGCCTGTTCGTGTGGGTGGCGCAAAGCTTCATGAGCGCGCTGGCCGGGTTCGGATTGATCGTCCACGGCTACCGCCGTCGCGGCCGGCTGGGCCTGGTCGATGCCGGACCGCTGCCGCCGCTGTCGACGCGCACCGCGCTGCTGATGCCGACCTACAACGAGGACCCCGAGCGGCTGATGGCGGGCCTGCAGGCGATCGTCGAGTCGATGCTGGCCACCGGCCGGGAAGCGTCGTTCGATTTCTTCGTGCTCAGCGACACCACCCATGCTGAGTTGCGCGAGCGCGAGCTGGTGGCCTTCCAGACCTTGCGCGACGCCATCGGCGGGCGGGCGCGGTTGTTCTACCGGCACCGTCCGAAGAACCTGGAGCGCAAGTCCGGCAACATCGCCGAATGGGTGCAGCGTTTCGGCGCCGCCTACCCGCACATGCTGATCCTGGATGCCGACAGCCTGATGACCGGCAAGGCGATCGTCCGGTTGGCCATGGCGATGGAACGCCACCCGCAGGTCGGCCTGATCCAGACCCTGCCGGTGGTGGTCAATGGCGCCACCGTGTTCGCCCGCATGCAGCAGTTCGCCGGGCGCGTGTACGGGCCGGTGCTGGCCTACGGCAACGCCTGGTGGCATGGCACCGAAGGCAACTACTGGGGGCACAATGCGATCATCCGCACCGCCGCATTCGCCGCCGAAGCCGGGTTGCCGAAACTGACCGGGCCGCGGCCGTTCGGCGGCAGCATCCTCAGCCACGATTTCATCGAGGCGGCGTTGATGCGCCGCGGCGGCTGGGCGGTGCACCTGGTGCCGGGCCTGGGCGGCAGCTACGAGGAAGGCCCGCCGTCGCTGACCGACATGCTGGTGCGCGACCGCCGCTGGTGCCAGGGCAACCTGCAGCACGGTGGCGTGCTGCCCGCAAAGGGCCTGCACTGGGTCAGCCGCTGGCACCTGCTGACCGGCATCGGCCACTACATCACCGCGCCGCTGTGGGGAATGCTGATGCTGATCGGCCTGGTGACCACGATGGCGAGCTCGGGTCTGCATCTGAGCGACCTGGTCCTGCCCGGCCTGGGGTCCCCGGCCGACTGGACCGGACCGGAGGGGATCGAGCGCTTCCTGTGGGTGTTCGTGCTGACCATGACCCTGCTGCTCGGGCCGAAGCTGCTGGGCTTCCTGCTCACCCTGACCGACCCCTGGGCCCGCCGCAGCTGCGGTGGCGCGGCGCGGCTCACGCTCGGCGTGCTGGTGGAAACCCTGCTGACGACGCTGATGGCGCCGGTGACGATGTACGTGCAGTCGCGCGGCGTGGCCGAGGTCCTGGCCGGCCGCGATTCGGGCTGGGAGAGCCAGCGCCGCGACGACGGCACGCTGTCGCGGTCCGAACTGCTGCGGCGCTACGGGGCGGTGACCGCGTGCGGCTTGGTGGGTGCGGCCTGGAGCTATGCGGTGTCGCCTTCGCTGATGTTGTGGATGTCGCCGGTCCTGCTCGGGCTGGTGCTGTCGATGCCGCTCGTGGCGCTCACTTCGGCGCCCGGGCCGGGGCGCTGGCTGCGGCGGCTGGGCGTGTTCCTGACCCCGGAGGAGGTGGCGCCGCCGCCGGTGCTCGCGCGGGCGCAGGGCTTGCGTGGTTCCCTGGTCGCGACGAAGCCGGGGGCGTTGTCCGCATCCGGAGGACAGTCGCGGGCAGAGCCGCTCGCCGAGCTGGAGCCGAATCCGGCCTGATCCGTCCTGATCTGGCCTGGCCGGCGGTTGCCCGCGCTGCGGCCTACTCGGTATCGATGCGCAACCTGATGCCGAGCGGGGCGATGCTGTCGGGCTCGCTTTCCAGGTCGGCCTTCAGCAGCGGCCGCGCATCGAACCAGCGGTGGGCGAGGGTCAGGGTCAGTTGATCGCCGTCGGCATGGGCGTCGAGTTGCGGAATCGGGTCGATCTCGTGCGCACGGTGGATCAACACCGCCAGCCGCAGCAGCGCCGAGGTGTGGCGCACGGCCGGCAGCAGGCGGTCGGGCAGGGCGTCGAACACGTGCCTGGGGATCTTGCGTCGCTGGGTGCGCACCAGGGCCGCGAGGAACTGTTGTTGCTGGTGCGAGAAGCCGGCGATGTCGCTGTGCTCGATCACGTAGGCGCCATGCACGTGGTAGTGGCTGTGGGCGATGGCCAGGCCGAGCTCGTGCAGGCTCGCCGCGCGGCTCAGCATCAGGCGGTCGTCGGCGTCGAGATGCCAGGTTCCGGCCAGCTGGTCGAACAGCCGCAGCGCGGTGCCCTTGACGCGTTCGGCCTGGGCGGTGTCGGTACCGTAGCGTTTCATCAGCGCGGTCACCGACGCATCGCGGGGATCGTCGTCGCCGCCGCGTTCGAGCATGTCGTGGAGCACGCCTTCACGCAGCGCCGCCTTGCTGACGGCCATGCGCTGCAGGCCCA
>DASTUE010000049.1:0-7772 GCA_035759805.1 Lysobacter sp. | reverse complement strand
GCCTCCGCCGGCCGGCGGAGGCCGGGGGACATGAGCGGAGAAGGCCCGCCGGCCGCGACGGGACGCCCAAAGGCGCCACGGATCAGGCAGAAGCAAGCGCCCCGCCTTCACACCGGTGCCGGAACCGGCCTCTCCCGGCTTCCGCGAAGCACCTTCCGATTCACCTCGATGGCAACAGCGGCAAGCGCCATCCCCGATCGGGTCGCGTGGAGAACTCCTGCAGTTCCACCGCGCTTCCGTCCTCCACAAAGCGGATCCCGCGTTCACCCCGCCGGGTCGCTTCCCATCGGCGGGTCAGCTGCGCCTGCAGCGGCTCGTCCGGATCGGCATGCTCGCGCAGCCACAGCATCGCGGCCATCAGCTCCAGCCGCGCGCCGTAGTCCTGCGCGCGCCACTGGTAGTCGGCATAGGCAGGCCTGGCGATATCGGTGAGCACACAGCCGGCGAAGTTGGCCACGCATTCCAGACGCCACAGGTTGAGCGAGGACTCGGGCGTCGCCATCGGTTGATCGAATTGCAGTTGAGCGTTGGTGTCATCCGAACAGTGCCGGGCATTGATGACAGCCGTCATGGCGGACGTCTGGTCGACGTCGAATACCAGCGAACCGATGGCCCGATGGATCCAGGGCGATCTCGCCAGCTCGCCCAGCAACTGGCTCCGGACCGCATGGTCGGCCAACGAGAACTCGCCTTTCATCGCCTCGCAGATCGACAGGTCGGCGACTGCCGGCGGCGAAAATGCGCTGTCGCAGGACGCCGGCAGCTCGTGCGATGCGGGCAGTTCGGCGAGCATTTCCGCTAGCAGGCGTCCGTATCCATCGGTCGCGTAGGCAATGCCGATCATGCGGGCCAGCAGCGAGTCAGAATGCGCGCCGAGCCTGCGCCAGGTCTGCACCCCGTCGCAGGCTCCCGCGAGCGCTTCATCGACATCGCCGCGCGCGAACTGCCACGCCACCCGCGTCCGGCCATAACTGGCCAATTGGAATGGCGGCAGCATCATGTCGGTCGAGTTGGTCGCCGTATAGCGATAGTGCGAATAACGCGACAGGCCGGCGACCCGGTCGAGCAAGGCCCGGTTGCGCTCGATCAGCGCATCGTAGGCGGCGGGGTCGGCGCGCACCTTGTCGAGGCAGTTCTCCTGCCGGGTCTTGCAAAAACGCTCGAAGTCATCGGTCGAAGGCGTCTGATCGGCATAATCCGCGTGCGCAGTACCGAGCTTCGCCCATACCTTGTGGTCTTCCAGCCGATACATCGGTGTCGCGGCAAAAAACTCCGCATCCGCATCGGCGATCGCCTGCAGGCGCGATTCGGGAACGTCGTAGGCCAACAGCCACAGCGCCGGGAACGCATTGCCTTCCGTTGGCAATGGCGACTGCTGCATCAGGGCCAACGCCTCGACCTGCTCGGCCGAAGGGCCGCGCAGGCGCGACACCGTCCACAGACACACCGTCAACCCCACGATCCCCACAACAATCCAGAGCACCCAGATTCCTATCCGCCGCATTCCACGCCCCTGTCATCGCCGCCTTGTCACCGGCCAGTATCGCCTCGCGGAACGGGCGCGGGCACGCGCAACTCGCGCTGTGGCAGCGGACGGGTGATACCGTTGGCCTTGAACGCGCGCCAGATCGCCAGGTTGATGTCCGAGCGCACGTTGTTGATCCCCAGCTCAGGCGAGTTGATCCACACCCGCAGCTCCAGGTCGATGCCGTTGTCACCGAACGCCATCAGCCGCGCGGAGGGCGCGGGGTCGGCCTGCACGCGGTCATGCGCGTTGGCCGATTCCTCCAGCAGCGCCATCGCCCGCTCGGGATCGTCGGCGTAGCTGATCTGGATCGGTACTTTCATCCGGACGCTTTCGCCGCCGTAGCTCCAGTTGACCACCGGGTTGATGATCAGGTTCTCGTTCGGCATCAGCGTGTCCACGCCGTCGCGGTCGCGGATCACGATGTAGCGCGAGCGCAGCTCGTGGACCCAGCCGTAGCGGGTGCCGGACACATCCTCCACCGTGACCACATCGCCGGGTTTGACCGAGCCGTCGACCAGCAGGATGAAGCCGGAAATGAAGTTGCTGACGATCCGCTGCAGGCCCAGGCCGACCCCCAGGCCGAGGGTGCCGCCGATCACCGCCAGCGCCGCCAGGTTGACGCCCAGCACCTGCAGGGCGATGACCGTTCCCAGCGTCAACAACACCAGTTTCAGCACCTTGTTGATGCCGACCTGGGCGCTGGGCGAGAGATGGCGCGACTCGCTGACCCGGCGCTCCAGCAGGCGCGACAGCCACAGGGTGAGCACCACCACCAGCAGCGCGACCGACAGCGCGCGCAGCACCAGCAGCATCGACACGCGGGTATCGCCGATGGTGACCGCCGCCCGGTCCAGCGCGGCCAGCACGCCCGGCAACCAGTCCAGCAGGTGCAGGGCCACGCCCAGCCAGACCACCGCCACGATCGCGTTCTCCGACGCGCGCAGCAGGGAGCCGGGCTTCAACGCACCCGACAGCAGGTACACCGCCAGCCGCACCAGCAGGAACGCCACGGCCAGGCTCAACGAGACCCACAGCAGCGCGCCACGCAACTGCAGCTGGGCGTACACGCCCCAGGCGATCAGCAGGAACAGCGACAGCGCCGCCGGAAACGACAGCCGGCGACTGGCCGCCAACGCCATCAATCCGGCGCGGGAGTGGTCGCCGGAGGTGAGGTGGCGGCTCAACCAGACCTCGTAACGACGGTCCACCGCCCACGCCAGCAGCAGACACGCCAGCATCGCGCCCGCCTGCCACCACAGCGACGGATGGGACAGCACATCCATCCAGACCGGAACGTGGGCGTTCAACCACTCTTTCATGGGCGGGTACTCATGGGCGTGTACGAGCGTCGGCGAGGTCGATCGAGCATACAAGCAGGGCCGAAACCGCAGCCAATGCGGCCCTGTCCTGAATCGCGCGGCACGCCGCCGGCCCTTCCCGCTGCCGGCAGCCTTCAGGCCCGGCTTTTCATTGGCGTGTAAAATCGCCGGCTTTCCGCAGCGGACGAGCAGCGACAAACATGCCGCAGCGAAGCATGCCGCAGCCAGGTGCGGCGAAGCCCCCCCAGCGGACGCCCGTCCCCGGCCCGGCCTTCATCCGCCTGCTGGCGCGCCTCGCCGACGCTGACACCCGCCCGTCCCCACTCGCACTGTCGGAACGGCTGAGCCAATGGATCGACTGGAACCGCGCCGTTGCCTTGTCGAAGGCACTGGACGGTCGTCTCCCCGACGCGGTCGACGATGCACCGTGTTGTGATCGCAATGAAGAAAACGAATGCGCGCGTGTCCGGACCGCTTTGGTGAATGCCATTGCCGAGGTGTCTGCGCTGGTCGAAAAAATCCCGGCTGATGCCGCAATGGACTACCCCGTCTTCCGCGAGCGTTACCTCGACCTGCAGCGGACCATGCAGGCGGAGACCGGTCGCCTGCGCGGCCGGCTGCGCGACCGGCTCACGCAGCAATCGGCGCAGCTGGCCCGGCTGGCGGAAGTGGATGCGGTCATGGAACTGACCCTGAGCCCGCGCGAGCAGACCCTGCTGGCGACCGTGCCCGTCCTGCTGGGAAAACACTTGGACCGCCTGCGCGACACCGCGCAGAGCGCAGCGGCCGATCTGCAATCCGGCGATGGCGAAATCACCACCCCGCCCGGCAGCTGGCTGAACCGCTTCCGCCAGGACCTGCAGAGCGTGCTGCGCGCCGAGCTCGAACTCCGTTTCCACTCCGTCGAAGGCCTGCTTGCAGCGCTTCGCACCCGATAGCCGGAACCCCATGCCCAGAAATACTCCGCTCCATGTCGTGCTGGTTGTCGTCTTCCTCGTCGGTCTGGCGGCCGTCGGCTGGATCGGCGCCGGCTATGTCGGCACCAACCTGCTCGGCGTCGCCGTCACCCTGATGATCGCCGCCGGCTACCTCGCCGGCGCGCTGGAACTGCATCGCTACCGGCAGGCCAGCGCGACGCTGACGCAGGCCGTGACAACTGCGGGCAGCGCCGGTTCCGGCCTTCGCGACTGGCTTGATCGCCTGCACCCGAGCCTGCGCAACGCGGTGCGGCTGCGGATCGAAGGCGAGCGCGTGGCCTTGCCCGGACCGGCGTTGACGCCGTATCTGGTCGGCCTGCTGGTGCTGCTGGGCATGCTCGGCACGCTGATGGGCATGATGGCGACCCTGCGCGGCACCGGACTGGCACTGGAAAGCGCGAGCGATCTGGAAGCGATCCGCGGCTCGCTCGGCGCGCCCGTCAAAGGCCTGGCGTTTGCGTTCGGCACCTCGATCGCCGGCGTGGCCAGTTCCGCGATGCTCGGCCTGCTGTCCGCGCTGTGCCGCCGCGAACGCCTGCAGGCCGTGCAGCAGCTCGACGTGGAAATCGCCACCACCCTGCGCCCGCATTCGCAGGCCTGGCAGCGCGAGGAAGCCTTCCGCCTGCTGCAGCAACAGACCAGCCTGATGCCCACGCTGATCGACCGGCTGCAGACGATGGTCGCCACCATCGAGCAGCAGAACCTGGCTGCCAGCGAGCGGCAGACCGCCGGTCAGCAGGACTTCCACGCCCGCGCTGAAGCGTCCCATGCGCGACTGGCGGCCTCGCTGGAGCAATCCCTGAAGACCGGCGTGGCCGACAGCGCCCAGGCCGTCGTCGCGGCGTTGCAACCGGTGGTCGCGACCACGATGGCCGGCCTCGCGCGCGAAACCGCGGCCATGCAGAGCACCGTCAGCCAGTCCGTGCAGCAGCAACTGGACGGGCTGGCGGCCGGCATCGAAGCCGCCACGCGGACCGCCGCTGGTCACTGGACTGCGACCGCGACCGCGCAGCAGCAAGCCAACGACCGCCTCGTCGACGACCTGCATAGCTCACTGAGTCAGTTCGCGGACACCTTCGAGCAACGCTCGACCGGCCTGCTGGACGCGGTTTCGACCCGGCTCGACGCGAGCACGGACCACACCGCGAACGCCTGGAACCTCGCGCTGTCGCGACAGGAAGCCCTCAACGAACAGCTGGCGACCCGCAACGAGCAGGCACTCGCCACCGCCGCCGCCAGCTTCGACGACCGCGCCGGCGCGCTGGTCAGCGTCCTGCAGCAGGCGCATGCCGAACTGCAGACGGTGCTGGAGTCGCGCGACCAGCAACGGCTGGCGCAATGGAGCGAGGCGTTCGGCTCGATGACGGCCGCACTGAGCCAGCACTGGGAACAAAGCGGCGAGCGCGTCGCCGGCCGGCAACAGGAAATCTGCGACACCCTGGCGCGCACCGCCGGCGACATATCGGCGCAGACGCAGGCCCACGCGAGCGACACCATCGCCGAGATATCCCGTCTCGTGGAAGCCGCCTCGGAAGCGCCCCGGGCCGCCGCCGAAGTGATTGCCGAACTGCGGCAGAAACTGTCCGACAGCATGGTCCGCGACAACGCCATGCTCGAAGAGCGCAGCCGTCTGCTGGCCACGCTGGAAACCCTGCTCGACGCGGTCAACCACGCCTCCACCGAGCAGCGCACCGCCGTGGACGCGCTGGTCGGCACCACCGCCGACCTGCTCGAGCGCGTCGGCGCCCGCTTCACCGACCACATCCAAGCCGAGACCGGCAAGCTCGGCACCGCGGCGGCGCACGTCACCGCCGGCGCGGTCGAAGTGGCCAGCCTCGGCGATGCCTTCGGCGCGGCGGTGCAGGCGTTCGGCCAGTCGAGCGAGGCGCTGGGCGAACGCCTGCAGCACATCGAAACCGCGCTCGACAAGTCGCTCGCCCGCAGCGACGAGCAGTTGGCCTACTACGTCGCCCAGGCACGGGAAGTCGTCGACCTCAGCCTGCTGTCGCAGCAGCAGATCATCGGCGAGCTGCAACACCTCGCCCGCGCGGCCGAGACCCAAGCCGGATGAGCGACGAGATCGAGCTGGAAGGCGAATCCACCGCGACCACCTGGGCCGCGTTCGGCGACCTGATGTCGGTGCTGCTGGGCGCGTTCGTGCTGATCCTGGCCGGCGTCATCGGCGTGCAGCTGCAGCTGTCGAACCAGCTGGACGAGGCGGTCAAGCAGCGCCAGGCCGAGGCGCAGCGCCTGAAAACCCTGGAGCAGGCCCTCGCCGCACCGCTGGCTGCGGGCCGCGTCACCGTCATCAACGGCCGCATCGGCATCAGCGGCAGCGTGCTGTTCGCGCTGAACTCCGACCAGCTCCAGACCGAAGGCCACGAACTGCTGCAAAGCCTGGCCGCGCCGCTGTCGGAGTACCTGCAGTCGCGCGACGAGATCCTGATGGTGAGCGGCTTCACCGACGACCGGCCGGTGCTGGGCAGCAACCGCCGCTTCGCCGACAACCTCGAACTCTCCGCCGCCCGCGCGATGACCGTCACCCGCCGCCTGATCGCCGCGGGCGTGCCGGCCTCCTCGGTATTCGCCGCCGCGTTCGGCGCCGAACAGCCGGTCAGCTCCAACGACGACGAAGCCGGACGCGCCCGAAACCGCCGGGTGGAGATCGCGCCGATTCCCAGGCCTAAAACGGGTGCGTCGGAAACCGGCACCTCGAAGACGAGCAGCCAGCCCGATGCCGGGTGACATGGCCGATATCCACGCCGTGCTTGATACCTGGCGCGAACAGGGTGACGACCGCGCGGACCCACTGCAGTTCGATCTGATCGCCACCCTGGCGCAACGCGCCGACCGCCACGACGGCCCCGTGCTGCAACTGCTGCAGGACCGCCTCAAAGTGCTGGTGGATAGCTACACGAGCGCAATTGCCGGAATGGACGCCGCCAGCATGGCCGCGGAAATGCCGGCCGCCGATGAAGCCCGCCTTCCGGCTTCCGGCCCGCTGAAGGATCTGCTCGACCATCTGGGCGCTTCGCAAGGTCCAACCGGCCTGCGTCCGGATGCGGACAGCGTGGCTACCGCGTCTCCACCCACCCCTGCACCGCTGCCGGTACTGGACGAGTTCCAGCAACTCTGGAGCCGCATCCGCACCGACAGCCAGCTGCGCCAATCGCTGGACTCGGCTCCGGAAGATGCCGGCCCGCTCCACTCCAGCACCCTGCTCCACCGCGCCATGAGCCTGATGCAGGACGCCGCGCCGGGCTACCTGCAGCATTTCATCGCCTACGCCGACGCGCTGTCGTGGATGGAGCAGCTGCAGGAGGACGGCGTGCTGGAAGCACATGCCAAGTCCCGCAGCACCGACGCCAAAACCGTCGGCAAACCCCGCACACGCAAGCGCGCGAAACCGCAGCGCGCCTAGTCAGGGTCAGAACAACTCGGCTTTTTCCCGTCATTCCCGCGAAAGCGGGAACCCAGAGCCTCTGCTCTCAATAACTTGAAATAACTGGATATTGCCCTCCCCGCTCACGCACCCGCCAACACCGGTCATAGTGGCCCGTCGCCCCACGACAACCACCCGCAAAGACCAGGAGACAACGTCATGCCCTACATCGACGGCTTCGTCATCGCAGTCCCGACCGCCAACAAGCAGAAGTTCATCGACCACGCCCGGCTCGGCGATGCGGTGTTCATGGAATACGGCGCCACCCGCGTGGTCGAGTGTTGGGGCGACGACGTCCCGGCCGGCAAGCAGACCGACTTCCAGCGTGCCGTGCAGGGCAAGGAGGACGAGAGCATCGTCTTCTCCTGGATCGAATGGCCCGACAAGGCGACCCGCGATGCCGCCTTCAAGAAAATGATGGAGGACCCGCGGATGGATCCGAAGATCAATCCGATGCCGTTCGACGGCGCGCGGATGATCTATGGCGGGTTCCAGCCGGTGGTGGA